>JAUZRS010000140.1 GCA_030950195.1 Gammaproteobacteria bacterium | reverse complement strand
GATGACCACTTGAGCGCCGTTGGCAAAGTCACCAAACTGCGCCTCCCAGATGACCAAGTGGTCGGGGCTGGTGGCGGAGTAACCGTACTCAAAGGCCAGTACCGCCTCTTCGCTGAGCAGGGAGTCGATGACCAGAAAGTTACTCTCCACCTCTTTGAGGTTGCGCAGCGGCACGTAACTTTCGCCGTCTTGTTGGTTGTGCAACACGGCGTGACGATGAAAAAAGGTGCCACGACCACTGTCTTGACCGCAGAGGCGGATGGAGTAGTTCTGTTTCAGTAGGGTGGCGTAGGCGAGGGTTTCAGCGTAGCCCCAGTCGATGGGCAGCGCGCCTGCGCTCATTTTGCGCCGGTCGTCGCGGATCTTCTCCACCCGAGGGTGCAAGGTGAAGCCCTGTGGCAGTTGGTGCAGCTGGCTGGCCAGCTCGCGCAAGTGCGCCAGATCGTAGCGGCTGTCGTGGTGGACGTTCCATTTGTGGCCTTTGAAGCGTCGCCAATCGAGGCCGTATTGCTGCATAAAGGCGGGGTCGAGGATTTGCTGTGGTGCGACGCTGCCGCCTTGTTCTAATTGTGCGCGGTAGGTTTCGATCATCTGTTCCGCTTCGCCGCTTTGAATCACCCCCTCTTGCGCCAGTTTTTGCGCGTAGAGGGCGCGGGTGGTGGGCATGGAGCGGATGTGTTGGTACATCATTGGTTGGGTGGCGGAGGGTTCGTCTGCTTCGTTGTGACCCTGACGGCGATAACAGACCAGATCAATGATCACGTCTTTTTTAAAGGCCATGCGGTAGTCCAGCGCCAACTGGGTGACAAACAGCACCGCTTCGGGGTCGTCACCGTTGACGTGAAAGACCGGCACATTGATCATTTTGGCGATGTCGGTGCAGTAAAAAGTGGAGCGCGTGTCTTGCACATTGCTGGTGGTGAAACCGATCTGGTTGTTGATGACGATGTGAATCGTGCCTTTGGTGGAGAAGCCCCGTGACTGCGACAGGCTGAGGGTCTCCATCACCACTCCTTGTCCGGCAAAAGCGGAATCGCCGTGGATGGATATGGGCAGCACCGTGTCGCCGTGGGGGTCGTTGCGGCGATCTTGACGCGCGCGTACCGAGCCTTCCACCATCGGTGCGACGATCTCCAGATGTGAGGGGTTAAAGGCCAGCACCAGATGCACGTTTTTGCCGCTGGTGTGCATGTCCGATGAGAAGCCTTGATGGTATTTAACGTCGCCGTCGCTGTGGCGCTGGGTGTGTTGGCCTTCAAATTCGGAGAAGAGGGCGGCGGGGGTTTTGCCCAAAATATTGATCAGCATATTAAGCCGCCCTCGGTGTGCCATGCCGATGACGATCTCTTCTACGCCCTTGCTGCCCGCCCGTTCGATCAGTTCGGACATCATCGGGATCAGGCTCTCGCCCCCTTCCAGTGAGAAGCGTTTTTGGCCGACGTATTTGGCGTGCAGGTAGCGTTCGATGCCTTCGGCGGCGGTGAGGCGTTGCAGCAGCCAGCGGCGCGTTGCGTGGTTGACTTTGGGGTGCGCTTGCACGCTTTCGATGCGGTGTTGCAGCCAGCGTTTGTCTTCGGTTTCAAGAATGTGCATGTATTCAAAACCGATGCTGCTGCCGTAGGTGCGCTGCAAGGCGTGCAGAATTTCTTGCAAGGTGGCTTCGACGGGGCCGACCCATGAGCCGGTTTGAAAGACCGTGTCGAGGTCATTTTTGGTCAATTGGTGGTAGGCGAGGGTCAGCTCTGAGAGGTTGGCGGAGATGGCGTTGCCCAGTGGGTTGCAACTGGCGGCTTGATGGCTGAAAAACCGGTAGGCGTTGATGAGTTGCAACACCCGCACCTGTTGGCGTTCGTGTGCCAAGCTGATGTTGCAGTTGCTGCCTGCGTTTTGGCTGCTGTCGGCAAAGCGGTAGAACTGTTGGCGAATTTCTGCTTCTGAGATTTCGGCGGGGGCGCGTGGGTCTTTTTTCGGCAGTCGGTCAAAATGCTGTCGCCATTGCAGGTCGAGGGCGTTGGGGTTGCTTAGGTACTGTTCGTACTGCTGTTCTAGGTAGGCGCTGTTGGCTCCGTTGAGGTAGGTGTCGGGTTCGGTGCTGGGGTGTGCGTTGTTATCCCTGTCGCTCATGATGCGCGGTTCCTCCACGGTTTCTCGCTCTATGATTTATGACTGCTAAAGTAGTGCCATAACGGATCAGGTGGTGAATTAAACGAAGTATAGACCGTGATGGTGGGCGGTTACGACCGGTTTTGTTGCTAAGTGGGATCGAAGCCACTGTTTGGGGGGGGTGGGCTTTGTTATTCGCTCATCAGGTTCTAGGGTTTTGGCTTGTGTATGGCTTTAGCTTCCACTATTCTAGATCTTTTTTCGTCTAGAGAGTATCTGGATGTTGGGTGATAGCTGGAGGAGCTTGTCTGGCTAATACATATTTATGTGAATAAGGAGAAGGAAAATGGTCAATAAATTTGTCGTGCTATCAATTTTAT
>JAUZRS010000014.1 GCA_030950195.1 Gammaproteobacteria bacterium | reverse complement strand
CTTTAAGCTCCTCGTTTTCTGCCCTCAGTGCCACTAACGCATGAACACTGTCTGTTTTTTGTGCCGAATAGGCCAACAAACTCAAATAATCATTCAGCACTTTTGGATCTTGATTTTTATGCAAAAAATCACTTAACACATCAGAACTCATAAACCAACCTCAGAAATAAGAACGCACAGCAAAACCATTAAAAGGGTATTTAAGCCAATTTTTCTCTATTTGCCAACATTGACTCTACAATATCCAAACGCTTTTCTTTTATGTCCAAACGAGACTCTTTTACATTCAAATAATCCTCGCGTTTTTTAAGATAGCCTTCCTCAGAATCCAGCTTATTTTTCTTTTTTTGTAACATTCGTTTTCTTCCAGACAACACTCTCTTATCAAAGTTGTTTTTTTCTCTTCGCAACTGCTCTTTTTCTTCCGTTAGCTTCTTCTTGTCTAGAGACAGTTGAGACTCTCTCATACGCAAATCAATCAGACTTCGCTCACTCTCTTTTAATTTTTTTGTCGAAGCTGCCAACAGCACGAGATAGTCATTCAAAACCTCTGCTACAGACGTATCCTGCAAAAAAAATCCAATGTTATTTCGATCCAAAGCAACACTTCTTCAAAAAATAAACAGCCCTATCCCTCAAGAGAAGCGATAACCTTCTGAACACCTTCGACTCTGTTTTGCAACAGCACCAACTGCTCTTGCTGATGCTGTGGTGCCATCTGAATCTTCTCTGCCAAAGAGTCGATAGAGTCAATTTTATCCTGTAACACCACCTTAATCTCCTCTTGCCAATAGGACTTACAGTGCTGCGCAATCAACTGCGTCATGGAGCGCGCCTGTTGCCCTAATGAATTCACATTCTGATCAACCACCTGCTGTCGATAATTTTTCTGCACTTGTTTGCGTTGCTGTTCTGCCTCAGCTTTCGCCTCACGCTCGGCATTCACAGCAGCCGACTCAAGCTGTTTTATTTTCCTCTCCAGTTGCTGCTGCTGTTTAAGATGCTCTTCTAAAGCAAATTCACTGTAATCACGCTGCTGCCGCAACTGTTCTAAACGCATCAGCTCCCTGCGTTTTTCCGATATTTTCTGCGTGTACTCATTCAACACGCGGCGCTGCTCTGCTTCTGCTTCAGGATCAACAACCTCCCTACTGCTTGGTGCTGTATCAAAACTGTTTCCTATGCGTTCCCCCCAATAACTGAGAGAGAGCTTCTCGGTAAAATTAATCACCGGATCCAGTGTTGATGCTGTCTCTTTCACTTTTTTTAAAGCGCCACCGACCACTTTTGCTGTTTTTAACGCCTTCGCTCCTGCACCAACCACCGCCGCTCCTTTGGTCGCCGCTGTTGGCGGTGCTAAAAATATCAAACCGATGTCCAAGAACGTACCCACTGCCTTGCCTACTTTACCCGCAGCATTTGAACCTTCGACCTGCTGCAAAACACGCGGCAACTCCTGCTGAGCCACAGTGCGTTGCTCCATTTGCAGCATCTGCACATCCTGACAGGCCGCATCCAGATCCACATCGGGAATCCGTTCTATATTCTGCTTTTCATCTTCGACTTTTGCTTGCTTCACCCGACACTCTTCATGCAGCTGTTCCAAACGCCCCGAGTCAAGAAAATCACTAAAACAGATCTTTTCTGGAGTCGGCAGATGCAGGTCAATTTTTTTCACATCGCCCATCAACGCAGCCATGTCCCCATACTGATTGGAGCTGCTTTCCAATTCGGTGGCCAAGGTTTTCAAACGATGTTGCAGTTGCTGATAGGCGGCCTCCAAAAAAATCGGCCAATCCTTTTCCTGCTCGATGGCAGGCAACGCCTGCAACGCCTGCAACGCCTGCAACAGTTCTGTTTTCTCTTTTTCCACCACAGACGAGGTGCTTTTTTTCAACTGCGCTTGATCAAGATTGCTTTTTTCATAGACGCTCTGTTTCAGCTCCAACAATCCGGCTCGTTCTGACAACAACGCCTCTTGCAAGCTCTTCTTTTGCTCCGCTGTCGCTGCGCCCAACACCTGTTTTTCCGCCTCCAGTTCCACCAGCCGATTTTGTAAAATAGGGCTTAACTCCGCCTGAAAGCGACGCTCTCGAATAGCAGCAACTTCCGCTTTTGATTGAGCTAAAAAGCGCACTATTTTGTCATGCCCATGACCGTATTTACTCACCCCCACCAGATCTAGATCCAAACCAGTTTTTTGCAACAACGTCGTGCCCCAATCGCACAGATCCGGCGCTTGCTCACCTTCTTTAATGGAAGACTCGATGCCATCCCACTTTCCCACCACCACCATCACTTTTTTTCTGTTCTCTTTCACCACCCGCAGCAGATCCAGATCACCTTGCGTAACCCCACGAGAAGAGAGCAGATACACAATGACATCTGAGGCCGAAATTTGCGCGTTTGTATAGGCACGATGGCGTTGTGAAGTGCTGCCCAACCCGGGCAGATCAACCAAAATCAATTCACGTAACCACTCCGCTGGGTAGAGCAACCGCGAACAAAAACTGTTTTCAGGGGCTTCGGTTATGTACTGCACAAACGCCTCGGCGCTAATTGCAGTACGCCCCCCTTGCACATCAAGCAACTCCCTCTGCACTTGATCGGCGTATTCGATAAACGTAGGCAATGCGGTGGCCTCTTCGGAAGCCGTTGGCAACAGCGACTCACCCAACAAACTGTTGATCAAGCTGCTTTTTCCCGTCGAAAATTCCCCCACAAAACAGACGCTGAGCGGCGAATGAGCCAACACGGTTTTATCCGCAATACGGGCTATTTTTTCGCTTAAACACGGCAGTTCAGCATGCAGGTTCTGTAAATCCATGTTGCTCATCAATTTATCCCCCGACCATGGCCATTTCAGTCAAATTCATCACGTCGCTTAACTCTTTTTTCGCCGCGCTTAACGTAGCCTGACAGCGAGACACCTCTTCTTTGCCCTTTTCTAAAACCGTCTGTATTTTGGCACGATCAGCACGCTTGGCTTTGAGTGGCTGCATAAATTCATTTTCCACCAACAACAATAAAGAATCCAACTGATCATCAAAGAGCTGTTTGATTGAGCTGTCCATATTCTTTTTCAAAAAGGCAATACGCTGGCTCAACTCACCCAAGGTGCTCTGTTTTAAACTCCGCAGCACCTCAGCGGTTTTTTCAGTCCGCGCCTTGGCCTCTTTCTGCTCTGCCGCTGCTCTTTTTTTCTCCTCTTTTTCCCAGCGCTTTTCCGCTTTACGCTGCAACACTTCAAACTTAACTTTTTTCGCGTCGTTGGCAGACGCTTCTGCCATCAAACGCTCCATAGCATCTTCGCGTGTCTCTAATTTTCCTTTGATTTCAGCACGCTCTTCTTTGTAGGCCGTTACGTTAGAGTCATCGTAAGATGTCCTTTCTCCATATTTAGCATCACTGTACATTCCAGCCTCTTCCACTGTATAGGGTTCTCTCATAGAATCTGGACTGGGCTGCGAACCTAAATTCTCCAACTGCCGTGCTTGCCGCTCGTAGGCCGCTTGTGCTGCATGCACCTGCGCTGCCATATTCGGCACATTGGCCGCTTCTACCTCCAACTCATCCTTTTTAGCTTCGTGCATTTCCAACGCCTTTTCCAACTCCAGACGTTTCTGCTGATATTCGATGATTGAACTCAAATTGACCTGCACATCCACTTTAATCTCCGGCAGATCCGGAGCAATGCCCACCAACTGCTGCTTCAGTTCTCCGGTCTGTTTTTTCATCTGCTCCAGATACTCTGCTTTTAGACCCTGCAAATGACGTTCAATTTCGGTCTGCTGTTCACCCCACACCGCATCCACCTCTTTCGTTACCTTGATGTAACGGTTTTTGGCCTCTCTGGGCAGAGAGATTTTCTTCCGCCCCGCCTCAACTTCACGCCGCACATAATCCTCTGTCAAGGCAATTTCCATCTCGTCTTTCAATGAAACCAAAGGCTGCACCAGTTTTTCCTGCACCGCCGAGATAATCTCCGCAGCTGCCAAACGATGCTCCTCACGATGTTCATTCTCAGCTTGTTTCATCTCCAAGGTCTGATTTGTAATATAGGCATCAAGAGACTCCAGTTCCTGCTCCTGCTGCTTCAAGTCCGTTGCTTCGCTCAACTGCTGCAACTGCGCCTCTAAACCGCTCAATATTTGCCCTTGAATCGTCTGTAATTTTTTCAGTGGCGTGAAAAAAACCTCTTTACTCGCATCACCTGAGCTGCACAGATCCGAGATACGCCCAATCAACTGCTCCACGCCCGAACGCCTTCTCTGCTCGGCATCCTCACTTAAAGCCCACTTTGCACTGACCCCCATCAAATTATTTTTATCTGTAATCTGTACTAAATCACTGCCGGAGAGATTTGGTAGATGCCTGGCAAAATTATCCTGCACAATGGCGAGTTTTTCTGCAACCCGCTCTGTTTCTGATTTTTCTCTGTCATGGTCATCCTCTGGCTCCAACACTTTATCCCACATGTTCACCACGGTTAAAAACTTGCGGAAGGAGTTCTGAATCGTACCGGTAAGAAACTGCCACTCACGGCTGTTGCCACCCAACTGCTCCACACTCTGCACCCAAATGGCAATGTGCGAGCTGGCAATGGCATCACGTGTGATCTCTTCATGATGCTCAACCACCGACTCCAGACCAGGGGTATCAATAATCACCAAACCTTTATCCAACAACTCATGCTGCGCAAACACATCAATGCGTTTTAAATCACGCCGCGCATCACGGTTGTTTTTATCCAACTCCGTGCCCCAGCGTTCCAATACGTTATCGTCACCCCAACTCAACTCCTCATCGTCTCGATTGTCTTCAATAAAGTTCAAGCGGATGTACTTTTCACCCTCTCGCCCCTCTTCTGGAGACTGCAAAAAGGTATTAATTGCTGTTGTAACCTGCGGTGATGAAGACAATAAATTAATCCCCAGCAAAGCATTAATCAGACGTGACTTGCCACGGGAGAATTCCCCGATCACCACGATGCGCACTTTATCCGACTCCAAACCTTGTCGAATGGCGGATAAATCAGCACAAGAAGCCTTCAGCTCCTTACTGGAGTGCTCATTAAAAATTTCTTCAGTTTTTTCAAGATAGGTCAGAACCTTTGCTACTTTTTCTTTTCTTTCGGCCAAAGCAGCACTTAAAACGGTGTTATTCATTATTTTTTTCCTTCAACCACATCAAATAAATTTCGATAATCCGAATACTTTGCATCAATAATGGACAAAGAGAGCAATGTCGCCACTACTTTATCCTGCCCCTCACCTTTCAACCTGTTTTCCAGCGCTTCGCCTACCCAATAAAAACTGGAAAACAGAGAACCCCTCGCCTCTACATACGCTATTTCCATCTTATCTGTAAAAAACCCTTGTAATTCAACTTCTTTTTCTGGAAAAGCAGCAACAGTCTCTTCCATTTTTGCAAACAAGCGATCCACTTTTTGCAACTTCAAAGACAACCCTCGCAACCAGTAGTGTTCGTTCCACCACAACGCCAAGGGGTGATCCTTGGCTAAAGTGAGAGACTTAACTGCTTCACTGGAATGTTGCCACTCACCGGCCTGCTTTTTCCAAGCCACCGCGATTTTTTTCCTCTTCTGCTCTACAGACAAGCCCATCAACCGAGTGGAATTCAGATGCAAAATAAACTCACCCTCTTTTTTAAACCCTTCAATGGAGGTTTTCGCCGCCCGCAACAACTGCAAAGAGGAGGCGAGTTTGGATCGTATGTCCCATTCAGGTTTCCAATGAGCCACCTGTTTGGCCAAAGAAGCGCTCGCCCCCCTACTGGATCCATTATCCGCTTCGATGGGCTTTAAGATTGCCTGCCAAAAATCAGCAATAAAAACAGAATGATCCCGTTTTTCAGACTCTTTGCCAAAATCAACACACAAAACAGTCAAATTAAACTCATCTTCCAGTTCAGCCTCTTTCACCAAACGATCCATTTTTTCCGTCACACGGGTGCGAATACCTTCAAACTCAGCAACATCGTCACAGCGCGTAACCACCACCACCACATTGACGTTATTGTAAAAATAGGCTTCGCCATCTTCCGCAGCCACAAAAACAGCCTTCAGCCGATCCACATCATCCTGACCATCAACGCCATTTGCTCTCACCACATAAACCAAACTTAAATTGTTATCGTGCACCAGCCCACTGGTCAGTGGATTCTCTGAGACAAAGGAGTCACCGGAATTCCAGCCAGGCATGTCTTTCATCACCAAACGCTTCAAGCCCTCTTCCGCACTGATCAGACTGACATCACCTAATGACAATGCCGATTCAGGTACTTCTAAACGCAGGCAGTGCCGCTGAGAATCATAGTTTTTCTGCGCTTGTCGGCTGGGATACTCTTTCAACTCAACTTCAGTGGTATTTTTAATATCAATCTGCTTCAGACACGCTTTATCACTGTAAGTAATCTCCAGTGGCAGAGCACTTTGCCGATCTTGTGAACTGATGGGCAGCAGATGAGCCAGATTATAAGAACGCAACAACTCTCTCACCAAACGAGATTTTCCCGCTGAAAAAGCACCGATGATGTACACCAGTGCCATTTCATCCACAAATTTCGCCACCATTTTCTCTTCGAAGTCTTCGATTGCCGATTTAACCAGCAAACTGTTGTCCATCAGCACCTCTGGATCACCGGCTTCACCACTTATATTTTGCATCAGATTCAATCACCTTTAAAAAACAGATGTCATCGTTTTAATACACACTACCCAAACCAA
>JAUZRS010000139.1 GCA_030950195.1 Gammaproteobacteria bacterium | reverse complement strand
CGGCACAATATCTATTGATGTACGAAATGAGCCTGCCCTACGGCTTGGATCTCAACGACCAGATCAATGTGGATAAATCCTCCACTCGTATGATCGTACTGGTCAACGGTGCCAGTTCAAAACAGATCCGTGAAACCGATGCACATGCCCGCGCTTGGTTGGCGCAATACGCCCCCAAAACCATGCAAACCCACGGTGCCAGCATCTCAATGATGTTCAGCAACATCAGCAAAACCAATATTGATCAGATGTTGAGTGGCACCCTGATCGCTCTGCTGATGATCTCTTTGCTGCTGATCGCCGCCCTGAAAAGCCTGCGTTTGGGACTGCTGAGTCTGGTACCGAATCTATTCCCCGCTCTGATGACCTTTGGCATCTGGGGCTTTTTTGTCGGCGAAGTGGGTCTGACGGTGGCCATTGTTGGCACCCTGACCCTCGGCATCGTGGTGGACGACACGGTGCATTTTCTGAGCAAATACCAACGCGCCCGCACCGAACTGGGCAAAAACGCCGAAGAGGCGGTGCGTTATGCTTTTCATACCGTCGGACGTGCTTTGGTTATCACCACCGTAGTCTTGGTGCTGGGCTTCTCCACCCTGATTCTGTCGGGCTTTAAGATCAACGCCGACATGGGCATCCTCACAGCAATGGCCATCAGCATCGCGCTGATCTTGGATGTCTTCTGCTTGCCACCGCTGTTGATGCTACTGGATCGCGGTGATAAAAAGAGCCAAAACAGCACCACAGACCATTCAATTCAAACGCCTCAAACCTCAGGAGCGACCCTATGAAACTCTCACCTTTGATCTTCAGCACTCTGCTGATCTGTAGCCCACTAACCGCCTTTAGCCAAAGCGCCGAAGAGCGCGGTCTGGAGATCGCTCAAGAAGCCGATCAACGCGACAACGGCTTTCAAGACGTAATCGTCGATCTGAAAATGGAACTGAGCAACCGCCACGGCCAAAAAAGCATCCGCCAGATCAAAACCAAAACCCTAGAGGTAGAGGGCGATGGCGACAAAGCCATGAGCATCTTCAGCGAACCCCGAGATGTCAAAGGCACCGCCATGCTCACCTACACCCACAAAACAAAAAGCGACGATCAATGGCTCTATCTGCCTGCGCTGAAACGGATTAAACGCATCAGCTCCAGCAACAAATCAGGGCCTTTTATGGGCAGTGAATTCGCCTACGAAGACCTCTCCAGCCAAGAAGTGGAGAAATACCAGCACAAATGGCTGCGTGACGAGACCCTCAACGGCGTTGAAACCTATGTATTGGAACGCATTCCAGTAGACAAAAAATCCGGTTATCGCCGTCAAGTGATTTGGCTCGACAAAGAACACTACCGAATGCAGAAAATGGACTTTTATGACCGTAAAAACAGCCTGATCAAAACCCTCACCGCCAGCGGTTATCAACTCTATCTGAATCAATTTTGGCGCGCCGATGAACTGCAGATGAAAAATCACCCCAGTGGCAAAAGCACTCTCCTGCACTTTAGCAACTACCGTTTTAAAACCGGCCTAAAAGCCAAAGATTTCAGCCGCAACAGCCTCAAACGAGCCAGATAAAAAATGAACAGATGGCAAAAAACCGGCGTGCTACTGCTCGGCTGCTTAACATTGAGCAGCGCCCAAGGAGAGTGGTTTGGTCAAGTTGGCCTTGAACAACGGCTCTTTTTTGACTCGCCCCAGTTCGCCGCCCAAGATCAGCACAACAATTCACTTTATCTGCAACCGCAGTTCAGCAGCCCTGTTGGTGACAACGGTTTGCTGGACTTCAGCGCCTTTGTCCGCCTTGACAGCAGCGACGAAAACCGCAGTCACGCCGATCTGCGCGAGCTGCTTTACAGTTGGAGTGGTGATTCCATCGAGCTGAAAGCGGGGGTGGGTAAAGTGTTTTGGGGGGTCACGGAAGCGGTGCATTTGGTGGACATCATCAATCAGACCGACACGCTGGAATCGCTGCGCGGCGATGCCAAATTAGGTCAGCCTATGTTGGCGCTTTCTCTGGAACGCGATTGGGGGCTGTTGGATGCGTACCTTCTGCCCGGTTTTCGAAAGCGCACCTTTGCTAGTGAAAAGGGACGGCTGCGCGCCGAACTGCCCATCAGCGAAAAAGCGCGTTATCAGAGCAGTGATGGCGCTCAACACCTCGACTACGCCCTGCGTTACGCCACCAGTCTTGATGAGTGGGAAATCGCCCTCTCTTATTTCAACGGCACCGACCGAACACCGCAATTTTTACCCCAGTTCAGCCCCACGGGTCTAAGCCTGATTCCCTACTACGCTCAGCTTCAGCAGGTGGGTTTAGAGTTGCAGTGGGTGCAAGAGGCCTGGTTGTGGAAGCTCGAAGCCGTGAAACGGCAACAAAATCAAAGCGACAGCCACGCCAGCGCGCTGGGATTCGAGTACAGTTGGTACGGTCTATTTGAGAGTGCAACGGATCTGACCCTGATCAGCGAATGGCTACAGGACAGCCGCGAACAAAGTCTGTTCGGCAATGATCTAATGGCCGGAGTGCGTCTGACCCTCAACGATGAAGCCAGCAGCCAACTGCTCTTTTTGCTCACGCACGATCTGGACAACGGCGAAGCCCTCCTGACCTTGCAAGGTTCACGGCGCTTAGGCGAAGCTTTCACCCTTTCCCTTGAGGGCAGTGCGTTTATTAATCTGGATAAAGGCAGCCCACTGTACAGTTTGCGCCGTGATGATGTTGTCAGTGCCGCTTTGGCTTGGCATTTTTAACGCGCCACTCAAAAAAATCACCACCTTTAATTAACTCCTCACCCCGTTGGGTTGCGGCCTCTGGCCTTAACCCAACCTACTTCAGCGCGGGAAAATAAGCTCTCATCTTCTTGGGATAAAACGGCAAAACCCACTCACGACAACGATGCCAAAAGGCTGACAACACCAGCAGGCCGCCGCCAATGGTCAAGGCCGCAAAAGCAAAGCTCAAACTCACCACCCCGTACTCTCTCAATAACAAAGTAATGGCATACAACACATAAACCAGCGCCGAGACCATCAACGCTCGGCGGTCAATGGAGATCGACACCAACGCAATCAACAGATACAACAGCCCCACCGACAACGCCTGTAGCACACCGCCCTCCTGATCCAACACCCCAAGCAAGGCAAAAATGGGGTGAACCAACAACGGCGCAGCGGCGAGATGCAGCCAAAACGCCACATCGGAACGGCGCGTCTGACGCAGCGTATCCGACGCATCCCAGCGCATGGCCAAGGCAAACAGCAGCAGACCGGCAACAAACACCAGCAACAACATGATGTTTTTCAGCTCAGGAAAGAGCGCCAACAGGGAAAACAGCGCCGCACCCACCAAGGTCACCGCCCCCGCTGCCACGGTGATCGGCACCTGAAAACGTCGCCAATGTAACCACGCCGCCCCAGCACCCGCCAGACACGCCATCAAAGCCACTACAGGTGAATCATTGCCTTCTGACCACGTTAGGCTGGCCAAAAACAGCAACGCCGTCATGGAAACACCGCCCACAAAAGTCAGCAGCAAGACAATGGAGGGCAGCGCCATGCGCCGAACACGGATAAAATACTCCGCCAAACCCCAAGCGGTGGCCGCCGCCAACATCGCCCCCAACCACGACTCCACTTCACTGCCGATCCAGCTCACTGACACCAGCATCAACAGACACGCAATGACGACAAAAAAATCATTGAAACCCCCAATGAGTCGAAACTGCTCCTCATCCACCGTGCTGCTGCTGCGCTGCTGACCCACCTGCTGGCGAAACGCCGCCACCGCATCGCGGCTGAAAATGCCCACTTGCACCGCTGAGTTCAAATCGTCATCGTTGTACATCTGTTGCTCCTCTGTTTTATCGCTCTATTTTCTAGGGTGGATATTTTTCCTCCCCCTACACAAGGCATATCATTTGAAACCCACCCTCGAATCAGCGAGAATAAGCCCCATTTTTGCCAGCCACCCCTCAGGAGCGCGTATGATTCCCATGGTTGACCTCAAAGGCCAGTACCTTGCGATCAAAGACGAGATCGACAGCAACATTCAAGGCGTGCTGGAGAGCAGTCACTTTATCCTCGGCCCCAATGTACAGGCTTTTGAAAAAGAGGCCGCCGATTATCTTAACGTCAAACACGCCATCGGCTGCGCTTCCGGCACCGACGCGCTGCATCTGGCACTGGCCGCTTTGGGCATTCAAGCCGGTGACGAAGTGATCACCAGCACCTTTACCTTTATCGCCACCGCCGAGGCGATCTGCTATTTGGGAGCCGTGCCGGTGTTTGTGGACATCGACCCCAAAACCTTCAATCTCGACTTAAACCAAGTGGAAGCGGCCATCAGCGATAAAACCCGCGCCCTGCTGCCGGTGCATCTGTTTGGCCAACCCGTAGACATGCAGGCCATCAATACCTTAGCCAGCAAACACAACCTGTTGGTCGTTGAAGATTGCGCCCAATCCTTTGGCGCAGAGATCAGCGGTGAGTATACCGGTGCGCTCTCAGCAGCGGGCTGTTTTAGCTTTTTCCCGAGTAAAAACCTCGGCTGTTTTGGTGACGGCGGTCTAATCACCACCAACGACGATGCCACCGCCGAACGCCTCAAAGTGCTGCGTAACCACGGCAGCGAAGAGCGTTATCACCACAGCATGATCGGCTACAACAGCCGCCTAGATGAGCTGCAAGCGGCCATTTTACGCCCCAAACTGAAACGCATGGACGACTACAACCAAGGTCGCCGCCGAGTGGCCAAAGCCTACGCCGAAGGGTTGGCCGGTCTACCGCTGGAGATTCCTTTTGAAGACGGCATCGGCACCCACGTCTATCATCAATACACTCTGTTGTGTGATCGTCGTGATGAAATCATGGCCGCCCTGCAAGCGCAGCAGATCTCCTGCGCGGTGTACTACCCCATTCCGCTGCATCAGCAGAGCGTCTTTAACGATCAGCCCAGCTTACCGGTGAGTGAATCTGTGGCGGCACGTTGTCTCTCGCTGCCGGTTTATCCCGAACTGGAACAAGAGAAGATCGAGCGGATCTGCGGCGTGATTAGAGAAACCCTCGCTTGAACTACAAGGTGATGATCTCCGCCGGAGAAGCCTCTGGAGACCTGCACGCTGCAAATCTATTCGCCGAGCTAAAAGGCTTGGATCTTGAGCTGGAATGTTACGGCATGGGCGGCTCTCTGCTGGCCGCCGAAGGCATGGAGCTGTTGCTCGATTGCCGCGAGCTGTCGGTGGTGGGTCTTGTGGAAGTGCTGTTGCAGTACCGCAAGATCATGCGCCACCTCCACAGCTTAGAAACCGTGCTTGAGGAGCGCCGTCCCGATCTGCTCATCACCGTTGATTATCCGGGCTTTAATCTCAAGCTGGCCAAATTCGCCCGCGACAGAGGCATCAAAGTCATTCACTACATCAGCCCTCAGGTCTGGGCGTGGCGTGCCGGAAGGGTGAAACAGATCGCCGCTGCGGTGGATCACATCGCGGTGCTGTTTCCTTTTGAAGAAGCCATCTATCAGCAAGCAGGCGTACCCGTCACCTTTGTTGGCCACCCCTTGGTCGATCAGGTCAAAACTGAGCTGACAACTCAACAGGCCAAACAAAAATTTCAACTGGATAACCGTCTAAAAACCGTCGGCCTCATGCCAGGCAGTCGTAACAGCGAGATCGAACGGCTGCTGCCAGTGTTGCTGGAAAGCGCCCAAACGCTGCAAAACCGCCTTGGCAAACTGAACTTTATTTTACCGCTGGCCAACAGCATCAATCGTCCTCAACTGGAAAATAAGATCGAACAAAGCGGTTTAAACATACAAGTTGTGCAAAACCAGACTCACAATGCCATCACCGCCTGCGATGCGGTCATCACCGCTTCCGGCACCGCCACACTGGAAATTGCGCTGCTCGGCGTGCCGATGGTCATTGTCTATAAGGTGAATGCCCTCAGCTTTGCCATTGCCCGGCGCTTAATGAAGATCCCCTATATTGGCTTGGCCAATATTGTGGCTGGTCAGCGCGTGGTGCGGGAGTTTTTACAACACGATGCCAAAGCCGACCTGATTGCCGATGAGATCGAAAAACTCCTCAGCGATGAGGCTTACCACGCTCAGGTCTGCCAACACCTGAGCAAGATCAAAGCAAAAATGGGGCGCGGTGGCGGTTCGTTAAATATGGCTAAGCTGGTTCAACAGACGCTTATTCACGACAAACCTTGATCCTTCAATATCGCTTCACCTTTGGTTAACCAAGCAATACCAAACGCCGATATCATCACCGCCTCCAACCAAAAAATAAGGTTCTCTGCCATTGGCAATAAGGCCTCCAGTTGAGACACCACCAACAGCAAAAAAATACTGCCTAACATGGTGTAACCACTCACAGTATAAACTCGGTTGCGCTTTATCTTTTCAGCCGTCATCGGCTTAGATGGATCTGTTTTACGAAACAGCACCAGACAAAAATAAGCCAGTGTGCCAAAAAAAACAGCGGCAAAACTGTAATGGGCTTTACTCACAATTAACTCAAGAGCCGTCGCATTTTGCGCCGGAGCAGTAGGAAACAGAGCAACCCCAAGAGCAAAAACGGCAGCCAACTTTCCGGCCCAGCGATCCCTGGCTTCATAACCACGATAAGACATAAGGAAAATACCAACGGCACAGAGGCTACCGACAAAAACATCGCCCATAATGGTGTAATAATAGGCACTCATGGAAGACTCTAGGCCAGGCTGATCCAACCACCATTTACCAATTGCCAACGCAAAGGGCAACGCGACGCCAATAATGCCAATGGCCTTACGCAGAAAAAGATAGGATTCAACCAAAGGTTGACTGATGTCGTTTGGATTATTCATAAACACCTCGCAATACGGTCTGAATGAGCACTTACAATCCTATACGGAATCACCCACACTCACAAATTGAACAAACTCGATAAAATTAATCCAGCAGCCAAGCCAACTCACCCTTACCCGCTCGCAGCAGCTCGGGAGAACCGCTCTCCAAACCCACCACCGTGGTCGGCTCTGGATCGCAGTGACCCCCATCAATAACCAGATCCACCTCATGCTCCAACCGCTGGCGAATTTCCAGCGGATCGGTCATGGGGAATTCCTCATTAGGCAGCAGCAAGGTGCTGCTCATCAACGGCTCACCCAACTCCGCCAACAACGCTTGGGTTACTTCGTGATCAGGTACTCGAATTCCAATGGTTTTACGTTTGGGATGCAACAATCGTTTTGGCACTTCTTTGGTCGCTTTCAAAATATACGTGTAAGGGCCAGGAGTATGACTTTTCAGAAGACGAAACAATGAGTTATCCACCTTGGCGTAGGTTGAAATCTCAGCCAAATCTCGGCAAACCAAAGTGAAGTTGTGTTTGTTATCCACTTGACGAATGCGCCGAATGCGCTCTACCGCCGACTTATCGCCAATATGACACCCCAAGGCATAGCAAGAATCAGTGGGATAAGCGATCACCCCTCCCTGCTGAATAATCTTCACCGCCTGCCTCAGCAGTCTTTGCTGCGGATGGGTGGGGTGAATTTCGAAAAACTGGCTCATAAAAGCTCTTCCACGCTGAAAAGCGCGTATTTTGCCCGTAAAGCGACTCCGTTGCACGGCTAACATAAGATTGCCTCCTTTGAAAAGCAGACAACGCAATATGCAAACCACATTCGCATCAATTTAAGCTATGATGGGCGGCCATTTTTATGCAGACGTGATCATGAAATTTCTCTACGACTTTTTTCCCATTTTACTCTTCTTCATTGCCTACAAGCTCGAAGGCATCTACACCGCCACCGTCGTGGCTATTGTGGCCTCCTGCATTCAGGTTGGTTTTTACTGGTTCCGCCATCGTCGTTTTGAAAATATGCACCTAATCTCCTTTGGCATCATCCTAACCATGGGAACGTTGACCCTTCTGCTGCACGACAAAGCCTTTATTATGTGGAAACCAACGCTAATCAATTGGCTGTTTGCCGTCGCTTTTTTTGGCAGCCAGTTCATTGGCAAAAAATCCTTGATTCAACGGATGCTCGGCTCTCAGCTTAAGCTGCCTGCGCCCGTTTGGAAACGCCTCAACGGCCTCTGGATCGGTTTTTTCTTACTCTCAGGGGCCGCCAATCTTTATTTTGCTCAAGATTACGCCGCTGCCGAACGCGCCCTATTAACAGCGATGCCAGAGATTCAACAAGCACAGATCGACAAATTGGAGTGTGAAAGCGGCTATTCCGATACCACACGGAACTTATGCGAAGTAGCACGGGACAAAGAGGCGCTTTGGGTGAACTTCAAACTGTTTGGCTTACTGGGATTAACCTTTATTTTTATTATTGGCCAAGCCGTCTATCTGACCCGATACATCGAAGAAGATGCAGAAGACAAACTGAGCCAGAAAAAATCGGAAACAAATCAGGAGATCTCATAAATGCTCTACGCCATTCTCAGCACAGATGTAGAGAACAGCTTAGAAAAACGCCTCTCTGCACGCCCCGCTCATCTAGAACGGCTGCAAAACTTGCAAGAGGCCGGACGCTTGGTGTTAGCCGGCCCTCACCCCAACATCGACAGCAACGATCCGGGCGAAGCCGGTTTCAGTGGCAGTCTGGTGGTAGCGGAGTTTGACTCTCTCGAAACAGCTCAAAGTTGGGCTGACAGTGACCCCTATCAAACAGCGGGGGTTTACACTCAGGTGAGCGTCAAGCCCTTTAAACAGGTTTTTCCCAATTAACTTTTACTCGTAACAGCATATCAAGGAAACAGAAACTTATGGCTACTTTTCGCCCTTCCATTATTACGTCACTGTTGCTCAGTGCAACCCTCACTGCTGGATCCGCTTTGGCACAGAGTGACGACATCGCCGCCACCGTCAACGGTCACGACATCAGCCAATCCATGGTTAGTTACCAGTTGAGCCAACAAGCCGCTCAAGGGCAGCGCAGCAACCGCAAGCAAGCCCTTGAACAGTTGATCAATCTGGAGATCTTGAAACAAGAAGCCAAAAAAACCGGCTTGGATAAAGATGCCAAACTCCAGCTTGAAATCGCCCATCAAACCACCGTGCTGATGGCCAATCATGCCGTGCAGACCCACTTCAAAGCAGTCAAAGCCGATGATGCTGAACTGCACAAAGAGTACGACAAACAGGTCGCCAAGATTGAAGGCGCTGAATTTAAAGCCCGCCATATTTTGGTGAAGAAAAAAGAAGATGCAGATGGCATCATCAAAGATCTGAAAGGCGGTAAAGATTTCGCTGAAATGGCCAAAGAGAAATCCATCGGCCCAAGCAGCACCAAAGGCGGCGATCTCGGTTGGTTCCGTCCCAAAACCATGGTTCCTGCCTTCGCCGCAGCACTGAAAACCATGAAAAAAGGGGAGTACAGCGAGACACCGGTAGAGACTCGTTTTGGCTGGCACATCATCTTACTGGAAGACGTGCGTGACATCCCCAAACCTAAATTTGATGATGTTAAGGATCAAATCCGTAAGATCGTCTTGAACAGCAAACTGGCCGAGTATGTGACGGACTTGCGTAAGGGCAGCACAGTGGTGATTAACAGCGACGATAAAAAATAAATCACCTCGCTTAAAAAGCTGAAGCAACCCGTTTTGCTTCAGCTTCTTCAACCCCAATGCTACATCATCAATCTGCTAACGCATCCAAGCCCCGAGCCAAATCAGCCTGAATATCCTCCAACGCCTCCAATCCCACAGCCACCCGCAACAGATTATCCCCAATCCCCGCCGCAGCACGTTCCTCTGGAGTCAAACGCCCATGAGTGGTGGTCGCCGGATGAGTGATGGTGGTTTTACTGTCGCCCAAATTGGCCGTAATTGAAAGCAAACGGGTCGCATCCACCACCTGCCAAGCCGCTTCTTGCCCACCCTTAACTTCAAAAGAGACAATGCCACTCGCGCCGGACTGCTGCCGCTGCGCCAATTCATATTGAGGATGAGATTTCAGTCCAGGATAATAAACCCGCTCCACCGCAGGATGCTGTTCCAACCACGTCGCCAAGGCCAACGCACTCTCACAATGCCCCTTCATGCGCAGGTGCAAGGTCTCTAAACCCTTGAGAAACACCCACGCATTAAAGGGACTCATGGTCGGGCCTGCACTGCGTAAAAAACCATAGACTTCTTTGCCAACCCGCTCTTTATCCCCCACCACCGCACCACCAATGCAACGCCCTTGACCATCCAAATATTTAGTTGCCGAATGGATTACAATGTCCGCTCCCCATTCCAGAGGCCGTTGCAACGCTGGAGTGCAAAAACAGTTGTCTACCGCAAAAATAATCTCATGCTGATGAGCCAAATCCGCCAAAGCACGGATGTCTGCCAACTGAGTCAAAGGGTTGGAAGGGGTCTCCAAAAAGAACAGCTTGGTATTGGGTTGAATCGCTGCTTGCCACGCAGCGAGGTCATCAATGACCACAAACGTGGTGCTAATACCCAAATTGGCCAAATACTTATTAAACAACACATTGGTGGTGCCAAAAATACTCTGTGACGAAACAATGTGATCACCGCTTTTTAACAGCCCCAAACAGGTCGCCAAAATAGCCGCCATGCCCGATGAGGTGGCCACACAAGACTCGCCCCCCTCCATTGCCGCCAGGCGCTCCTCAAAATTACGCACCGTCGGATTGGTAAAACGCGAATAAATATTACCCGGCTGCTCACCGGAAAAACGCGCTGCCGCCTCCGCTGCCGAAGCAAACACATAACTGGAAGTGGGGAAAATCGGCTCACCCTGTTCACCTTCCGCCGTGCGTCGATGACCGGCGCGCACTGCGCGGGTTTGTGGTGAAAATTCAGCCCAATCGAGATCATTCATAACCTGCTCCAAAAAATGATGGGCATAAAAAAAGCCCGCGAGGGCGAAAGCGGGCTTTTGCTCACTTTAGCCGTATTTATTACGCGCCCGCAATTTGAGTACAAAATCGGCGCAACTGAAACACAAGCCTAAGTAAAACCAGCAACAATGTCAAAGATAATGTGCCATCTCTTGCAACAGAGTTGCTTTACGCACCGGCTTGGCCACAAACGCATCCATACCCGCTTCAAACGCTTCCAGACGATCTTCATTAAACGCTCCCGCCGTCAGCGCAATAATCGGCAGACGTGCCGCATTCTGTTCGCTCTCCCAGCGACGAATCAGCATCGTTGCTTCCAGACCGTTCATCACCGGCATTTGACAATCCATCAAAACCAAAATAGGGCGTTTCTCTGCGGTTGCCAAAGTAACCGCCTCTTGACCGTTTTCCACTGTCTGAAATTGGAAACCACTTTTTTTCAAAATCGCCTCCACTACTTTACGGTTCACTGGATTATCTTCCACCACCAAAACCTCTCCCTCTCTGGAGAACAGAGAAAGTTCATCGGAAATCAACGGCGATGTCACCACCACCTCACCTTGCGCCACCTGCATCGGAATACGAAACCAAAAATAAGCACCGTCACCTATTTGGCTCTCTACTCCCACCTCTCCCTTCATCAAATGAGCAAGATGGTGAACAATAGACAAACCCAAACCAGTACCACCAAAACGTCGAGTCGTGGAACTGTCTGCTTGCGTAAACGGTTGAAACAACTTAGCCTGCTGCTCCGCCGTTAAACCAATGCCACTGTCTTGCACTCCAAACTCAATAGAGAGCAGTTCCCCTCTATGCAATTGCACACTCAATATCACCTCCCCCTGAGAAGTAAATTTAAGCGCGTTACTGAGAAAATTGGCCAGCATCTGCTGCAAACGTGACGGGTCTCCCAACAGCCCTTTTGGCATATTTTCCTGACACTCACATTTAAGCTGCACGCCTTTTTGTTGAGCTTGTCTAGCAAAATGGTGCTCCATTTTATTAAGCACATGTTTTGGATCAAAAACAATCTGCTCCAACTCCAATTGACCTGACTCAATCTTGGAAAAATCAAGCACATCATTGATCACTCTAAGTTGCAGCTCAGCAGAGGCCAAGGCGATGTTAAGATAATCACGCTGCTCCGGCTTCAAGGCGGTATCGGCCATCAACTCAAGCATACCGATGACCCCGTTCATGGGAGTACGTATCTCATGACTCATATTGGCCAAAAAACAACTTTTAGCCTGACTTGCTTCTTCAGCGACTCGCCGTGCTTCGCTCAATAAATTCTCTTTATTCTGGATCGTGTGACGCATCTGCTCAAAACGTGCGATCAGATCCCCCACCTCACCTCGAACAGCCTGCGGCAACTGCGCAGCATAATCTCCCTTTGTTAACTGCTCTGCCGCTTCACCCACCTGACGTATAGGCCTCCCCACGATCTGATCCAAAAACAGCGCCACCAATAAAAAAGCCGCTGAAAAAAGTCCAAGAAAAAGTAAAATAAACTCCCAGTCACGCCGCTTCACCTCCGTCAAAAAATCGGTTGCATCCAGATAAAGGCGCAAATAAGCGTATGCCCGTCCTTGAAAAACAATCTTCTTTTCCAACAGATAGATATTCTCCCCCAGCGGCAGCGGCTCAGGAAAAAGCGGATAAATCCGTTTCTGATCGTGATCGTCTAGCGTCATTAAACGCCAATCCGGCTGACGCTGACGCAACACATCCAAAGTTTCGTTGATCGCTGCCAATTGATCCTGAAGTAGATAAGGCAAAAGCGCATCGGCCAACGTCGCCAAATGGGCTTCCACCTGTTGTTTGTGTCTTTTAATGTTATCTAAACGGGAATGAGGCAGCCAAAAATAGGTGAAATAAAGTGCAGAACAACTCACCACCAACAGCAGCAACATCGCCACTCGCACGCGTAAGGAGTAGAGGAGTTTATTGAGGCTGAACAACGTAATTTTCCAACCCCATGCCCTTTAAGGGCGCATAATCTTGCATCGTGGCTGAAATAATTTTCTTAATCGGCACGTTCGCCAACAGAGCACGCCCTGTTTTGCTCTCACCCATCGCCAAAAAAGCCCGCTTAACCGCTTCACGATCCCTCTGCGAAACACGAGGATGCACCATCACCGGATGCGGCGCAATGGCATGAGTCCAATAAAGAATACGCAGATTATCCTGAACAACCTGCTTTTGACGTTTTAAAGTGCCCACCACACCACCACCAGCCACGGCTCGCCCCAGCAGCAGATTGGTATAAACAGAGGAGTGGGTTTTAACGTAATGGGGCTTAACAGAAATGCCTTGCGCACCCAATTCCGCCCGCATCAGCAGCGACGCACCCAACGCATTGGGAGAAGGAAAAAGCACCATCTGTTCATTCAATTCTTGAATCGAGGTGATCGGGCTTGTTTTAGCCACCAGCAAAATACCAAACAAAGAACGACCACCGTCACGTACCAAAGGCTGATACGCCTGTTGTTCAGAGGCAATCAAAGCATGATACGGATTCATATAAACAAAATCGAAACGACCTTGGCGAAAATCACGCTCAAACGTAGAGATGTTTATCGAACCACTCAGATGTAATTTAAGCCCTGTACCTCGCTCCAATTCAACAAGAATAGGGTTCCAAATACGAGCCAGATGACGGGGTTCAAACTGTGGCACAACCCCAAAACGATACGCACGCTCCGCATGAAGCAGGCCGCTCGAAAACAACAGCACACCGCACAACAACAGACAAAACGCGCGCCTCGAATCAGCCATTTTTTACACGGCGTTTCTTTTTATTACTCTCACCCAAAGTTTTAAAAAATTCGGTCAACTCTTTTTCAGCCCATGCGCGCGCTTCAACCCTAGAAGCAAAACCGGTCTGTCGCTTTGAGACCCTACTTTTTCTCGCTGTCACTCGCCGTTTTATTTCAGCGCCCCAACCATCTTCTGTTTCAATCACTGCACAGCTGAATTTTTTACTTGTTGCCATAATGTACTCGTTTCATTTTAAAATGGTGACCAAATCACCTTCGCAAACTCGATCAAACAGCTCAATCACATCACGATTCTTCATTCGCACACAACCAATGGAAACCGGTTGACCAATCAAACCCTCTTCCGCAGTGCCATGAATGTAAATGTAACGCTGCATAGAGTCACAACCTGCCCCCTGATTTAGACCCAGCTCCAAACCCTCTAACCAGAGAATGCGACTGGTAATGGAGTCACCTTCACTGCGAGACTCATCCTGAAGAATATCAGCCGAATAACCTTGTGCTAGCCGACCAACAAATACCTCACCAAGAGGCACACCATCACCAATTTTAGTGGCAATGCGATGCTTGCCCAAAGGCGTTTTATAACTGCCTTCCGTGCCACCGAGACCATAACGAGAGGTGGAAATCGAATACGTTGCCATAACGCTTTCGGCCTCGCAGAGCAACAACGTCTGATGCTCGGCAGAAATCAGTATGTGACGAAATTGACCGCACTGCACACCCGCTTCAACTACCCAATCAGGCAGTGCAGACACTCTTATTCGCTCTGCGCAATAGCAACGTCTTGGGAAATATTACTGCTTGCAACCAATTTAGCATTATCCGCACGCAACAGCTCCAGCTGTTGAAGATATTCAGGGCTGACATCACCGGTGACGTATTCACCGGTAAAACAACAAGTCTCAAAGCGCTCTAAATGATCGCTAACAGAACGCACTGACTCAATCAAATCTTCTAAATCCTGATAAATCAGCCAATCAGCGCCAATCACCTCACAAATCTCACTCACGGTTCGGTCATGGGCAATCAACTCATCTACCGCAGGCATATCAATGCCATACACATTTGGGTAACGTACCGGTGGCGCTGCTGACGCCATATAGACTTTATTTGCGCCCGCTTGACGCGCCATCTGCACAATCTGACCCGAGGTAGTACCACGCACAATGGAATCGTCCACCAGCAGCACATTTTTTCCTTCAAATTCCGAATCAATCGGATTCAGTTTTTGGCGCACGGATTTTTTGCGCAATTTTTGCCCAGGCATAATAAAGGTGCGACCGATGTAACGGTTTTTAATAAACCCCTCGCGGTATTTCACCCCCAAATGGTAAGCTAATTCCATTGCCGAAGTGCGGCTGGTATCGGGGATTGGAATCACCACATCAATGTCATGATCCTTAAACTCGCGCAGAATTTTTGCCGCCAAGGTTTTGCCCATATTCAAGCGCGACTGATAAACCGAAGTACCGTCCATTACCGAATCGGGACGGGAAAAATAGACGTACTCAAAAATACAAGGGGCGTATTGAGGATTTTTAGCACACTGGCGAGTATGCATGGTGCCGTTCTCTTCAATGTAAACCGCTTCACCTGGCTCCACATCACGCACCACTTCAAAACCCAACGCTCGAATCGCCACACTTTCCGAAGCAATCATATACTCGGTACCGGCCATGTCTTCGCGTTTACCGATCACCATGGGCCGAATGCCGAAGGGATCACGAAACCCAAAAATGCCATGCCCCACGATCATGGAAATCACCGCATAACCGCCTTTGCAACGCAAATGCACCGCCTCCACCGCACCAAAAATAGCCTCGGCAGAGAGTTGCGGTGATTTCACCCGACTGTGCAATTCATGGGCAAACACATTCAACAGCACCTCAGAATCAGAGTTGGTATTGATGTGGCGCAGATCGTCTTCAAACAGCTGTTTTTTCAGCTCTTCGGCGTTAGTCAGATTGCCGTTGTGTCCCATGGCAATGCCATAAGGTGAATTAACGTAAAACGGTTGCGCCTCAGCAGGAGAGGAGTTGCCAGCGGTGGGGTAACGCACATGGGCAATGCCCATATT
>JAUZRS010000138.1 GCA_030950195.1 Gammaproteobacteria bacterium | reverse complement strand
TTCACGGGGCATCACAATCAATTGGCGTTTCTCTTTCATCATCACATCGGCGGCGCGTTCGATCAGGTTGTTGCTCTGGCCGCTGGCGATGGCGGCTAAGGTGCCGGTGGTGCAGGGGCAGACCACCATCGCATCGGCGGTACCGGAGCCACTGGCCAGTGGGGCGGTCCACTGCTGGGGGCCAAACAGAGTCAGTTGCCCCTCTTTGGCGTTGTAAAGTTGGCTGAAATAGGCTTGTGCTTGACGACGGTCGGCGGGGGCTTTCAGCTCTGTCTCCAGCGCCATCACCACCTGTGCCGGTTGCGACAGCAGCAGGTAGATCCGTTTGTCCGCTTCGATCAGGCACTGCATCAGACGCAGACCGTATTGAATGCCGGAAGCTCAGGTCATGGCCAAGGCGTTGCGGTGCGGTTTCATCGCAGCAGTCCCGCGACGCGCAGTTGATGTTTGTCTAACGGTGCGTAAGGGGAGTCGCGCAGGGTGTCGTGCTGGCACATGCGGTAGTCGATGAACTGGGCGGTTTTTTCAAAGTGCATAAAGGGGTTGCCGTCGATTTCTTCTTGCAGAGTGGAGGTGGTTTGCACCGCGTAGTTGTGACCCGGATGAATGAGGGTCTCGGCGGGCAGCTCCTCTTTGATCTGTTTCAGAGTGTGAAACATCTGTTCGGGGTCGCCGCCGTGTAGGTCGCAGCGTCCGCAACCAAAAACAAACAGGGTGTCGCCGGTAATCAGATTGTCATCGAGACGGTAACAGGCCGAACCTGGGGTGTGGCCGGGGGTGTGCAGCAGTTGGATTTCGGAGCCGCCGAGCGGGATGCGGTCGCCGCCGTGGTGCAGCTGCGGTTTGCTGAGTTGATGCCCCCAGAAGTCCGCTTCGGCTTTCATCAGATGTACCTTGGCATCGGCGTGCTCCAACAGTTCATCAATGCCATTGATGTGGTCGTGGTGGCTGTGGGTGAGCAAAATATCGCTGATGGTCACCTCCAACTGCTCGGCCAGTTGCAGTACTGCGGGAATGTCCCACGCGGGGTCCACCACCGCTGCGCGCCCGCTGGCGTGGTCGTGAATCAGGTAGACGAAATTTTCCATCGGCCCCAGTTCAAGGGCGTGAATTTGATAGGGTGCTTGATCGGACATGCTGCTCTCCCAGAGGTGCTGAATGAGGCGATGATAGCCTATTGAGTTGGGCATGGGTTGACTTTGATGAAGTGGAATCGGATGATCGGCGCAGATTACATTTTAGTGTTAATTCTCGGGGTGAAGTGATTATGACAAGAAAAGTGGATGTGGCGATTATTGGTTCCGGTTCGGCTGGTTTGAATGCCTTGGGGCAGGTGAGTCGGTCGGGTAAATCGTTTCTGTTGATCAACGGCGGCCACTGGGGAACCACCTGTGCGCGGGTTGGGTGTATGCCGTCGAAGGCCTTTATTCAGGTGGCAGAGGATTTTCATCGTCGTGAGCTGTTTGATCGTCACGGCATCGTCGGTGATGAGCATCTGGCGCTTGATATGGAAGAGGCGATGGAGCATGTGCGTGATCTGCGCGACATCTTTGTGGATCGCGTTTTGGGCAGCAGCACCGACAACATGCCGGATAAGGTCTTGTTGAAAGGGTTTGCTGAGTTCATTTCGCCGACTCGTTTGAAAGTGGGGGATGAGGAGATCGAAGCGGATAAAGTGGTGATTGCCACCGGTTCCACCCCCATTGTGCCTGCGCCGTGGCGTGAATTTGGTGATCGGGTTATGACCACCGATGAGCTGTTTGAGCAGGAGAGCTTCCCTGAGTCGATGGCGGTGATCGGTCTGGGGGTGATCGGCTTGGAGCTTGGGCAGGCCTTGAGCCGTTTTGGGGTCAAGATCACCGGCATTGATCAGTTGCACGGTCTGGGTGGTTTGAGTGATCCGGTGGCGCAAAAGGTGGCCTTTGAGACTCTGAACAAAGAGTTCCCCATTTGGTTGGGTGAACCTGCTCAGATCACTGAAGGCGATAACGGCACGCTGTTGGTGACTGCCGGTGATCAATCGGTGCAGGTGGATAAGGTGCTGGTGAGCGTCGGTCGTCGGCCTAATTTAGCCGGTTTGAAGTTGGAAAATCTGGGTGTGGCGTTGAATGCGGCTGGTGTGCCTGAGTTTGATTCGCACACTCTGCAAATCGCTGATCTGCCGGTGTTTATCGCCGGTGATATGACCGGTGAGCGGCCTATTTTGCATGAAGCGGGCGATGAGGGAAAAATCGCCGGTTACAACGCCTCTCACGATGAGGTCAAAGCTTTTAAACGCAAACCGACCTTGGCGATTACCTTCTGTGATCCGAACATCACTTTGGTGGGTACGCCGTGGTCGAAGCTGGAAGGGCGTGACGATGTGGTGGTGGGTGAGATGCGCATGGGGCCGGTGGGTCGGGCTTTGATTATGGGCAAGAACAAAGGGGTAATTCGGGTTTACGCTGAAAAAAGCAGTGGCACCTTGCTCGGTGCTGAATTAGTCACGGCTCATGCGGAGCATTTGGGGCATCTGCTGGCGTGGTCGATGCAGCAGGGGCAGACGGTGTTTGAACTTTTGCAGATGCCTTTTTATCACCCCGTGCTGGAAGAGGCGCTGCAAGCGGCGTTGAACGATCTGCGCAGTAAAGTGGATGCGCCGAGCAACGGTGAGCTGATTGCGGGTTTGGCGTTGTTGTAATCGGCTTCATTGAATTACAGGGCGAACACAAGGTTCGCCCCTTGTCTCTCTCAACAGAGCAAAATATTGGCGGCATTTCTTTTAATTCTTGTTGGGCTAAGCAGGGCTACAGAGCCTTCTATTACCTTTGTGTAATGGTCGGGTATGGTCAGATCCTTTAGAATACACTGTTAAATTGCATTGTTTTCCTTCATCTTCCCTTCAGGAGTTTCCATGTCCTCTTCCGACCTAAGCCACGAACATCGCGTTCTAATTGCGATGCGTAAAACGCTCTCTGCCATTATCAAGGACGTCACCCCAGACCCTGGAACACGCCACCCTCTGACCGACAGCACCATCAATGACATTCGTCACTGTTTTGCGCTGATCTCTGCGCGGGAAAAAGAGCTGGCGGAAGAACGAGGTAATTATCAGCAAGCGCGGCCTCGTTTTGTGGATGAGCCGAGTGACACCAAGGTGGTGTCGTTGAGCAGCATTCGTAAGGTGAAGAGCGACAACAAAAGTACGGAGCAGTAGCATGAGTCAGGAAAGCGGTGTGGATGAGCGTATGGAGCAGACCAAAGCGGTGATTCAGTTGCTCGACAGTTGGGGGGTGAACGCTGAGGATCGGACGTTGCTGTTGGGTTTGCCAAAAGAGATTAAATCACGGCATCTGGATCAGTTTCGTAAATCAACACCGTTGCCGGACGATGCCAAGGTTAATGAACACGTCGCTCATCTGATTGGAATTTACGATGCGCTGCGCACCAGTTATCCCACCAATGAAGGCATGGCGGCGATCTGGTTGAAAAAAGCCAATAAGAAATTTGATGATCGAGCGCCTTTAATGACCATGATTGAGGGTGGTTTGATGGGTTTAATGACGGTGCGAGCGCATTTGGATTGCACCTTTGCTTGGTACTGGGCTGAGCAGAGCATGAAAAAATAGTATATTAAATAATAAGCTATTACTAAGGGGATAGTTTGTTGCTCTTTTCTCTTGCCCTTAAGGGGTAATTGGCTTATAAAATGGGTAGGCTTCGTTGCATTAGACGTTGCGGTCGTTTTTTAAGGCAAGGGTGATGAGATGAGTCGGTTATTAAGTTTATCCAGGGCAGCTCGATTGGCGGGTGTCAGCCGTGGTGAAATTCAGGCCAAGATCCGCATGGGCGTTTTGACTACGTTTGAGGGCAGCGTGAAGCTGGACAATCTGTTGGTGGTCTATCCTGAGCTTGAACTTGAAGACAGTGGCATGATTGAACATACTGCGCGCATTCGTGCTAACGCTCACACAAAATATCAGCACGATTGCTTGCCGTCTGAAGCACAATTGGGGGCAGAAGTGAACCGGCTGAAATTAGAGTTAAGCTCTGCTAACGCCAAAATCGAGAACTATCATCACTTGGTGATGAGTCTTAAAGAGCGTCTTTTGGGTATGCGAGCAGAATGCACTCATCAGCAAAAAGCGATGTTGCAAGCGGTGGTGCATTGGATGTCCCATAAGGTGGAACATTGGAAGTAGGTCAGGCGATCTGCCACTGTTTTTGCTGAAAAATCTCCACGGGTTGATAATCACCCTTGTAACTCATTTTGCGACATTCTTTGATCCAGTAACCCAAATAGAGATGTTCTAATCCCAACCGTCGTGCGTGTTGAATTTGCCAAAGAATGGCAAATTTCCCCAGCGCACGTTTGCCCTCTTCAGGGTCAAAAAAAGTGTAGACCGCTGACAGACCGTTGTTCAATTGGTCGGTGACTGCCACGGCCAGCAGCCGTTCCCCAAGTCGAAACTCCACAAACAGTGTTTCACCCCAATCGGTAATTAAAAACTGTTGATAGCTCTCTGAAGTGGGGTTGGCCATGCTGCCATCGCCATGACGAGAGTTGAGGTAACGTGCGTAGAGCTGGAAGTGCTCCTCACAAAAGTCACTGTTTTTCACTGTGACGCTGATGTCTTGATTGCTTTTTTGGTTGCGGCGTTGACTGCGGTTGGGTTGAAATTGATTGACCGGAATACGAGCAGGCAGACAGGCCTGACACTCGTCGCAGTAGGGTTGATAGACCATATTGCCGCTACGACGAAAGCCTTGTGCCACCAGTTGGCTGTAAAGCCGTTGGTTCATGTCGAGATTGGGGTCGATAAAACGATTGATGCAGCTTTCTTCGGGCAAATAATTGCACGGCTCTGGATGGGAGGCGTAGAGTAAAATTTGTTGTGTTTTCTGCATATTTAAGCGAACCCTACGGCGTTTTTAAGCAGTACTTAAGCTGATTTTGAACGTGTTTTAGACCGAGTCTTTCTAAGTGCTTGATGTTTCGTTGTGGGATGATTTCGGGGTTGGGGTAGTGAAGAAGCACTTCTTCTAAATGGGCTTCGCGGATAAAGTGCAGCATTGGGTAAGGGGAGCGATTGCTGTAATTACTCGGATCATCGGAGTGTGTGCCAGAAAAGTGGTAGTGGGGATGAAAGGTGGCAATTTGGATTTCACCCACCAACTCCTGTTCGTTAAGCAGTTGTTCTATCCAGTTAAGCTGATCGTTAAACTCAAAAAAATCATTCAGCATATAAGGGATAATCAGCAGAGTGGTAGCAATGATGTTAGAAGCGGTTGTCTGTAAGCGGTGCAGTTCGGCGACAATATCTGCATGCAGATTTTGATTGTTCGTAGCTTGGCTGACGGCATAATGCAGTTGTTGTTGATCAACGACTGCCGCTGCAAACGGGCAGAGGTTTTCTTTGATCACAACAGTGTGTAGCCAGCAGTCGGTCTGTTGGATGATTCGTGAATCTGAGTTCATCAGTATGGCTTATTATGCTTTAATTTAATAAGCGCTGTGTACTTGATTTTCTGGCAAGGTGATGTTCAGCTCCAACACTTCATAATCACCTTCGTGATCCATTTGTACTTTGACCTGATGATCTTCCACCTGTACGTATTTACGAATAACGTTAATCAACTCTTCTTTTAGTGCCGGTAGATAGCCGGGGGTGCCACGTTGAGCACGCTCGTGAGTGATGACAATTTGCAACCTCTCTTTAGCAATGCGGGCGCTGCTGTTATTTTCCCTAGGGGGGCGAAAACGTTCAAATAAATTCATAATATCTTCATCCAAATAGACGTTTCAAGAGGTTTTTCTTTTCCATATCAATAAACCGATAGGGCCTCTCTTCACCTAAAAATCGTGCTACCAGATCGTCGTAGGCTTGTCCGGCGTCACTCTCTTGATCCAAAATAATCGGCGTGCCCGAATTGGATGCTTTTAGAACGCTGGCAGACTCAGGGATAACACCGAGTAATTTAATACCAAGAATGTCTAAAATATCGTCAATGCTGAGCATCTCGCCACTCTCCACCCGCTCAGGATTGTAGCGGGAGATCAATAGGTGTTCTTTGATCGGTTCCAATCCTTGTTCGGCGCGGTAGGATTTGCTTTGCAAAATACCCAAAATTCGATCGGAATCCCGTACCGATGAGACTTCAGGGTTGGTTACCACCAGTGCTTCATCGGCGTAATAGAGCGCCATTAAAGCACCTTGTTCAATGCCTGCGGGTGAGTCGCAAATAATGTATTCAAAGCCCATCTCTTTGAGTTGGTTCAATACTTCGCCAACACCATCGCGAGAGAGGGCTTCTTTATCTCGCGTTTGTGATGCGGGCAATATGTATAGATTTTCGACTCGTTTGTCTTTTATCAGAGCTTGATTGAGATTAGCCTCGTGATTTATGACATTGACAAAGTCGTAGACCACGCGGCGTTCACAGCCCATGATCAAATCCAGATTGCGTAGGCCGACATCGAAGTCGATGACCACTGTTTTGTGCCCTGCTAACGCCAACCCGGTAGCAAGTGCGGCGCTGGTGGTGGTTTTCCCTACACCGCCTTTGCCGGATGTTGCGACGATGATTTTTGACAAAGTTAATCCTCCTGAACCTTGTATTGATTGCATTGATTTCAAATAGGACATTAATAATAATGTCTTAAAAATAACAACGGCAGAAAAGCAGTCAACTTTGGCTGT
>JAUZRS010000137.1 GCA_030950195.1 Gammaproteobacteria bacterium | reverse complement strand
GAGCTAATCTGTGTCACTGTCTCCGTTGGGCGACTGTTTTAATCATGGCAGCGTGCAGTGAATACGACCTCAGTCAAGTTCAGACCCTGCCAGCGCTGCTGAGTGCAACAGCGAGCAGCGATGCGATTTTGCTGCAATTTGATGAAATCATTGAGGCGTCGAGTTTGAGCTATCAGACCTTTACGCTGCACGATGATAGGCAGCGTGAGCTGACTAGAAATGGGCAGTTATATTTGTTTGATGAGTTTATTGAGATGCGCGCACCGCAGCTGTTGCAAAGCGGAAAAAATTACCAAGTGACGCTGTCTGGTTTGACCGATAGGGCAGCCAATCCTTTGCCAACAGTGGTGGTCAGTGTAACGCCGGAGACTGTGGTGGTTAACAGTGTGGTGCTGCTTGATCAGCGTGCGCCATCGTTGCTTTCGCATATACCTGAGGCGGATGCGAGTGCGGTTGAGTTAAGCCAGTCGCTGGTGCTTAGTTTTAGTGAAGCGATGAGCTGTGCTAGCTTGCAAGGGGCTTTGACTCTGTCCGGCGTTGAGACTGAATTAACGTCTTGCCAAGGGAGGCGAGTGGTTTATAAGCCGCTTGAACCGTTGCAAGGGGAGGCTAGTTACGAGGCCGTGTTGCTGGGAGCAACGGATTTGGCTGGTAATTTGTTGCCGTTTGCCAACTGGAGTTTTTCCACCGAAGGTCTGTTTGTGTCTGAGAGGGATGCCGACGTTGATGAAGGGTGTGATGAGCTGTGTGAAGAGGAGGATCGTTAGCGGTACTGTGTGAGGTTGTGAGGGAGATCAAGCTTTAGACGTTGGGTGGGTTTTTATAGTCGAGAGTGTGAACTGGGCAATAAAAAGGTAAAGGTAAACGGGTATTCTGCTATCTTAAGTATTTGTTAAGATATGTGTCGTGAGCTTTACGTTTGTTTTGCGGTCGGCGTGGCACTTAAGGAGCGGGATGATGAGCATAGATTGGAAAGATAATTCTGGAATGCTGTCGAAGGGGTGTCGTCTGCTGAGTTGGTTGCCCCTGTTATTTATTGTTGGTTGTGGCTCTTCGAATCCTCCGGCG
>JAUZRS010000136.1 GCA_030950195.1 Gammaproteobacteria bacterium | reverse complement strand
ACCGGCATGAAAGACGATGATTTTAAAAACAAACCGATCATTGCGGTGTGTAACTCTTTTACTCAATTTGTCCCCGGCCATGTACATCTTAAAGACCTTGGCCAGTTGGTCTGTCGTGAGATTGAAGCGGCGGGTGGGGTGGCGAAAGAGTTCAATACCATCGCCGTGGATGACGGCATCGCTATGGGACATGACGGCATGTTGTATTCGCTGCCCTCGCGGGAAATCATTGCCGATTCGGTTGAATACATGGCTAATGCTCATTGTGCCGATGCGCTGGTTTGCATCTCTAACTGCGACAAAATTACTCCTGGGATGCTGAACGCGGCCATGAGATTGAACATTCCGGCGATTTTTGTCTCCGGTGGGCCGATGGAAGCGGGCAAAGCGGTGATTCACGAGCAGACCATCTCCTTGGATCTGGTGGATGCCATGATCGCTGGAGCCAACCCCCATGAGAGTGACGAAGATGTGGCGACCTTGGAGCGTTCGGCTTGTCCCACCTGTGGTTCCTGTTCGGGCATGTTCACCGCCAATTCGATGAACTGCCTCACGGAAGCGTTGGGGTTGTCGTTGCCGGGTAATGGCTCGTTGCTGGCTACCCACGCGGATCGGGAAGAGCTGTTTAAGCGTGCCGGTCGGAGCATTGTGGGTTTAGCGAAACGTTATTACGAAGAAGAGGATGCGTCGGTCTTGCCGCGTGAGGTGGCTTGCAAGGCGGCGTTTGAAAACGCCATGTGTCTGGACATTGCCATGGGCGGCTCCACCAACACCATTTTGCACCTGTTGGCCGCAGCAGAAGAGGGTGAGGTGGATTTTGACATGAGCGACATTGATCGACTTTCGCGCAAGGTACCGCAGTTTTGTAAGGTGGCACCCAGCACTCCCGATTATCACATGGAAGATGTGCATCGTGCGGGTGGCGTGATGGCCATTTTGGGTGAGCTGGCGCGCGCCGGTCTGCTGCACACGGAGATCAATACGATTCACGGTTACAGTGTGGCGCAGATGATTGAGCAATGGGACATCACCCTGAGCAAAGATCCTGCGGTGTTGGATTTTTATCGCGCCGCTCCGGGCGGTGTGCCGACGCAGGTGGCCTTTAGCCAAAACAAGCGTTACGCGACGTTGGATACGGATCGTGAAAACGGCTGTGTGCGCAGTTTGGCCAACGCTTACAGTCAGGATGGTGGTTTGGCGGTCTTGAGCGGCAACATTGCGCTGGACGGCTGTGTGGTGAAAACCGCTGGAGTGGACGATTCGATTTTGGTTTTCTCGGGGCCTGCGCGTATTTTTGCCAGCCAAGATACGGCAGTGGAAGCGATTTTGGGGGATAAAATTGTTGCAGGTGACGTGGTGGTGATTCGTTACGAAGGCCCTCGTGGCGGGCCTGGGATGCAGGAGATGCTTTATCCCACCACCTATTTGAAGTCCAAAGATCTGGGTAAGGTCTGTGCGCTGCTCACCGACGGGCGTTTTTCGGGCGGGACTTCGGGGCTGTCTATTGGTCATGTTTCACCGGAAGCGGCGGAAGGCGGTGCGATTGCCTTGATTGAAGAGGGCGATACCATTGAGATCGACATCCCCAACCGTTCCATTAATGTGGCGGTCAGTGATGAGGTGCTGGCCGAGCGTCGTGTGGCGATGGATGCCAAGGGGGCTGAAGGTTGGCAAGCGGGGCCGCGTCCACGCAAAGTGACGGCGGCGTTGAAAGCCTATGCGGCCATGACTACCTCGGCGGCACGGGGTGCGGTGCGGGATGTGGATCAGTTGTAATTTGACGGGTTATGATTGAATAAGAGACGGGGCTATTAGCCCCGTTTTAGTGTGTCGGATAAACAACGCGCCGCCAAAACGCCAGCCAACAAGCCAAACAGATGACCCTCCCAAGAGACTTGCCCATCTTGGGGCAACACGCCAAAAATCAGACCGCCATAAATAACGGCCACCAACAGAGCGATGGCAGCGGATTTTAGGCTGCGTTCAAACCAGCCTCGGGCGAGCAGGTAGCCAAAAAAGCCAAAGATCAGGCCGCTGGCACCCACATGCCACGCGGTGCGGGCGAAGAGCCAGACACCAAAACCGCTGATGACAGTGATAAAGAGGGTGAGACGAACGAAATTTTTTGCCCCGCGCAGGGAAACCAAGTAGCCCAAGATCAGCAGCGGCACTGTATTAGAGATCAGATGAAAAAAGCCGCCGTGCAGCAGCGGCCAGAGCAAGATTCCGGGCAGACCTGCTAACTGGCGCGGCAAAATCCCCCAAGTGTTGAGGCGATGACCGAGCAGGGTATTGATGATTTCGATAAGCCAGAGCAGAGCGATAAAGTACAGCAGGGGTTTGGTGTTGTTCATGAGGGTTTTTTCGGGACGTGTTTGGCTAAAAACCGATCTAAAGCATTGGCAAAGGTTTGTCGGTCGGTGTGGTTGAGGGTGGGTGGCCCACCGCTGACCAGACCGGCACCGCGCATCTCTTCCATAAAATCACGCATATTGAGCCGTTGGCGAATGTTTTCGATGGTGTAGAGTTGGCCGCGCGGGTTGAGCGCCGTGCCGTTATTTTCGATCACTTCAGCGGCCAGTGGAATGTCGGCGGTGATGACCAGATCACCGGCCTGCATCTCCTGCACGATGCGATTGTCCGCCACGTCGATGCCTGCTGAAACCTGAATGCTGCGAATCAGCCGCGAAGGTGGGGTGCGGATGTATTGGTTGGCGACCAAGATCATCGGCACCTGCTTGCGCTCGGCAGCACGAAACAAGATCTCTTTGATTACATTGGGACAGGCATCGGCATCAACCCAGATCTGCATGGCGTTTCTCCATTAACTGTGCGCGGGATGATAACTCAAATATTAAGGCCACTCTGTTACAATCGCCGCCTTTTGTCGATTTTGTGTAAGGAAGAGTTATGTTTCAACTGACGTGTCCGGGAAAGGAGTGTGTGCGTAACGATCTGCTGTCGGGTTTGACCGTGGCGTTGGCGCTGGTGCCGGAGGCGGTGGCCTTTGCTTTTGTGGCGGGAGTGGAACCGTTGGTAGGGTTGTATGCGGCCTTTATGGTGGGTTTGATTACCGCTGTGATCGGCGGTCGTCCGGGGATGATTTCCGGTGCGACCGGTGCTTTGGCGGTGGTGATGGTGGCGTTGGTGGCGCAGCACGGGGTGGAGTATCTGTTTGCCACCGTGGTGTTGATGGGAGTGATTCAGGTCTTGGCTGGAGTGCTGCGGCTGGGTAAATTTATTCGCTTGGTGCCTTATCCGGTGATGCTCGGTTTTGTGAATGGGCTGGCGATTGTGATCTTTTTGGCGCAGTTGCAGCAGTTTCAGGTGGCCGATGAGAACGGCGCATTGAATTGGATGACCGGTTCTAGCCTCTGGATTATGTTGGGATTGGTGGCGCTGACGATGGCAATCATTCATTTTTTACCGCGTTTGACCACAATCATTCCCTCTTCCTTAGCGGCCATTGTGGTGGTGACGGCCTTGGTGTTGGCTCTGGATCTGGATGCTCGTTCGGTACAAGATGTGTTGCGTGACATGAGCGGCGATCCCTTGGCCTCCATTGCCGGTGGTTTTCCCAGCTTTCATATTCCCAGCGTGCCGCTGACGTGGGAGACGTTGCAGATCATCTTCCCTTACGCGATTATTTTGGCTGCCATCGGCTTGATCGAATCGCTGCTGACCTTAACCCTGATTGATGAGCTAACCGACACCCGTGGTCGCGGCAATAAAGAGTGCGTTGGTCAAGGCGTGGCCAACACCGTAACGGGCTTTTTTGGTGGCATGGGCGGTTGTGCCATGATCGGTCAGTCAATGATCAACATTAAATCCGGTGGTTTGGGTCGTCTGTCGGGCATTTCGGCAGCGTTGTTCCTACTGGCCTTTATCCTTTTTGCATCGGGTCTGATTGAGATGATCCCCGTGGCGGCGTTGGTGGGGGTGATGTTTATTGTCGTTATTGGCACCTTTGAGTGGACCAGTTTTCGCCTCTTTGGTCGCGTTCCGGCAGCGGATTTGTTGGTCAGTGTGATGGTGGCAGCAGTGACGGTCTGGACCGATTTGGCTGTTGCTGTGGTGGTGGGAGTGATCGTTTCGGCACTGGTCTTTGCGTGGCAACACGCCAAACAGATGAGTGCCAAGAGTTTTATTAACGCCGAAGGCAGTAAGGTTTATGAGTTGAATGGGCCGTTGTTTTTTGGCTCAGTACACGCTTTTAACGAGTTGTTTGACCCTAAAAATGATCCCGATGATGTGGTGGTGGATTTTTACGATTCACGGGTGGCGGATCACTCCGGTTTAGAGGCGATTGATGCCTTGGCAGAGCGTTATATTCGAGCCGGTAAAACTTTGCATTTAAAACACCTTAGCCCTGAGTGCCGTGATCTGCTTAAGCGGGCGGGGGATTTGGTGGAGGTGAATGTGATCGAAGATCCGCTCTATCATGTTGCTGATGATCGTTTGGCTTAGCGTTTATCTGTTGCTGTCAGCACGTTGCTTGCGCCAACTGCTGGCAATGCTTTGAATACACATCTGTAAGCCCTCCTTGTTGTAGCTGCTCTCCAGCTGTTTGTGGTGTATGTGTTTTTTCATAGCTTGCCACTGAAGCTCTTGGTATTTTTTATCGCATTCTAGTTTGGCATTTTCAAACAGATAGTCGATGTCCGTTCTCGCCCACCGGTAGTAGTTGTCGTAACTCATGGCGCTGAGGACAAAACGTTTGCTGAGCTGCTGTTCGCATTTTTGTTGCAGGCAGTGCATTACTTCATCGACCTTTTGCTCCAGTGGTGAGTTGAAGTGTTTAGCCACAGGTGGAGCTGGTGTGATGATGTTTTTATTAGGTAGAGTGTTGCAGGCGCTGATGCTGGTAAGCAAAGACAGAAGAAATAAGAGTTTATAGCGGCTGGCTGTTGTTTGCATTTATCATTACGAATTGAATCAGAAGTTGGCTTAGGGTACGGTAAAATAACGGCCTTTCACAGCAAATAGCGTATAAAATTGCTCTGAACGGTTGAAACGTGTTGGATAAGGCAGTAATTAATGATTTTTTCTCGGTTACATATTTACACTTTAGCTGCTCTTTGTGCGCTTTTAGTGACTCTGTCCGTTCGGGCAGAACAGCTCATTTTGCCGCCCTTGGGGACGGATTTGGTGGGCAGTTTGCGCGAGGTAGTGGCGCAACAAAATGAGTCGCTGTCGGATATTGCGCGCCGATTTGATCTGGGTCACAACGAAATTGATCATGCCAATCCTAATGTGGATCATTGGTTGCCAAAGGCAGGTACGGGGGTGTTGTTGCCAACCCGTTATATTTTGCCTGCGGCTCCGCGTCGGGGTTTGGTGCTGAATTTGCCGGAGATGCGGGTTTATTATTATCCGAACCCCAGCGCCAGTGACGAGACCGCTAAGCTGATCACCTACCCAGTCAGCATTGGCCGCATGGATTGGAAAACCCCGATGGGTTTTACCCGCATTGTAAAAAAGGTCAAAGATCCCGCGTGGTACCCGCCGACTTCAATCAAAAAAGAGGCGTTGGAGAAAGGTGAGCCACTGCCCGATGTGGTGCCAGCAGGACCGGATAATCCTTTAGGGCAGCATTCGTTGCGTTTGAGCATGAGTGGCTATCTGATGCACGGTACCAATAAACCTTATGGAGTTGGGATGCGGGTCAGTCACGGTTGTCTGCGTTTTTATCCAGAAGACATTGCTGAATTGTTTGATTTGGTGAGTGTGAATACCAAGGTCAATATCATTAATCAACCGGTCAAGGCGGGTTGGTTTATGGGCATGTTGTATCTGGAGGTACATCCGCCATTGGATGAGGATGAACATATTGAGCAGACCTTACGGCATGCGGCTATGGAAGCGATTAATCAAGCGAGGTTGGGATACGAAGATCTGGGTTTGGTAAGCGGCCGAGCGGTAAAACGAGCGGTAACAGAACGGCGGGGAATTCCAGTGCCGATTCTTAAACAGTCACTGTGATAAAAAATCCGCCGTCCTTGGCGGCAAGATGACTTATTTCATCATCGAACCTTTGAAAGCACTGTTAACGCGCGCGTTGGCATCGTTAGCGGTGGCTTGTGCTTCGCTGGCCATGGTTTTGGCGTCTTCAGAGTTGGTCCAAGCGTCTTTTGCAAGGCGTTTGGCTTCGTCTGCTTCACGGCGAGCAACTTCAGCGTTGCTGGCAGCGTCGTTAGCGGTTTTAGAAACGGTCGCCATTTCATCTTGCAGACCAGAGAGGCTATCGCCATCGGAACCGCAAGCGCTTAAGCCCAGGGTGAGGACAACAGCGGCGGCGATGGACATGGAACGAGTGACAGCTTTCATAACGTTTTTCTCCGTAATACTAGGATATTTTTGTTTAGTCCAAAAAAAGCGTTAAAACGTAATTTTTTGGATCAGGGCAATCTTGCCAGAGCTGATCTTAGCAGGCAATGCTTTTCTATCCGCTACAGACAGGGCAGTTGGGGTCTTTGCGCAGCTTCATGCTGCGCCACTCCATATTCAAGGCATCGAGAATAAGTAAGCGAGCGTTGAGCTCGGTACCGATGTTCATTAAGACTTTGATCGCTTCCAGTGCCTGAATACTGCCAATAATACCCACCAAGGGGGCTAGTACACCGTTGTCGCTACAGGTTTGAGACTCTTCTCCGGTGTCGGAATAGAGGCAGCGATAACAGGGGCTGTTATCCAGATCGTTGCGAAATACAGAGACTTGCCCTTCCATGCGAATGGCCGCTCCGGAAACCAGTGGCGTTTTTTGCATCACACAGGCTTGGTTGAGGGCAAAACGGCTGCTGAAATTGTCTGTGGCATCAATAACAAGATCGCTGCTGGCAATAAAATTTAAAAGTTCTTGAGGCTTGGGGTAGGTTGAAACGGTCTGGATTATGATCTCTGGATTGAGCTGTTGGCAGCTCTCTTGCGCGGATTGCACTTTATCTTTGCCGATGTCCTTGGTGCTGTGGATGATCTGGCGCTGTAGATTGCTTAGCTCGACATGATCAAAATCCACTAGGGTCAGTTTGCCTACCCCAGAGGCAGCCAAATAGAGCGCGATGGGTGCGCCGAGACCGCCGAGGCCAAACAGTAGAACGTGGCTTTTGAGCAGCCGTCGCTGACCTTCAATGCCCACTTGGGGCAGCATAATATGACGGCTGTAACGCAACAGTTGAGCATCGTTCATGTTTTAGAGGTAACGTCGCCAGTAGCCAGGACGTCGATCACGGCAGCCGTGTTCGCCTTGATGGTATTGACGAATAAAGACATTTTGGGTGCTGTTTTTTTCTTCTTCGAGGTAACGGTTGTGGATTTCGGTTTCTTCGCTGTAGTGATACAAAGAGCGGCGTAAGTTGGCGAGCAGCGTGTTATCCAGATGATATCCCTGTTCTTCTA
>JAUZRS010000135.1 GCA_030950195.1 Gammaproteobacteria bacterium | reverse complement strand
CCGATTGTTTATTACTGACCGTCAAACCACTGCCATTCTCCTGCGGAGAGAGAATGCTGGCTCCGACCAAACCACTCACAGACCATGGTGAAGTTGCTTCATCAGCGACCAATGTTTTTTGCCCTGCTGACAACGCCAACAAAGTAAAAACAAACAGACGATTATGGTTAAAACGCCGATATTTCATCATAAAACTTCATCCTTTTAGCGGCTATAAAGCACCACTCTGCGGTTCTTTTTTCGTCCTTCTGGAGTCAAATTATCCGCAATGGGGTTGCTCTCTCCGTAGCCTTTAGCCGTTAATTGTTGCTCACTTACACCTACAGAAATCAAATAATCTCGCACCGTCTCAGCGCGCTGCTGAGACAATTGCAGATTAAGTTCTGCGGCGCCACTGCTGTCAGTGTAACCGGCCAACTCTACTTTCAACTGAGGATTCTGTTTCAACTGTTGTGCAACCTTACCCCAAGCCTGTTTAGCCGACTCAGATAACCGCTGAAAACCGTACGCTTCAAAAGAGGTCTCCACGTTTTCCAATACCGGCGGTTGAAAACGCTGTTTGCAAACAGCAGGTAGCTCAGCCTCAGAAATCATTTTCAGTTGCTGCACAATGTGCGCTTCCACTCGTCGATTGCTGCGCCGTCCCTCTTCCGTACGGTTATCCGCTATGGGTTGTGACTCGCCATAGCCTTGGACACGCAACTGTTTAGCTTGCACCCCTTTCGAGGTCAAAAAGGCTTCCACTGTTTTTGCACGTTTAAGAGAGAATTTTTGATTAAAAGTAGCGGATCCTTTGCTGTCCGTATGACCGCCAAGCTCCACGATCACATTAGGAAATTGTTTAATTTGTTTGGCGATATTTGCCCATATTTTTTCCCCTATTGCAGACAATTTTTCAGAACCGAATTCAAATGGAATATCACTGTTACTCAGATCAATTTCAATGATGGCGCAACCGTATTCGTCCACCGTCTTACCCAACGCGGTATTCGGGCAGCAATCACGACTATCAGGCACCCCATCACCGTCGCTGTCCAATACAACCACACAGCCTTTTGCATCCACAGCACTGTTGGCAGCACTGTTTTCACAACGATCCTGACTGTTCTTGATGCCATCGCCGTCACTGTCCAACTCACAGCCAAAGGCATCCACCGGCACACCTGACGAGCTGGTTAAACAACGGTCCTGAACATCTGGCACACCATCACGATCTGCGTCGAGCACTTCTTTTATTTTTGTTTCATTAAACAGTTGGTAGCGCACACCAACCGAAGCAAAATAAGCGTCTTTGCCGAACGTCGTTGCATCCACTAAAAAATGCCAATCACGACTGAATTTCCACGTCGCACCCACACCAAAATGGGTATTTATGGCCTGATCTTGGCTGTATTTAATTTGTGGATTATCAACGCTGTTTTGCGTTACATGCAGGCCTGATTTTAAATACGGTGAAAAAACCGGTCGAGCTGAAAGAGGAAACCAAGAGACACTGCTGCCCACGTATTGGTAATCAAGCGCACCCAAAAGCACCGAACCATTAGAGACCTCAGCGCCACCGGCATTTAGATAAAAACCACTGAGTAAAAAATGCTCACGCCACAAATAATCAACGGCCAGTGAATACCCCGTGGCTTGTTTATCCGTAATCAATAAACCGCTGTTATTTTCTTGCGGTGCAAGACCGCTCACGCCCAAAGATCCCGTGATGGACCACGGTGATAATTCCAACGTATCCACAGGCTCAGCAGCCAGCAGCACCGAAATCGGTGCTGAGATCAAAACAGCGCAAAGGGGGAAATAAAACGAACGCAGGCGTAGTCGCCGATATTTCATCATAAAACTTTTCGGTACCGCGAAACATCCTGTCTCAACGAAGAACTCCAAAAACGAGCCAACATCAATGTGGCCATTAAGAATAAAAACAAGCTGTTTTGACTGCCTGCACCCAGCACTGCCGTATCCAAGACACTTGCCTGACGACAGGCCTCATTGTCAGTCCCTGGCCGACAAGGATCCAAGTTAGCCAGATCCACTTGATCACTCAAACCATCGCCATCACTGTCTAACAAGGAGGACTCCAGAGCACTGATGCGCTGATCACCATCAATATCGCCAGGCGAGCCGATCAGACCCACCTCAATAAAATCACTCACCCCATCCGCATCACTGTCACCGTTATTCGGATCGGTACCCAATTGAAGTTCGACACCGTCAGTGAGACCATCGCCATCGCTGTCACAGGCCGCGACCAAATTGCTTGGCAAACAGACGTTGTTATTATTTGGGTCATTTTGATCACTGACGCCATCGCCATCGCTGTCAATCAGATCCGATTCAGCCACATCGGCAATGCCATCGCCATCGGTGTCCATTGGGGTCAGTCCGGTACCGATTTCCAGATTGTCGGGAATACCATCACCATCGGTGTCGTTGTTGGTCGGATTGCTGCCCAAACTGATCTCTAGACCATCGCTAATGCCATCGCCATCACTGTCACAAGCGGCCACCAAATTAGAAGGTAAGCAGGGGTTATTACTGTTGGCATCCAGAGCATTCACCACTCCATCGCCGTCACTGTCGCTTAGGTTGGACTCCAGCGCATCAATAATGCCGTCACCGTCGCTATCCAGTGGCGTGGCATGATTGGCTCCCACTTCAACACCGTCGTTAATACCATCACCATCACTGTCAGCCACATTCGGATCCGTACTGATGCTGATTTCAAAACCATCACTGAGGCCGTCGCCATCGCTGTCACAAGCGGCGACTAAATTGGAGGGCAGACAAGCATTGTTATTATTCGCATCCAGCTGATCCACCACACCGTCGTTGTCGCTGTCCGTAATATTCGACTCCAGCGCATCAATAATTCCATCATTATCTGTATCAATCGGGCTGGCAGGATTGGCACCCACCTCGACACCGTCATTAATACCGTCGCTGTCGCTGTCGGCCACATTCGGGTTTGTCCCCACCAGAGTCTCTTGCGCGTTTGTCAGACCATCGCCATCGGCATCACACGCACCCACGGTATTGTCAGGGTTACAAACGTCGTTGTTGGCAGGGTCTAATTGATCCTTTACACCATCGCCATCCGCATCGTTCAAATTGGATTCCAGAGCGTCGATAAGGCCATCGCCGTCGCTGTCCGTTGGGCTGGCTGCATTAGCACCCACCTCGGCACCATCAAGAACGCCATCACCGTCACTGTCGGCAATCTTTGGGTCTGTTCCGACCTGTGTCTCTTGGGCATTGCTCAGACCATCGCCATCGGCATCACAAACACCAATGGTACTGTCGGGGTTACAGGCATCGTTGTTGGCCGGATCAAGTTGATCCTTCACTCCATCACCATCGCTGTCCAAAATAGCAGAATCCAGCGCATCAATAATTCCATCACTGTCGCCATCCAAGGCCGCTACGGTAGGGTAATTGGCTCCCACCTCCACACCGTCATCAATGCCATCAGCGTCACTGTCAGCCACATTAGGGTCTGTTCCCAATGCCGCTTCTTGCGCGTTGCTGAGACCATCGCCGTCGGTATCGGTCAAGGCCAAACAAGCCAAGCTAAGTGCGTTGGGAATACAAGGATCTAGATTATCCGAATCCTCATGATTCATAAATCCATCAGCGTCCGCATCAATAATATTCGACTCCAGCGCATCAATGCCTCCCGTACCGTCGGTATCAATGGCCGCTAAAGTTGGGTAGGTCAAGCCCACTTCCACACCGTCTTGAATGCCATCAGCGTCGCTGTCGGCGTTGTGTGGATCGGTGCCTAACACCACTTCATCCGTGTCTTTCAGACCATCGGCATCGCTGTCCAGAGGACGGAACACTAATGGATTTAACGACTGCTGAAACGGCACCCCCACAGGTACCGTCGCCGTTCCACTCAGATAAAAGAGCTGCGCATAAACCGTATAATCACCTGCCAAGGCAGCGTTGTAAGGGAACGTCACTGTATCAACCAAACGAGTAAAAACAGAGTTGGCAGGCAGAGTAAAAGGAATATTAACCACCATCGGTGAATTACCATTGGGATCAATCACCGAATATTCCAACTCGTAATTTCCCGCTTGTATGATGTTAAATGCCGTTTGAACCTGAAGGTTTACATTAGCCCCCGCTGGGTTCGCACTTATGACATCAAAGGCCGTAATTTGCCCCTGAGCACCCGCTCCTCCGTCAATCACCAACTGACCGCCATAAATGATCACCGCCCAAGTGGAGTTATTGACCACCGAGGGGTTAATCACCACCGTGTTATTCCCCAACAGCACACTGGCCAAGGGCAACTTAAAAACACTGGTACTGGTGATCCCATTAATACCCGTCAAATAACTGCCCTGTTTAATCGGCAACCCCGCCGCGGTAAAAAAGGCCGTATTAATTGCACTACCCAAGAGCACACCGTTAAACTCCACCGTATCCAGCTCTGGAAAGGTTGGAAAAGCAGGATTATCTTCATCCACATCGAACGCATTAATGGTTAAATAAACCGATTGCTGAGGCAGTGCACCCGTAACATTAATATTAAACTCAACCGGCCCTTTCTGCTGAGTCGCCGTAGGTACATTTAAGGGGTTTATCACCGCGACACCCAGATCATTATCAGCTACGGGTAAACCACCTTGGCCTAAATTATCAACAAAGGTAAGGTGAGTTGATCCCGCCGATACGGGCTGAATAAAAAAAGTGAATATAAAAATAGCCACAATTTTTAGATAAAAATCAGCTCGAATCAATCTTTTTTCTATATTCACGACATCCATCCTTGGTACAGTAATCAGAAGTTTAATCAACATCAAGAATCATGCGGCTCAAAATCAGAACCACACCCTTCTCAATAAGGGGTTATTTAGTCCACCTAGAACGCCCCATCATTAAGCCACTCAACAACAATAAAAACAGAAGGCTTTGACTGCCCGCGCCAAACACAGCGGTATCCAAACTGCTGGCTCGCAGACAGGCATTGTTCTCAAGACTAGGCCGACAAGGATCCAAGTTAGCCAGATCCGCTTGATCACTCAGTCCATCACTGTCGCTGTCCAACAAAGAGGACTCCAACGCACTGATGCGCTGATCACCATCAATATTGGCAGGTGAGCTGATCAAACCCACTTCAATAAAATCACTCACCCCATCGCCGTCGCTGTCCACGTTGTTCGGATCCGTACCCAATTGACGTTCCACGCCATCACTGAGGCCATCGCCATCGCTGTCACAGGCCGCTGCGGTATCGCTTGGCAGACAGGCGTTGGTGTTATCTGGGTCATTTTGATCGCTGATGCCATCACCGTCGCTGTCAACCAGATCGGACTCCGCCACATCGGGTATGCCATCGCCGTCGGTGTCTCTTGGACTCAAGCCGGTACCAATTTCCAGATTGTCAGGTATGCCATCGCCATCGGTGTCATTGTTATTTGGGTTGCTGCCCAAGTTGATCTCCAAACCATCGCTGATGCCATCGCCGTCACTGTCACAGGCCGCCACCAGATTGGAAGGCAGACAGACGTTGTTGTTATTCGCATCCAGCTGATCCACCACGCCGTCACCGTCGGCATCGTTCGTATTAGACTCTAGGGCATCAATAACGCCGTCACCGTCGCTGTCAGTGGGATTGGCGTGATTCGCACCCACTTCAACACCGTCGTTAATGCCGTCGCCGTCACTGTCGGCCAACTGAGGATCAGTACCGGTGCTGATTTCAAAACCGTCACCGAGGCCGTCACCATCGCTGTCACAAGCGGCGACTAAATTGGAGGGCAGACAAGCATTGTTATTATTCGCATCCAGCTGATCCACCACACCGTCACCATCAGCATCGTTTGTATTGGATTCCAGAGCATCAATGATTCCGTCACCATCACTATCAATCGGGCTGGCGGGATTGGCACCCACTTCCACACCGTCATTAATACCGTCGCCATCGCTGTCGGCCAGATTTGGATTTGTCCCCGCCAGAGTCTCTTGCGCGTTTGTCAGACCATCATTATCAGCATCACAAAGACCCACGGTATTGTCAGGGTTGCACACGTCGTTATTGGCGGGGTCAAGCTGATCCACCACACCGTCCGCATCAGCATCCAGAATATTCGACTCCAGCGCATCGACAAGGCCATCACCGTCCGTATCCGTACTATTCGACTCCAACGCATCAATGATTCCATCGCCATCGCTATCAATTGGGCTGGCGAAATTGGCACCCACTTCCACCCCGTCATCGATGCCATCGCCGTCACTGTCGGCCACATTAGGGTTCGTTCCCAAAGCCGCTTCTTGCGCGTTGCTGAGACCATCGCCGTCGGTATCGGTCAAGGCCAAACAGGCGGTACTGAGTGCATTAGGCAAACAGGGGTCAGTATTGGCGCTGTCTTGTTGGTTACTGAACAGATCACCGTCATCATCCAGAACGTCCGACTCCAGCGCATCAATAACGCCGTCGTTATCGCTGTCGATGGCCGCTAAAGTTGGGTAGGTCAAGCCCACTTCCACACCGTCTTGAACCCCATCGCCATCGCTGTCGGCGTTGTGTGGGTCGGTGCCTAACACCACTTCATCCGTGTCTTTCAGGCCATCGGCATCGCTGTCTAAAGGACGAAACAGCAATGAATCCAACGACTGCTGAAAGGGCACCCCCACCGGAACAATCGCACCGGCTCCCACATAAAAGAGCTGAGCATAAACGGTGTAATTGCCTGCCAAAGCGGCATTAAAAGGAAAGCTAACCAGATCAATAGGGCGGTTGATAATCGTATTGGCTGCGGCGACAAAAGGAAGATTGATCACCATTGGCGAATTGCCATTGGGATCAATCACCGAATATTCCAACAAATAATTACCCGCTTGCACAATGTTTAGGCTGGTCTGAACTTGAAGGTCAACGTTAGGTACTGCCGTATTCGCACTGATCACATTCAGAGCCGTAAGCTGCCCTTGCGCACCGGCACCACCATCAATAACCAATTGCCCAGCGGTAACGATCACCGCCCAAGTGGAGTTTTTAACCTCCGATGGATTAATCACCACCGTATTGTTACCCGCCACCACGCTGGCCAACGGGATCTGAAACACACTGGTGCTGTAACTGGCATTAAAACCGGTCAGATAGCTGCCTTGATTGATGGGCAAATTAGCTCTATCCACAAACCCCGTCGGCACTGCTGTTCCTAGCGGCACCCCGTTAAAGATCACCGTATCCAGCTCGGGAAAATTCGGAAACAGGGGGTCGTCTTCATCCACATCAAAGGCGGTGATGGTTAAATAGGCCGTCTGCTGTGGCAGAGCGCCGGTGACGTTGATATTGAACTCAATCGGCCCTGCCTGCTGAATGCCAAAGGGTACCGCCAAGGCGTTCACCACCGGCTGTCCACCGTTGCCTTGGGCGTTGCTGGTAAAGACCAAATCCCCATCAGGCAAACCCACACCGCCCTGACCTAGATTGTCTGCAAACGTAAGGTAGGTATTGCCTGCGTAAGCCAACGGCATCAGAAAAAAAGCAGACAGTACTATTCCTCCACCTTTCAAAATACCGTTTCCCAAATTCAGCCAATGTTTCCATTCCATCACAACAGACATCCCTAAATAAGAATTAAATTAAGTTGCGCTAGAATAAGTGAGATCAACTAACATATTTCTAATGTTTTGCTGTTCATCCCCCTTAATCAACCACTCAAAATACAAAAATCAACCCTCCGTCACACTACAGATAGAAATATTAATACACGCTTAAGCTTTACCCCATGCGATACAGCACATAAACTGTGGTCGCTTTGCGCTCTTAGGATAAAAACGATCATCAACCACTGGAATTTTGCATGAACCCACAACTTTTACGGCTCATTTTACCCCTGATAAAAAAATTATTTGGCAGCAAAGGCGGCTTTTTGACGCTGCTCATCGGCGGCGGTGGCGGCTACTTCGGCCTTGATCATCTGCAACAGGGATCAATGTCCTATGCCGGTGTTCCCAAAGCAGAATCCTTCTCTCTCAATACCTTCACGCGCAACTTCCGTAGTGAAGGTTTTATGGTCGGCTACTCTGAATGGCGACAAAACCCACTCTGGGTCACCTACCACCTCACCCCAATTCATAAAAGCAAAAAACTCAAACGCCCTTCTGGCTTCAAAGTGGATGAGCGCAGCCTGCGCCGTGTGAAACACAACGACTATCTGCACAGCGGTTACGACCGTGGTCACATGGCACCTAACTACGCCATCTCCAATCTGTACGGCAGAAAAGGCCAGCTCGACACCTTTGTGATGACCAACATCACCCCACAAAAACCCAAGCTGAACCAAAAGTTGTGGCAGCGGTTGGAAGATGTGGAAGCAAACAAGTTTGCCAAGTGGTTTAAGGATATGTGGGTGATCACCGGCCCTATTTTTGACGATAAAATCACCAAGCTGAAATCGGGCGTGGAGATCCCCGATGCCTTTTACAAAATCTACATAAGACCGGCGAAGAAAAAAGGCGATGCTCCCAAAGTATTGAGTTTTATTATGCCGCAGAAGGTCAAAGGCAACGAATCACTGGCCAAATTCACCAGCAGCATTGATGAAATCGAAAAACGCACCGGTTTGGATTTTCTCTCCAAATTGGATGACAAGATCGAGAGTAAAATTGAAGCCTCAAGTGCCACCTCAGGCTGGCGTTTGAAAGAGGTGGCTACTCTGCCCTCGCGTTATTAACTAATGTTACGCAGTGAGTGAAAAAACACGCGAACAATTCCCCTCCTGTGGAGGGGTGCCTCGGAGAGGTGGGGTGGTTTCTTCAACGTAGGCAAAGATGCTGAATTCGCTTCAGAGTGGAACCACCCCGTCAGGCTACGCCTGCCACCCCTCCAACGGAGGGGAACAGTGCGGAACGTTCAGCGGGATCTCAAAATTGATTGGCAAGAAAATCGTGTCACTGCGTAACATCACAGTTACTTCAGACACAAAAAAGGCGCTACCAAGAGCGCCTAGATCATTACATATGGCGGAGAAGGTGGGATTCGAACCCACGGAAGGGATAAACCTTCAACGGTTTTCAAGACCGTCGCTTTCGGCCACTCAGCCACCTCTCCAGAGCTGCGCATGATACTGAAATCCGCCCTAATTGGCCAGAGGTTTGCGAGAAAAAAGAGAGTTTTTCGCAAATTTATTCTCAACGGCTGATTGACAATCCCGTATAGCAGACGTAAAAGAAGACTCAGAGAACCAATCCCCCTTTTTATGATCCTAGAAAAGTACACCTTTTTAAGCACGGAGATCTGCATGAAACAACAAGAAAACATCAGCTACGCCCCTCAAGAGAGCGTTCTAGCCAGCAACAAAGTCATTCGCAACACCTACATGTTGCTCTCCATGACTCTGCTCTTTAGCGCCGCCATGGCGGGTATTTCCATGACCCTCAACTGGCCCCATCCCGGCATGATCATCACTCTGGTCGGCTATTTTGGCCTGCTGTTTCTGACCAGTAAATTCAGCAACAGCGGCTTGGGTCTGCTGTTTGTCTTTATGCTGACCGGCTTTATGGGCATCACCCTCGGGCCGATCATCAACAGCTACGTCAATGCCTTCTCTAACGGCACCGAGCTGGTCATGATGGCTCTGGCCGGTACCGGCACCATCTTCATCGGCCTCTCTGCCTACGCACTGACCAGCAAAAAAGATTTCAGCTTCATGGGTGGATTTTTGATGGTGGGTATTTTGGTCGGCTTTCTGGCTGGAATTGGCGCAGCGGTTTTTGAAATCGCCGCCCTCTCTCTGGCCGTCTCAGCCATGTTCATTTTGCTTATGTCCGGCCTGATTCTGTATCAAACCAGTGAACTCATTCACGGCGGCGAAACCAATTACATTATGGCCACCGTCACCCTCTATGTGAGCATCTACAACCTCTTCTTGAGTCTGCTGCATCTACTGGGCTTTTTAAGCGGCGACGACTGAAAATAGAGGGTATAAAAAACAAGAGACCGAAAACAAGGGGTAGAACATATTCTACCCCTACATTCCTCAAACGCACTCTCTAATAATCCCACTCCCACTTCAAACTGCTGCGGTTTTTATTCGCCTCCCCCACACGACTCTCAAACTTCACCTCCGGCGAGATTTCAATCTCCACCGTCACTTCACTGTCCTCCGGCTGCGCCCCTTGCCGAACCCCCACATAAACACTGTCGCTGAGGTATTTTCCCACATCCACTGTCGCACCCTCTCCTTCGGCATCCCCCGCCCGAATACGCAGCACATCAAAACCAAACGCTTGACGCAAGGCCCCCAAAATAGAATCCAAACTGACTCCACCACCACCGCCACTCAGCAGACCACTCAACTCCGCCACCGCTTGAGTTAACTCCAACACCTCCAATGGCGACAGATCCGTGCTGCCTTTATCAAACAGCATTTTGGACAACACCTCATCTTCAGGCAGATTAGGGTCATCGGAACTGAGGGTTAAGGTTGGTTTTGAAGCCAGACCAGAGAGCAAGAACTGCGTGCTCATGGAAGCCGACGAGTGGCTGAGCAGAAAATCGAGCTGCGGGTCGATCTCATCACTGCCGTAAAACTCAATGCTACCGCGTTCAAAATCAAACTGACGACCAACAAAAACAAAATCGCCACTCAAAACCTGCAACCGGCCACTCACACGCGGCTGTGCAGTATCCCCTTTCACCTTCAACGAACCTCCCCACTCCGACTCCAGACCTCGACCGCGCAAATAGACTCGTCGTGGCATATCCACATGCAGATCCAGTTTAATTCTATTCGCCTCCGCCGAAGCCGTGCCACCCTCAAGCGGCAAGGCCTCATCGTTCAATTCAATCACCTCCAGATCCACCACCGACGGTGGCAGCTGCTGCGCCAAATTCAGCAACACCGACTTAGCTTCTACTCCTCCACTCAACAGATAACCGTCAGACTGGTCAACAAAATCCAAATCCGCATCCGCTTGCAGGCGCAGGGCATCGTTGCGTAACAACAACGCATTCTTAATCACAATATTCAGAGCGGTTTTTTCCGGCGCAAACAGACCCACCGCTCCGCTCAGCTTCACCGTCCCTCTCTGACCATCCTCGGCAGACAGTTGCAACTGCACACGTTTCGCCTCTTGCAACGTTGCTTGCAGAGTCACGTTCTGTAACAACGTCCCGTAAGTGAGATTTTCATATTGGGCATCTGCCAGAGAAACGGCTCCCTGCCAACTGGGTTTATTGAATGAGCCTTGCAACGCCAAGGACATCGTCGCCTCGCCTTTCAGACGGTGTTCAGGCAATGGCAACAGCGTCCAAAGGGGTTCGATATCGCCCTGCCAATCCAGATTCATCTGCACCTCTTTCTCTTCCTCAAGCTGCGGAAGATGACGTTCACCGCTGGCTTTTACGGGCAAGCTGGCACTCAAAATCAGCGGATTGCCTCGCGCCTCTTGCAGCTGCGCGCTTAACCCTACCTGACCCTTTTGCCACTTCGCTTTTAGCTCCGCCTCAAATTCAGGGCTGTCCTCCAATTTCAACTCACTCAGGCTCAACTTTATATCCGCCTGAGGGTTTTTAGCTTGGCTGTGCAACCTCACCTGAGCGTTCAGCTGCCCCGACCACGCCTGATCCGGCAGCAGCAACCGAATCACCGCCAAAGGCACTTGTTTGATCCCCAGCGAGAGCGTCAGCGCTCGCGCTTGCAGCTGAAGC
>JAUZRS010000134.1 GCA_030950195.1 Gammaproteobacteria bacterium | reverse complement strand
GCGGACAAAGGCGGTGAGGCACTGACGGAGGAGAGTTTCAGTGTCAGAGGTGTCGGCAAGGCGTTGTTGGCCTCTTCCACTCGTTTGCAAGCGTCGCAAGATGGCAGCAAAACCGGCTTGCAGCACTCCCTTTTTACTCATTATTTGGTTTCGGGTTTGAACGGTGAGGCGGCCAATGAGACTGGGGTGGTGACGCTGGAAAAACTCTACCGTTATGTGCATGAGCAAGTGACGAATGATCGGGGTGATATGACACCGGTGAAGTGGATCGGTGATCAGGAGGGTGAGTTTGAGCTGGGGTGGTTGAAACCGAAGGCGGTGTTGCCAGAAGGTTTATTAGAGGCGCTTAAGTCAACTGATAAATGGAGCCAGTTGGGTGCAGTTTGCCAATTGGCAGAATACCTTCAGGATAATGATGTTGAATTAGCAAACATGGCTCGGCAGTCTTTGCAGCAAGCGCTTCAGGATGAAGGGCTGGTGGTTGTGGCACATCGTAAAATTGAAGCGGTGTTGATAGTTGAAAAGCCGGTGGCAGAAGAGCTTCAGGTTGAGATTTTCAGTGAAAAACCAGTAGGGACTGTTTTCCAAGATTCTCTTAATGATGGAGGTAAAGCACCTAAAATGGTGATGCTCCCGGCGGGAGGGTTTGTGATGGGATCAGATAGAGCTGAAAAACAGGCTTTTCCTCAGCATATTGTGACGATTAAGAAAAGTTTTTTGTTGGGTGAAAAGGTTGTGACGTTTGATGAGTACGATAATTTTTCTAGGCTAACTGGGCGTGATTTAACAGAGGACTACGGGTGGGGGAGAGGAGATAGGCCTGTTGTGGGAGTTACTTGGGAAAACTGTCATGAATATGTATCTTGGCTAAGTGCAGCAACGGGAAAAAATTATCGGTTACCATCAGAAGCAGAATGGGAGTATGCATGTCGAGCTGGAACAACAACGCTGTATAGTTTTGGAAATGATGTAGGAGCATTGGGTAAACATGCTTGGTATCTAAATAATTCTGATAAAAAAACTCAAGTTGTAGCTGCTAAAAGTCCTAACTCATGGGGGCTATATGATATGCATGGTAATGTTTGGGAATGGGTAGAAGATTGTTATCATAAAAATTACAATAATGCACCTGCTGACAGTTCTGCGTGGTCACAGAGTCATCTTGGTGATTGTAAAAAACATGTAATTCGCGGTGGTGGCTGGGGGGTGTTTGATCTGAAAAAATTAGAGTCAACGCAGAGAGGAGCAGCTTATGAGAAACATAATTTCTTAGGCTTTCGAATTGCAAAAGATCTTTAATGGTGTGACTGGCTTAGCTGGTAGTTTAAGAAGGGAGCAGAGGGTTCCATATTACTGGGTGTTGAAATTTTGGCGCAATGCCCTGCGGTTATTGCGCCCTACGATGGAGGCTTAGCGGAATCTCCACCGCAGGTGCAGTTGGCCGTTGCCTTCACTGGCTGAGAAATGCAGCTCAAAGTGCTCGGAGT
>JAUZRS010000133.1 GCA_030950195.1 Gammaproteobacteria bacterium | reverse complement strand
GACGGCCAACAAGGGGATGGACATCCGCAGAACCGATGCAGTAGGCGCGGAGCGCCTGCTGCATCTCTGTAATAAACGGCCACTGGCCGTTTATTTAGTTAACACGGCCAATTCTTAAAGACTGACTATCGCGTTAAAAACAAAATACTTACACACCAACCCGAACAATATTGGCAAAAAAAGTACGGCCATTGACGCTGTTATCAATCAACCCTCAGAATAACAGAAAATAAATCTCTAAACAACTCTACTCAAACGCCGCCTGCTCATACTCTAAAGCCGCCAAAGAGATCTGTTTACCGAACTCCTCCTCAAACCCCGGCCAGTTGGCAAACGCTTGAAATTGAGGCAGTAACAAGGGTTTAATCTCAAAAGCACTCAAGCCTTCTTCCACCTGCTCGCCCACTTGCGTGTAAAGGTTGCTCAAATAATCACAAAAAGTCAGGGTCGAAGCCGCATCACCGCTGGGGCCGTGCCCGGGCACAAACAGGGTCGCACCGCTGTTTTTAGCCGTTTCACACGCCGCAATGTTGCCCCTAAAACTGGCATCGTCCATCCGACCAATACGCTGGTTTAAAATATTATCCCCCGTCACCAACAAACCGTCTTGCACCACCTTAATCATCGCATCGGTCTTGGTGTGCGCGTGCTCACTCAAGTAAACCTCAAAAGTCAGATTATCTACTTCAATTTTTTGAGCGTTTTTCAACACCTGCGTAGGAATCACCGCCTCGGTGCCTTTGGTTGCCCCTTCGGTCATGCTCAGCATCGCCTTCAACCACGACTCCGCCTCACCCTCGTGCGCCATTTTGATCATCTCAGGGTGGGCATAAAATTTCGCTTTAGGGTAAGCCTGTTTAAATGCCTGATTACCCAACCAGTGATCGCCATGAACGTGACTGTTAAACACATGCGTCACCGGCTTATCGGTCAGCTTACGGATCTGACGCAACACCATCTCCCCCGCTTGGCGACTGGAGCCCGGATCCATCACCACCACACTCTTATCCGTCACCGTAAATGAGGGATTGTTCATAAAACCTTGATTCTCTACCGAGGGCAGACCAATCGGACCGTGAATCACCCACGTGTGCGCGCCTACTTTATCCGCTGGATAATCCCGCACCTCTGCCGCCATCACTTGACCGGCCAGCAACACCCCCAAACCCA
>JAUZRS010000132.1 GCA_030950195.1 Gammaproteobacteria bacterium | reverse complement strand
CCGCCACCAAGGGCGATGAGGGTGGTGTTGCGATCAAAGTGGCCTGTCAACAGAGCATCAAAAATGCTGTTCAGCTGTTCGAGGGTTTTGTACTCTTCTCCATCGGGCAAAATGACTTCGGTGGTTTTGAGACCGTCCAGTGCCGGTTTCAGCCGTTGCAGATAGAGCGGTGCCACGGTGGTATTGCTGACGATGACGGCGCTGTTGCCAGCAATGTGCTGGCGTAGCAGTTCCGGTTGATCGAGCAGATCTTGGCCGATGTAGATGGGGTAGCTGCGTTCAGCGAGGTCAACGTTTAGGGTGATCATGGGTGATGGCGAATCTGTTTTGAGAATATTACGATTGTAAACGGAGTCCCCACCATTTTACAGCTGCTTGATGATCTGATTCAGTATCGAGCGACTGTTGCCTTGATCGGTGGAGATGATGAGGTCGGCCAGTTCTTCGTAGAGAGGCGCGCGGATGGCCTGCAAGGTTTCGAGGGTTTTACGCGGATTGTCTGTCTGTAACAGAGGGCGTTTGTTGTCGCGTCCGGTGCGTTCTAACTGTTGTTCGATAGAGACTGAGAGATAAATCACCAATCCCCGCGAGCGCAAGACTTTGCGGTTGTTGGGTTTTAAAATTGCACCACCGCCGGTGGCGAGTACGGTTTCAGAGCGTTGGCTTAACTCGTCGATCAACTGTTGTTCACGTTTTCTGAAGCCTTCTTCAGCTTCGAATTCGAAGATGGTGGCAATATCAACCCCAGCTCGAGTCTCCAGCTCTTTATCACTGTCGACAAATTGGTAGTTGAGTTTGCGCGCCAGTTGACGACCAATGGTGGTTTTACCAGCCCCCATAGGGCCGATTAAAAATAGACGATTGTAGGGTTTAATCATAGGAAAACTTAGCTTAACGATGTCTGCTGTCCAAGTTAGTAGTCTAGGCCGACGCTGTTTTTGACAATTTTTGGGGTGACAAACACCAGCAGTTCGTTTTTCTGATCCTGAACTAGGGTTTTTTTGAACAGGCCGCCGATAAGCGGCAGTTCAGAGAAAAAGGGGATGCGATTGACTTGATGAGTATTGGTTTGCTCATAGATGCCACCCAGTACTACGGTCTCCCCGTTATTGACCAAAACTTGGGTTTTTACTTCGCGGGTGTCGATGCTGGGAACCCCTTCAAAAATTTTACCCACGCTGTCTTTATTGACTTGAAGATCCATAATGACATGGTCATTGGGAGTGATTTGGGGAGTTACTTTTAGACTCAAAACCGCTTTGCGGAAGGTGATGGTGGCTGCTCCACTGGATGAAGATTCCAGATAGGGAATTTCGACCCCTTGTTCAATGAGGGCTTCTTTTTGATTGGAGGTAATGACTCTTGGGCTAGAGACCACTTCGCCACGACCTTCGGCCTGCATGGCGGAGAGTTCCAGCTCCAGCAGAGTGCCAAAGGGAAGTTTGGCCAGTGCTAAGGCGATGGAGCCTGCTGCATTTGCCACGGGCAAATTGACATTAAAACGGTCTGGCGAAGTGAGGGCTTCATTTTTAGAAAATTCGGTGACGGTATTTGAACTGGAAGTAATGAGAGTACCTCCTGTGGAGCCGGTACTGAAGAGGTCATTTTGATGTACCCCAAAACGAACCCCAAGCTCCTTACCAAAATCGTTACTGGCGATGACAATGCGTGATTCAATTAAAACTTGTCGTACGGGAATGTCGAGCTTGACGACCAAATCACGGATTTCATTGAGTTTTTCGGCAGTATCGTGTACCAACAAGGTGTTGGTGCGTGGATCGACGCTGACATTGCCTCTGGCGGAGAGCAGGCTGCTCTCTTTGGATTTTAGCATTTCAGCGATTTCAGCCGCTTTGGCATAATTGATCTGGATAAATTCGGTTTTGAGTTGTGCCAGTTCTTCCACTTGTTGCAGGGCTTCCAGCTCTAATTTTTCTCGGGTAGCAATCTCTTCGTTGGGTGCAACCAATAATACGTTGCCGTTTTTACGCACACCCAGTCCTTTGCTTTTTAGAATGATGTCTAGAGCTTGATCCCAAGGCACATTTTTCAGCCGCAGGGTTAGACGACCGGTTACGGTGTCACTGACGACGATATTGAGCTCGGTGAAGTCGGCCAACAGTTGCAGTACGGCACGCACTTCGATGTCTTGGAAGTTGAGCGATAGACGTTTGCCGGTGTAACCAAATTTTTCTTTGTTTTTCTTTTCCAACGCGCGTTTGCTGATGGGCCTCAGTTCGAGGGTAAATAGGTCATCGGTTTGATAGGCAAGTTGTTCGTATTCTTGGTTGATGGGACTGATAATAAGGCGAGCATTGTTGCCACGATTCATAACGTCAATGTGTTTAACAGGGGTGGCAAAATCCAGTACATCGAGGCGACGGACTAACTTTTGTGGCACGCCGGTGCCGAGAAAGTCGATAACAATTCGGCCGTTCTCTTCGTTAACGTCCATTGGAATGCCTGCTTCGGATAATTTGATAATAATCCGCCCTTCGCCGTCAGCGCCGCGTCGAAAGTTGATATTGTGAATACTGCGCAAGATAGTGGGTGGAGCCACGCTAATGTGGGAGGGATCTATTTGGCGGCTGTTACTGATGGTTTTTTTGCTGTTGTTCTGGCGTTGGTTGGCACCGCGTGTGCCGGTATCTAAGGTTAAGTAGAGCGTGTTGCCATCAATGTGGGTTTTATAGGGTGTGAGTTTATTGAGGTTGATGACCACTCGGCTGCGGCCACTGGCTTCTACGATATTGATGGAGAGTACAACACCAACGCCGATTGGGATAAGGCGTTTTTTCAGGCCGTTTTTTGTATCGGCCAGATCCAAAGTGATCCGTGCTGGATTATCGATGGTAAAACCTTGAGGGGTGGATGGAGGATGTGCCATTTGTAGGGCAATTTGCAGTCGATTGCCGGTTAAGCTTGAATAACTTATTTTTTGCAGGGTATTGCTGCTGGCAGCATGAGTGCTGTTTATCGAGGTAAGAGCCAGCAGCAGTGCGCTAAATAGAAATAAGATTGATCCTAAAATGCGTTTTTGTAGGTTTGTTTTGTGGCTTGAAGTCCATGTTTCTATTGCTAGAGTGGGAGTCATACCGTTTCTCCGTTTTTTATTCATTGCCCATTACCAGGGCTGCATCACGCGAAACATAATTACCCAAACCGTCGTTGACGATCTCTTTTATGCTGATTTTTTGTTCACTCACGGAGATGATTTTACCGTCATTCTCACCGAGGTGGTTACCGGCCAAGACTTTGTGGATGGTGCCGTCAGGGGCTTGAATTAGCCCCCAGTTCGTTTGATTTTGTTCCAAAATACCAACCATTTTTAGGGTGTCTAAGGGGAACTGTTCCAGAGGCTCTTTGCGTCTTTGTGCATCCGGTGTAATGCCGTTGTCCACGGATTTTTTGTTTTGGCTCTGTTGCTGAGAGACAAAGGGGTCGCGTAGAACTTCAGCATGATAGGTGAAGCTTTGGTAGGGAACAAATTCGGGCAGGGGGTCAACAAAACTGCGCTGTCTTTTTTGGGTTTCGGCGACGAAGTTTTCCAGATCTGCGGTGCTGTCGATGCAACCAGAGAGGGTGAGTAGGCTTATCGCTGCGATTAAGAGGCGAGAGATCATTTTTTACCCTCATCCAAATAACGGTAGGTCATTGCAGTCAATTCCATTTTCAACTTACCAGGAGCGGATTTATCTGCGCTGGAGATGGAGATATTATGGATGGTGATGATACGAGGCAATGATGCTAAACCACTGATAAAATTACCAAATTGATGGTAGCTGCCAATCACACTTAACTCAATGGGGTGTTGGGCGTAAAATTCTTTATGTTGTTCGTTGCCGGGTTTAAAAAATCGAACTTCCAGACCGCTGGCAACGCTGGTTTGTGACAGATCAATTAATAAACTTTCAATGTCGGTGGTGTCAGGAAGTTGACGCAACATGGCTCCGAAAGAGATTTTCATCTCATCAAGCTGAACTTTATAAGCCTCTAAATTAGATGATTTATTATGAATGATGCTGAATTTTGTTTTTAAACTTTTTTCCTGATCTTGCAGTATTTTTAACTGATCTATCTGAGGAATAATCAGTAACCAGATACCCAGTGCGATTACCCCAGAACAAAGAAAAATAATCACTGAAACCCGTGCCGCTGCTGGCGCACTGCCAATCTGTTTTAGGTCAGCCAGATCAAAATTATTGATGTCTTGTAGAATTTTCCCAATGTCCATTGCTTATTTTGCCTCCGTATTCAGGCCGGGGGCAGATTGTTGCAGATGCAGTTTAAAATAGCTGATGCGTTCATTTTTATCCGCCTCAATCACCTCTAAACGGGGCGCGGTCAGCCAGCCTGAGGCACTGAGATTGCGCATGTAGGCTGAGACGCGAGCATTGGATTCTGCTAGACCCTCTAGGGTAATGGTATTACCCTTCTGTTTTATGCTGCGCAGATAGGAGCCATTGGGTAGAGTGTCGGAGAGTTCGTGAAACAGATGCACCACCTGTGGACGACGAATTTGCAGGCGTTGAATGATGTCCATGCGGGAGAGCAGTTTCTTCTTGGTATTTTCCAGGTTTTTGATCTCATTGAGTTGTGAGAGCAGTTTCTGAGTTTCCAGTTCTAGATACTGGTTGCGGTTGTTTTGCTGTTGCAACATGCCACTGATGTGGAATTGGGCGTACAGAACCAAGGCAAAACAGAATACGGCAGCCAATAGCGCGTGTAAGGTAAACTCTTTGCTTTGTTGTTTACGCTGTTCTTCGCGCCACGGCAGGAGATTGATCTGTGCCATCAGTCAAAGCCTCGCAGTGCTAAACCACAGGAGATTAACAGCGATGGCGCATCGGCGTTAAGGCGTTGTCGATGTACCTTTGGCGCAATGGGCATGCCAGAAAAGGGATTGGCGATACTGGTTGGGGTGCCTATTTGTGCTTCGATGAACTCATCAATGCCTGGAATGGAGGAACAGCCGCCCGCGAGCATCAGTTGGTCAATGCCGTTGTGATCACCAGCGGAGAAATAGAATTGGATAAAACGATTGACCTGTTGCGCCAGAGTGGTTTTGAACGGCTCCAAAATTTCAGGCTCGTAGTTGTCGGGCAAACCGCCTATTTTTTTGACCCGCCCGGCATCTTCGTAAGAGAGTCCGTAGCGGCGCATAATCTGTTCAGTGAGTAATTTACCGCCAAAAGGTTGTTCACGGGTGTAGATGAGCTGGTTGCCAGAAATGACATTGAGGCTGCTCATAGTGGCACCAATATCAATAATGGCGATGGACTTGTCTTTGACTTCTGCTGGTAGTTGATCTTTTAACAGCCGATAACTGTGTTCAATGGTGTAGGGTTCGACGTCGATTACTTTGGTGGTGAGCCCACCGATATTGACGGCTGCAGAGCGCATTTCGACGTTTTCGCTCTTGGAGGCAGCTAATAAAACATCGACGGTTTCAGGGTTGTTTTCCGTTTGACCAATGACCTCAAAATCGAGGTTGATCTCATCCAGTGGATAGGGAATGTATTGATCTGCTTCCAGTTGGATTTGGGTTTCCATCTCTTTGTCGCTTAGAGCGATGGGCATGGTGATGACTTTGGTGATCACAGCAGAGCCGGAAACAGCGACAGCGGCGATCTTGGCGCGTGTGCCCGATTTTTTCACAGTGCGTTTGATGCATTCGCCCACGGCTTCCACGTCTTGGATGGTTTTTTCGGTGACCGCATTCAGCGGCAGCGGTTCGACCGCATGGCTTTCGATTCGAAATGAGTTGCCAGAACGGCTCAGTTCAATCAGCTTTACGGAGGTGGAGCTGATGTCTAAACCGACCATCGGAGGCGTTTTTTGCCTGAATAGGAACACAGATTTTTCCCTACGTGCTCGAACAATTAGTGCTATTGAAAGTTAAGAATATGGTTTAAATAATAGCCGTAAGTTTCTAAGAATACTAGCCTAGTGGCTGCTTCGATGAAATAAAAGTAATGGTTTTCAACAAAACCGTTTTTCACTCTTAAAAATGACGAAACATGAACATACAGGATATTGTTTGCTTAGGGAAATTACTGGATGGCGTTTTGAGAGGTTGGTTAGGCTTTATATTCTTTGTTGTGTAGCTGTCTTGTTTCTGGTCTGGAGATTGTTGAGCTGTGCGAACCGAGAACCGATTCGCGGACAGTGGCCGAGTTAAAATTCGCCGGTGCTGGCAGAGCTCATGATTTCGAGAATGGCACCGTTGACGCTGGTGGCGATGCGACGCAGATCATCGGGCAGTGCGACTTTGTTGATCAAAATGTCCAGATTGAGGGTCAACAACCAAAATTGGTTGTTTTCATCTTCAACCAGAGCGATGCGACAGGGCATGTAGGCGGCGTAGATGGGGTTGAAGGCGACCATTTTGGCGGCATCTTCGGGGTTACAGAATTGGAAGATCTCTAAATGTCTGCTTTCGACACCGCGTGATTTCAGCTCTTTTGATACTTGAAGGCGACCCACTTGACGCATATTAACTTCGGCGGCACGGGAGAGCATCGCTTCAACGGCATCTTCAGGGCTTACGCCTTCTTGCAAGGAGAGTTTGACCACCGTTTGACCAATATCGTAGATCTCAATAATGGGCGGTTTTGGTTCGGCAGCAGCAACAAGGCTAGTGACCAACAACAGGCCGGTAGCGAGTAGAGCGGTTATTGTTTTCATTCTTAGGATCCTCGGTTTAGTCGTCCAGTGTTGAGATAAAAGCCAACATGTCTTGGAATTGAGTGGGGCTGAAGTCATCAAAGGTTTCATCGTCTTCATCGTTGTCGTGATGGCGAACTTTGTTTCTGAAATCGGTAATCTGTTTGGCTAAATAACCGCTGTATTGACCTGCCAGTGAAGGTGAATCCTTTTTCGGTTTGCCTTCGCCTTTTTTGCCATGACAGGTTTTGCAATCGCTGCGATAGAGTTTTTTACCCTTGCTGATATTGCCTGCGAGTGCGGGGATTTGCAGGGGGGCTTTTTCGCTGAGGTCAATACCAGAGAGGTATTGGGAAATTTTTTCGATGTCCTGATCACCCATGCTCAAGATGCCACCGATGATGTTCATCGAGTTGTCTTGACGAACGCCGGTTTTGTAGTCTGTGATCGCTTTGACCAGATATTCTTTGTTTAAGCCGGCCAGACGCGGGTAGAGTCCACCGATAATGCCTTGTGACCAAACACCGTGGCAGAGGGCGCATTTTTTATTGATCTCTTCGCCGGTTTGTGACCAAGCGTTGGTGCTGCTTATGCTCAATAACAGCAGAGCAAAGGTGGTAAAAAGGTGTCTCATTGGGTGATCTTCTCCAAAGTGGGTGGCTTTTATCTGTTTTTCCTTACTGAAAACGACATAGGCTATCCTAGCCAAACGGAAGGAGGATACTCCTATTGAGTTGGCATGCCATTGCGAAATATCAATCGGTATTCTGGCATAAAAGGCATACAATGGCCGACTTTAGGCTGAATTTGGCTCTCCATGCTTGTCGTCGGTTTTCTGTCATGAGGAGAGGTGTGAACTATACAGGGTGTTGTTTGAATGGGTACATTTTTCGCTGTTGTTGCAAAGGGTTTGTTGGGTGCGCTGTTTGCTGGTCTGACCGCTTCTTTGATTGGTCTGGTGGGGCTTTATGTTTATCTTTCTCCCAACTTACCCTCGGTGGATCGCTTGCGAGAGGTACAGTTGCAAGAACCGCTGCGGGTCTACAGCAAAGAGGGCGTTTTGATTGCTGAATACGGCAATAAACGCCGCATTCCTTTGGAGATTGAAACAACCCCACAACGGCTGATTGATGCCTTTTTGGCCTCCGAAGACGATCGGTTTTATGAGCACCCTGGGGTTGATTATCAAGGCATCTTGCGGGCGGTGGTTCATCTGATCAAAACCGGTAAAAAAGGTCAAGGGGGCAGTACCATCACCATGCAGGTGGCGCGTAATTTTTTCCTCTCCAGCGAAAAAACCTATTTGCGTAAAATTAATGAAATCTTCTTGTCGTTCAAAATCGAGAAAGAACTGGAAAAAAACGAAATTCTTGAACTCTATTTCAATAAAATTTTCCTAGGTCATCGCTCTTATGGCGTGGCAGCGGCGGCACAAGTTTATTATGGTAAAACGCTCTCTGATTTGAGTTTGGCGGAGATGGCAATGATTGCCGGTCTGCCTAAGGCCCCTTCCCGGTACAATCCGATTACCAATCCTAAGCGTGCTGTGATTCGGCGTAATTACGTCTTGGGGCGTATGTTGACTCTGAATAAAATCAGTCAAACCGATTTTGATGAGGCCAAAGCACGACCGGTAACGGCTCAACGTCATCAAGCGCCTAGCGATCTTGAGGCGGGTTATGTGGGTGAAATGGTGCGTAATTGGGTTAGCAAAAATTACGGTAAAAAAGAGGTCTATTCGCAAGGTTTGCGGGTTTACACCACCATCAATGCGGAGCAGCAGCGGGTGGCTACTTGGGCGTTGCGCAAAAATTTATTGGCCTATGAAGAACGGCACGGTTACATCGGTGCCGTGGCTCAGTTGAGCGCAGAACAGTTACAAGAAGCGAACGGCATAGAATTGGCCTTGGCGGCACGACCTCATTTTGAAAAAATTCTACCGGTGGTGGTGACGGCTGTTGAAAAAGAGGCGGCGAGCATTCAATTTCAAGCGGGTAACTCGGCTGAACTGAAGATGAAAGGCATGAAATGGGCGCGTAAACGTCTGCGCAGAGGGCGCGGGCCGAGTCCGAAAAAACCTGCGGATGTGGTGGCGGTGGGTGATTTGATTTACGTCTACGCCAATCAAGAGGGGGAGTATCGTTTGGCGCAGTTGCCTAAAGTGGAGGGGGCTATGGTGGCGTTGAACCCTCAAGATGGCGCAATTCAAATTTTACTCGGTGGTTTTGAGTTTCAGCGCAGTAAGTTTAATCGGGTTATGCAAGCGTTACGACAGCCAGGTTCCAATTTTAAACCTTTTATCTATTCATCGGCCTTGGATAAGGGCTATACCGCTGCGACTTTGATCAACGATGCGCCGGTGGTGGTCAATGATTCTGCTCTGGAAGGGGCGTGGCGACCGGAAAACTACAGCGGCAAATTTTTTGGCCCGACGAGGCTGCGTTGGGCGCTGGCAAAATCTCGCAATCTGGTTTCGATTCGTATTTTGCGTGCCATCGGAGTCGATTACGCACTGAACTATGTGGAGCGATTTGGTTTTGAGCGTAAGGATCTGCCCCGCAATCTCTCCTTGGCCTTGGGCAGCGCCTCGGTAACACCGATTCAGCTGGCGACCGCCTATGCAACCTTTGCCAACGGTGGTTTTAAGATCGAGCCGTATTTCATTGAGCGCATTGAGGATGCGCACGGTGAAGTAATTTACCGTGCTGATCCGGCGGTGGTCTGTCTGCCGTGTGAGAAAGAAGCGGCAAAACGCGCAATGGCTCAGGCCTCAGATGAGCCGATTGAGGTGGCGGTATTGGATGAATCTGAAGCGAATGAGTCAGAGCCGAAACCCAATTACGCACCACGAGTGATTGAAGCGCGTAATGCTTTTATTATGCGGACGATTTTGCAGGATGTGGTGCGTTACGGTACGGCAGTCAGAGCAAAAGTATTGAATCGACGTGATTTAGGTGGCAAAACCGGCACCACCAACGACCAACATGACGCTTGGTTTTCCGGTTTTAACAGTCACTTAGTAGCGACCGCTTGGGTGGGCTTTGATAAACACATTCCCTTGGGAGCTAAAGAGACCGGTGGCCGAGCGGCTCTGCCGATGTGGATTGAGTACATGCGTTTTGCCCTTAAAGGGGTGAAAGAGGATCGTTTGCTGGAGCCAGATGGCATGGTGACGATGTTGATTGATGCTGAAACGGGAGGTTTAGCGGGAGCCAGTGCGCGCAAAACCTTGTTTGAACATTTTCGTTCAGAGTATGCACCACAGGCTCAAGCGGAGAATGGTGAGGTGTCTGTTCCTATGGGTGCTGCACGTTTAGAAGAGAGTCAAGAGCTGCAAGAAGAAGAGCTTTTTTAGATCATTACCTGCTGCGTGATGCGGTGTTTTTCATCACGAGCGGGAGTGAAAAAAGGTCGGTTTACTGCATCTTTTTATGATGGATCACAAACGGTTTTATTAGCTGAGCTGGTTTGCTCCATTTTTTTTGCTTATTTGTTGTGGCTGCCACGTGGGGGTTTTTAGCAGTGGTTTTCTCTTGAAGCTGATTTGGGCGCACTTTTTTCATAAAAAATAGAGGCGGGATTGAGCTGCCAAAGATCGCAAAACCTGCCAGTGATAAAAGATCAATCAAGATGGAGATAAAACCAAAAACCAACCAGTGAACTTGATTGACATTCCAGCCAATCGCTATTGAAATTCCTTGCCAAAACTCCATTGTGCTGGAGTCAGCAGGGAGAGCTTTGAGTTTTTTAAGTAGTTTGTTCTTATTGGTTTCTAGTTTAGAAATGTCTTTTTGTAATGGGTTGATGCAGTTTGACTTCCAGCCAGATGGGCAGGCCGCCAATTGTTGAGTAATGGCGGCTTGTTGTCTTTTTAGAACGTTGATTGACTCTTGTATTTCTTGATATTGATAGGATTTTCGTACTGTTTCAGAGGATTCCCCATCAAGAAGGCTTTTAAAAAAGAAGGTGCCTGTAGCACCCGAAAGCCCAATAAGGACAGCGAGTAGAACAAGCAAAGCCAGTCGTCGCCGACCGTGAGTATGGATTAAAAAGGCTGCGCCAAGTATTTTCACCATTACGAGTGCTGCCACAATAGCGACCCCCAAAACCATGAAACCAACACCTGGATTAATAGAATAATAGGTGTACCAGTCGGCGGTGGCGGATACGGAAGCGAGTAGCAGGCCAATGGACAGCCCCATCCATTGTTCGATGCTGACATTAATGCGTGATGGTTTCATGGTTCTGTTCCTAAGCAGTTGTTTTATGTATTGGATGGGGGGGCTGTTATCAAGAATTTTTTTCTTAGCCCTATTTCCCCTACATACCTCAACGGCTTATTTTGCCTAACCTGAAATTCTGTTTTTATTCTAAGCAGAAAAAAAAGAATTAAAGGATTGGTTGAAGGAGTTGAGTCGATGGAGCGGAAGGAAAGATGTTGTGTTTTGGTAGGATAAGCAGAGTCATGCCATCAGATGAAAGCTGATGGCAGAAGATTAATCTGTTGGTATTATTTGCTGTGGTAGGGCTGGCTCAGCTCGTGAACGGCCTCAACAAAGGTGGACACTTTGTCGGGGTCGATGTGCTGGTGAATGCCGTGGCCGAGGTTGAAGATGTGGCCTTCACCGTCGCCGTAGCTGGCCAGCACTCGCGCCACTTCATCACGAATGGTTTGATGCGAAGCGTAGAGCACATTGGGATCCATATTGCCTTGCAGGGCAACACGATCACCGATGCGGGCGCGAGCTTGAGACAGATCGGTGGTCCAATCAAGGCCAACGCCGTCACAGCCGCTGTCGGCGATGCTTTCTAACCATTGACCACCGTTTTTTGTGAAGAGAATAATGGGGATTTTTTCACCTTCGTGTTCACGGTTGAGGTTATCAACCACCTGCTTCATATAATTGAGAGAAAACTCCTGATAACAGCGCGGTGAGAGTACGCCACCCCAAGTATCAAAGATCATGATCGCTTGTGCGCCCGCTGAAATTTGAGCATTGACGTACTGTGTGACTGAATCGGTGACCTTGGAGAGCAGGCGGTGCATCAATGCCGGTTCGTCGTACATCATGGTTTTACTGAGAGAAAATTCTTTGCTGCCACTGCCTTCTACCATGTAGGTGGCCAGTGTCCACGGGCTGCCGGTAAAGCCGATCAACGGCACACGCCCATCCAGTTCACGACGAATGGTGCGTACCGCATCCATGACGTAGCGCAACTCGTTTTCAGGATCTGGGGATTGTAATTGATCCACGTCTCTGGCGTTGCGAACCGGACGTTTGAATTTCGGTCCTTCGCCTTCGGCAAAATAGAGCCCCAGACCCATCGCATCAGGCACGGTGAGAATGTCAGAGAAGAGAATGGCAGCATCAAGATCAAACCGCTCTAACGGTTGCAAGGTGACTTCGCAAGCGCGTTCAGGATTGGTGCAAAGATCCATAAAACTGCCCGCCTTGGCGCGTGTGGCGCGGTATTCGGGCAGGTAACGACCGGCTTGACGCATAATCCAGAGGGGAGTGCGGTCAACGGGTTGGCGCAAAAGGGCTCTTAAGAAACGATCATTTTTTAAACGTGTCATGGAATTGGGGCCGATGGGTAAGGTGGGTTTTGCACCTGATCTGTTGTAGGCGCGCGTAACAAAGCCAAGTTAGCGTAATGCAGGCACGGTGCTAACTTGGCTTGAGGTAAAACAAAAATCGATCAGCTGTTGAGCAACGCTCGAATACGACCGCTGACTTTTTTCATGTCAGCGCGTCCTTGCAGTTTGGATTTGAGTGCGGCCATCAGTTTGCCCATCTCTTTCATGGAGCTGGCACCGCTGCTCTTGATCTCTGCTTGGATGAACTGCTCGATCTCAGTTTCACTCAAGGCACTGGGAAGATAGGTTTGAATGATCTCCAGTTCAGCGATCTCTTTGTCTGCAAGGTCGTTACGTTGAGCAGCCTGAAACTGAGTGATGGATTCGCGGCGTTGTTTGGCCATTTTATCCAGCACTTCGAGCACCTGTTGGTTGCTCAACTCAATGCGTTCGTCTACTTCACGTTGTTTGATGGCGGCGCTGATGAGACGTAAGGTGTCGCGGCGGAACTTATCGCCCGCTTTCATCGCGACCTTCATGGCGCTGACGATCTCTTCTCTCAATACGGTTTCGCTCATTGTGGCAGTGACCTAAGCGTTAGTAGAGACGAACGTGACGCGAGTTCTCTTTGAAGATTTTTTTCTGATGGCGCTTAACGGCAGCGGCTGCTTTGCGTTTGCGTTCAGTGGTGGGTTTTTCGTAGTATTCGCGGCGGCGGGTTTCGGTTAAAACACCTGCTTTTTCACAGGAGCGTTTAAAACGACGCAGAGCGGCTTCAAAGGGTTCGTTTTCTCTAACTCGTACAGCTGGCATGTTTTCTCACCGTAAATTTGTTGACGTGTAAAAATGCCTCACC
>JAUZRS010000131.1 GCA_030950195.1 Gammaproteobacteria bacterium | reverse complement strand
CACACTCTACCAACAGGGTCAAGAGATCAGCATTCGTCTGCGCCTGCCCGCCAGCAGCCTCAATGACTTCGATAAACTGCAACAGATTCGTCTGCTCAGCCCCAGCCACGGCTCTGTCACTTTAGAACAACTGGTTACACTCACCCTCTCACCCACCCCCGCCGCCATCGAACACCGTCAACAACGCCGCGTGCTGGAAATCAGCGCCTCCCTAAAGGGCGACCTGGGTCTGGAGCAGGCTCTATTACAAGCTAAACAGAGCTTGCAACAACTGCCCCTACCCAAGGGCTACAGCCTCTACGACGGCGGCAGCCTGAAAATCCTGCAAGAGAGTCAAACCATGGGGCAGCTGATGATCGGCTTAGCGTTGTTTCTGGTCTTGGTGGTGATGGCGGTGCAGTACGAATCGCTGCGCAACCCAGTGGTGATTCTGCTTAGCGTGCCTTTTGCACTGATTGGGGTCAGTTTAATGATGCAACAGCTCAACCTGCCCCTCTCCATGCCCGTTTGGTTGGGGCTGATCATGCTCATCGGCATTGTGGTCAACAACGCCATCGTGCTGCTGGAGCAGATCGAATTGGAACGCCAAAAAGGAGTACCCTGCCAAGAGGCCATTTTACTCGCCGCTCGTCTGCGCCTGCGACCCATCTTAATGACCACCCTTACCACCGTCATCGGCATGTTGCCACTGGCGTTGGCATTGAACGAGGGCAGCGAGATGTTACGACCACTGGCATTGACGCTGGTTTCAGGCTTGAGCTTCTCTCTTTTGGTCAGTTTATTGCTCGTTCCTCTGCTCTACCGTGTTTTTGCAAAAACAGAGTAAGGATTTTATCTCCCCGTATTTGTTACACTACACAGGCAAAAACAGGCATAAGGTCGGTTATAACTTGAAAAAAAAACCAATTTATGTTATCTACTCGGGCTTGCTAATCGTAACAGCATATTAGGGAACCTAAATGGCAACCAGAAACGCAACAGGCAACACCTCAGCACCTCAACCCTACGATCTTCAAGAGGGTGAGGAGTACATGAACGAGTCACAAAAAGAACACTTCCAACAAATTCTGCATAAGTGGAAAAAAGATCTAATGGAAGAGGTAGACCGCACCGTCGATCACATGCAAGACGACGCAACAAACTTCCCCGACCCCATTGATCGCGCTGCCCAAGAAGAGGAATTCAGCCTCGAGCTGCGTACTCGTGATCGCGAGCGCAAACTGCTAATAAAAATTTCCAAAACGTTGGATAACATCAAGAGCGACGAATACGGTTACTGTGAATCCTGTGGTATTGAGATCGGTATTCGTCGTTTGGAAGCGCGCCCAACCGCCACTCAATGCATCGACTGCAAAACCCTAGAAGAAATCCGAGAACGTCAATCGGCTTAAATCACCGATTGCAGAGGTGAAACAGAGCGTTGGCCGCTTTGCACCCTCCCCCACGGGAGCGTTGCATTTTGGCTCCTTGGTGGCGGCGCTGGGCAGTTACCTCAGCGTCCGAAATCAAAACGGGCGCTGGTTTGTGCGCATCGAAGATCTTGACCCACCACGCGAAGAAGCCGGTGCCGCTGACAACATTCTTACCCTACTGAAAGCGTACGGTTTTGAATGGCATGGCGAGGTGCTTTACCAAAGTCAACGCCATCAACACTACCAAGCCGCCCTAAAGCAGCTCAAACAACACAACCTCATCTACGCTTGTCGATGCAGTCGTAAACAGCTTCAGCAGCGCCTCTGTCCCTGCCAAACACAACAGCACCCCGAAACAGACAGCGCCTTAAAACTGATTGTCCCCGATCAAACCCTCTTCTTTCAAGATCAACTCTGCGCCCATCAGCAGCAAAATCTAGCTCAAGAGGTGGGTGATGTTGTCCTCAAACGACGCGATGGTCTGTTTGCTTATCAATTGGCAGTGGTAGTGGACGACGCTGCTCAAGGCATCACCGAGGTGGTGCGTGGCGCAGACCTGCTCGACAACACCCTACGGCAGATTTACCTGCAACAACAACTTGGCTACCCCACGCCCCGTTACAGCCATCTGCCTCTGGTGAAAAACGAACGCGGTGAAAAGCTGAGTAAGCAGAACCTCGCCCCACCGCTGAAAAAGGAGAACGCTTTGATTGAGTTGCAACGGGCTTGGCGGTTTCTTTATCAACAGGAAATTGATACCCCACTGGATACGGTTGCTGATTTTTGGTTGTGGGCGTTAAGTGAACGGGCATAAAAAAGGCCTGCGCTAAGGCAGACCTCTTCGAATCACAAAATGATTAAAGATCAATCATCATGATCATCACGATGATCGTAATCATCGTCGTTATCGCCGCTCAAACCTTCGGGGTGCGCCTCAGCAGAAGCGCTGCTATCACACTCATCTCTGGCCGTGACCCGCAACACCATAGAAGGCGCTTCAATTTCAAGCTTGCCTTCTTCGATTTCTACTTCGGTTTTCTCATTTTCGTATTCAAACTCGATCATCTGGCCGTTGCTGACCGAAATGGAGCCGTTATACCCAGCAATCACCAATTCAGCACTCAGTGCTAAAGAGGTGCCGCCACCCGAACCCGAAAACTGGATAATAAAACGCCCTTCATCAGAGTCATGGCCATCATCGCCCTCACTGTAAGGCAACAAAGAAGCCGTAACAGAGGGAGCCGAGGCACCACAGGTTCCATTCAAACGGTTCACCACGTTACGCTCCGTCGGAGCAAGAGAAGCTACTTGTGCTGGGGTTAAACTCGCCGCCTGAATCGGCGTCAAACTGGCCAATTGAACCGGAGTCAACAACGCCAATTGAGCCGGTGTCAAAGCAGCCAGCTCCACCGCAGTCAACAACGCCACATTTGGCGCATTCACCGTCACGGATTGTGTCACGCTGGCGCTGTTGCCATTGGCATCCGTACCTGTCCAAGTCACGATCGTCGTACCCACGGGAAAGGTCAGAGGTGGGTTATTAAAGGTCACAGCAAACAGATCGGTAGCCACCGGAGTGGTCAAGGTGACCGCTGTTTGCACACCTGTTGCCGTCACCACCACCGCAGTCGGCGCTGTAATCACCGGCACCGTGGTATCTTGAACCGTCACATTAACGCTGGTTGATGCCGTTTTACCGCGACCGTCATCCACCGTCAGGGTCAAAACATGCAAGCCGAGCGGCAAACTGACGCTGGCCGAAGCCGTCGTTGCAACAACGTTCCCCAGCGCATCTGTCCAACTGTAACTCAATGGATCACCATTAGGATCCGTTGAAGCGGAGCCATTCAAAGTCACAACCGTATTCAAACCCGTTGCTTCGATCAACTGGTCAAGACCGGCATTGGCAAGCGGCGCTTGGTTGATCGGCACACCGGGTGGGATGTCCAAAGGATCACAGCTGGGGTTGTTTAACCGAACAATATGCGAACCATGCTGCAATGCCGTCGGCACATACACACCGTTATCAAATACAGCCCCCTCTTCCTCGGCAAGATAGAGCGAACCATCGGGAGCCACTGCGGACAAATCACCGCGTACCCAATTCGCTTGATCTGTACTGACAATTACCCTTTCCGTAGCCAACCCCGTGTAGTTAGCTCCGCTAAAGGTAAATTCTGAAAACGAGCCATCCGAGTTGTTGCTGAACAACGCCCCACAACCAAAGGAGAGGCCATCTGGACTGCCCCAGCCCTCTGAGCCACTCACAGAGACTTGATTTACCAAGGTGCCATTGGTATCAATAATATCCACTCGATTACCATAAACAGCTGAATTTCCAAGCAGAGCCAGAGCAATCAAACCATTACTCGACGCTTCAACATCATCGACAAAAACATCTGTCGTATAAATTTTTGTATTGACTCTGGTCACTGGATCCAGCAGGTAAATATTCCATGTATTCGTTTGCCAATCCCAAGAATTTTGCACAATGCGTCCATCAGCCAAAGCCGCGATGCCCAACCAACCCTGAGTTGTGCTCAGCTGCGTCGCAACCCACGTTGCAGGGTCAATCTGATAAACACCGTGCCCCCCATTGATGTAGAGAAGACCATCGGTGCCGTTGGTTAATCCCCAAGATCCTGTGCCTGCGGTGGACAAACTGCCTGCACTAAAGATCAGTGGATGCACGGCAATCTGAGATAAAACCGGCGTGCCGTTCACGATAGAATCCTGAACCGTGCCGTATTCGTAGATGCTAACACCGCTATAAACCAAGAGATTACCGTTGGGCAACCAAGCCATGCCAACCCCAGGCGCATCAGCTACCATCATATCTTGCGTGACTCCTGGAGCCACCAGAGGAAAATTAATGCTGGGAGAAGCCGGAGTCTGCACTGCACTCACCAAAGCCGCCTGTGCCGATAACGGCACCATCAAGCTAGTGGTAATGGCAGCGGCCAACAATTGGCGTTTAAACTGTAACATTCGTGTTTTAATCAATTCCTATTGCTCCATTTGATTTATCAGTTCAGGTTCACGATAGAAAAGAGTGCCGTTCCAAGGACTCGTCCTTGAAGTACAGCGGAATGTACAATCTCAATACCGACCTTAAATCCTAACAAACAGGGCAATATGAGTCTATTTCATACTTTGTTAAGAATAAAAACACGGCGGGGAAATCAGAAAATATTTACCATTGGCTTTAAAATAGACTCCATCGTCCCCATATCAAGACCAACTTAAACAAATCAAAAAGGAAGAACCCATGAGCACCTGTTGTGAACCCAGCAGCGATGGCTGCACCCCCACCGACGAAGCACAAAAACAACTAAAAGCCGACAAAATCCGTCAACAGGTACGCGCCAGCTACGCCGAAGTGGCGCGCAAAGACGATGCAGGCGAAGCCTGCGGCGAAGAGTCCAGTTGTTGCGGTGTCTCCGAAGGCCCTATTGGCCTCTTCTCCACCCGTTTTGGGTACTCCGAAGCCGATGTAGATGCCGCTCCCGAAGGCGCAGACATGGGTTTGGGTTGCGGCAACCCACGCGCCATCGCCTCGCTGCAAGCGGGTGAAACGGTGCTAGATCTTGGCTCAGGTGGTGGTTTTGATGCCTTTTTGGCCGCCCGTGAAGTGGGTGAAACAGGGCAGGTGATCGGCGTGGACATGACCCCCGACATGCTCAGCAAAGCGCGCAACAACGCCGTCAAAGGCGGCTATCCCAACACCGATTTTCGTCTCGGCGAGATCGAACATCTGCCCGTGGCCGATCAGAGCGTCAATGTGATCATCTCCAACTGCGTCATCAACCTCTCACCCAACAAACCACAGGTGTTCCGTGAAGCCTTTCGGGTCTTAAAATCCGGCGGACGTTTGGCCATTTCCGATGTGGTGGCCAGCATCGAGCTGCCCGATGAGATCAAAAATGACCCCATTCTCTACTCCGGCTGCATGGCCGGTGCGTCACAGGTGGATCTGCTGGAAGAGATGATCAAAGCGGCGGGATTTGAGCAGGTTCGCATTGCACCCAAAGACAACTCCAAAGAGTTCATCAAGGATTGGGCACCAGGGCAAGGCGTAGAAGAGTACGTTCTTTCGGCCACCATTGAAGCGATAAAGCCTTAGTCTCAAAGATGGGCGTAGGTTGGGTT
>JAUZRS010000130.1 GCA_030950195.1 Gammaproteobacteria bacterium | reverse complement strand
CAACCCCAGCAACCCCAGCAACCCCAGCAACGGGCACAACTACACCAGGCAACAGTGCTAACGGACAAACACTTTATGCAGCTGGGTGTGCAAATTGTCATGGTGGAGATCCGATAAACAATGGGCTGAATGTTGCCAATGGCGTTTCTGCTTTGGTTATTACAAGTAAACACAGCTTTGTTGTATCAGCTGATGCCGTTGACTTGGCAGCCTATATCAGCAGTCGTGTTGGTACGGCAACAACGCCTACAACGGGTGCGAGCAGCGGTGGTGCTGCACTTTATGCCAGCAAATGTGCGGGTTGTCATGGGGCAGATCCAATCAATAATCGACAAGGCATTGCCAGTGGTACCTCTGCCAGTGAAATTAGCAAGCAGCACGGCACACAATATTCATCCAGTGCAGAGTCAACGCAGATTGCGGCGTACATCAGTACGCGGGTGTTGAGTTCAGGAGGATCGGCTGTGGATTCGATCAGCAGTGCTTCAGGGGATGACGATGACGACGATGAAGGTTTCGGTGGCTCTACTGCACCGATGTTGTTGGTGACGTTGCTGGGGACTGCTTTGTTGCGTCGCCGGTATTTATAATTGAAGTTGTTTGTTTGTTGAAGAGATTAAGCCCTGCTTTGCGGGGCTTTTTTTTGCCGTTTTTTTGCATTATTGAAGACAGCTCTGTGGCATAATAGTCGGTTAAAAATAATATTATGGTTATAAGGATTGATTGTTACTCCATGTTTACTAAAAGTTTTGACACACCTAACCCAATTCCTCAAAAGGCCATTGATAACGCCGTGGCTCTAATGAAACACGGCATGTTATATCGTTACGGCCATGTGGATGACGTACCTGAAAGTGATAATGACTTACCTTCTGATGCCAGTGAGGTCTCTAAGTTAGAGCAGGTCTTTTGTGACTACACAGGGCATCAATACGCCGTTGCGGTGAACTCCTGCGGCAGTGCGATGTTTATTGCCCTTAAGGCGATGGGCATCAAACAGGGGGATAACGTTCTCACCAATGCCTTTACCTTTACAGCCGTCCCTAGCAGCATTGTTCATGCGGGTGGGGTGCCGGTGTACGTGGAGTGTACGCGCCAATATGTGGTTGATTTGCAGAGTTTGAGTGCTCAAATCGAAGCAAACCCAGATATTGAGTACTTTATTTTGTCTCATATGCGGGGGCACGTCGCTGAGCTGGATAAAATCAAAACCCTCTGTGATAAGAATAATATCCGTCTTATTGAGGATTGCGCCCACGGCTTAGGCAAACGTTGGAACACCGACAACCACGGCAACAAAGAGGGGGTTGTCGGTCATCACTGTGAAATTGCCTGTTACAGCAGCCAATCACATAAAATGTTGAACTCCGGTGAAGGCGGTTTTATTGCCACCAATGACGATCAATTGGCCGCTTATTGCATTTTGGCCGCTGGTTCTTACGAACAGTTGTATAAAAAACATCTGGCTCGACCGGCGGACGATCAGTTATTTGAGGCCATCAAATTTCAGGTGCCTAATTTCAGTTTGCGGATGAACAACTTGATTGCCGCCGTGCTGCGGCCTCAAGTGGCCTTGATTGATGAACGCATCGCTTCCTACAAAGACAAATACGAGCGGATCATTGAGATCTTATCGGTGTCGGCTAAATTGGATATTCCCGCACCCGTGGAGGGAACGGAGAACGTCGGTGACAGTTTGCAGTTCACCTTGCTGGGTTTTGATCAGGCTAAAAAAGAGCGCTTTATCGCTAAAGCAGCTGCCCGTGGGGTGGTCATACAGATTTTTGGTACGCTGGAAAATGCACGGGATTTTCGCAATTGGAAATACTCCTTTGAAGAGGTTCCTGCGATGCACAACACCGCTGAAATCATCTCTTACACCTGTGATTTGCGTCTGCCGTTGACCTTTACGCTGGAGGACATTGAGCAGATTGGCGCAATTATTTTAGACTCTCTATGATGATCTGATCCGCCTTATGATGATCTGATCCGCCTTGGTCGGCTTCTGGTGTGGCTTGAGCCGTTGTAACAACGTTTTTTTTCGTTGAGTCAGCGGCTTTTTTGTGGGTTTCTCGCTTTTAACCCAGTAGAATTGTCGGGAATTCCACTGCCGATGAGGCAGCCCTTTTTTTGGAGAGTCTGTTATGAACGTTGCCCCCCCTAACCAGAGTGATTACCAGCTGGTGGAAACCCGTCTGCAAGAGAAGTTGGACAACGGCCTGACCCGCTGCAACCTCTGTCTTTGGCGCTGCAAATTGAAACACGGTCAGCGCGGGTTTTGTCAGGCGCACGTCAATCGCCACGGTACGCTTTATAACCTCTCTTACGGCATTATTTCGGCGATGGACAAAGGCCCGATTGAGGGCAAACCGGTGCGTCATTTTCGCCCTGGTACCGAAGTGCTCTCCATTGGCAGTTACGGCTGTAATTTCCGCTGCGGTGGCTGCCATAACTTAGAGATTTCATGGGGGGTAACGGCGCTGGATGATCTGGCCAAGGGTGAGTCCAAAGCCGCTTACGTCACCCCTGCGGAGATGGTGGCGGCGACGCTGCGCAGCGGTGCGCAGGGCATTGCCTTTACCTACTCGGAACCGGCGGTTTGGTTGGAGTACGTCTTGGATACGGCTAAGTTGGCTAAAGAGGCGGGGCTGTATACGGTCTATGTCTCCAACAGTTTTGTCACCGACGAAGCACTGGAGCTGATGGCACCTTATCTGGATGTGCTCTGTTCGGACATCAAAAGCTTGAGTGATGATTTTTATCACGATATCTGTCCGACGGCCAAGGTTTCGCAGGTCTTGGGCAGCATCAAAAAAGCCGCTCAGTTGGGCATTCATGTGGAGACGCGCACCAACATCATTCCAGGTAAAAACGACGATCCTGCGGAGTTGAAAGCCATCGCTGAGTGGATTTTGGAGAACTTGGGTGCCGACAGCCCGTGGCACATCACTAAATTTTTCCCCGCCTACAAGCTTTCTGATGTGCCGCCCACACCGCGCCCGATTATGCAAACCGCCTACGACAACGGAGTGGCGGTGGGCTTGAACAACGTCTACTTGGAAGCAGATAAAGGTTGCGATTGTGCAGAGGGCAATTTGCCACTGGAAGCCTATTTAAGCGGTTCAGCTGAGGATTTGCACCAAGTGAAAAAGTGCGCTTCATCGGACTGTTGTGGTGATGAAGGCATCGTGCTGAAAAAATACGAACAGGCCGCAGGCGTGGATGACAACGTTTAGTGAGACTCACAGTGTTTGGGTTGAGAGGTTAAAATAGACTCAGCCCAACGGAATTTTGATTAAAATTGAAGGTAAAATACGATGAATAAAGTCAATTGTGTGGTGTTAAAACACGAAGCAGAGGCGCTTGATAATGTGCCTCACTCTGGTGAATTAGGTATACGAATCTTTGAAAACGTCTCTAAAGAAGGTTGGCAGAAGTGGCTGGAGCGTCTGACCATGATCATCAATGAAAATGGCCTGAGCACCGCCGATCCTCGCAGTGTCGGTGTGATTGAACAGCATATGTTGGGCTTCTTTTTTGGTGAGGGAGATCTGGGGCAAACCCCCGATGGCTTCCAAGCACCGGGCGCTAAAAAGTAAGTTTATCTTACTGAGTAAGATTTTTTTCGTGGTGCCTGAGATAAAGGTGTGGAGGACAATATTAACGTTCTAAGGAGCAGAATATGCAATTAAATAAAATCCCTGCCACGGTGGTGACGGGGTTTCTGGGCAGTGGCAAAACCACGCTGTTGTCGCAGATGTTGAAACAGTCCAATGGCAAACGCATTGCGGTGATCGTCAATGAGTTTGGTGAGTTGGATATTGATGCCGATTTGCTGCGTAACTGCCCTCTGGAGTGCGATGAGAGTCAGGAGGGCGCTGCGGTCAGTGCTGAAAATGGCATTTACGAATTGGCCAACGGCTGCATCTGTTGTACGGTGGAAGAGGAGTTTTTGCCGGTGATGCAGGAGCTGGTGCGCCGTCGGGATGAGATCGACCATATTCTGATTGAAACCAGTGGTTTGGCGTTGCCTAAACCTTTGATTCAGGCTTTTAATTGGCCGGAAATCAAGCAGCACTGTACCGTGGATGCGGTGATTACGGTGGTAGATGGGCCGGCGGTGGCAGAAGGACGGTTTGCTGATGATGTGAAACGGGTTGAAGCGCAGCGGCGTGCAGATGAGAGCCTCAATCACGACCCTGACTTACAAGAGCTGTTGGATGATCAGCTCAGTGCGGCGGATTTGGTGATTGTGAGTAAAAATGATTTGTTGAACGATGCTCAGCGCAAGCAGGTGGAAAAAACCGTTTTGGCTAAGGTTTCCAGCTCGGT
>JAUZRS010000013.1 GCA_030950195.1 Gammaproteobacteria bacterium | reverse complement strand
TTGGGGTGACGGTGGCGGCTCCGGCGTTGGTTGCAGTGGGTGTGGTGACGGGCTTGTTTAGCTTTTTCGGCGACGACTGAGATCGTTGTGTTTCGTTGCCCTTTGCAGGGCTCTGTTTAATCTAAAAAATAAGGAGGCTGGTATGTTTGATTTTGTGAAAGAAATCGTCATTATTTTCAGATAACTGAGTGCGCCTATCTGGCCTAATACCGCTATTTTAGGGCGTTGGTTGGAGAGGGCGTTTGTATCTGGCAACGGTTTTTTTAAAAGTTTGAAGTATTGCCCGATTGTGCGGGCTTTTTTTTGCCTGAAATTTGCCCTGATCGTTTATCGTGATGACGTGTGGAAAAAAGGGGGTGTTTTTCACAAGCTTGTGTTTTCTCTATTTTCTCTCTCTTCTTGTAATATTCCCCGAGTGGCTTGGGTGGTTGGCAGAAAGGCGTGTCGCTCCGTTGCGCTCGGTCATTGTCTGTTTAAATGGCGTTCTTTGTTTAAGGGGTAAATCATGTTTGATCTGTTAGAGGATATATTGGAAGGGTTGTCTGATCTGGAGGAGGTAGTCGAGGAGGTGGATGACGTTTTGGATCTGCTGTCGGATGTGTGGGATTTTTTTTCTGACTAAGGAGAAGGGTTGTGTGGTGGAAAGTGGTTTCAATATTGATTGTGGTGATCTGCAAAAGTCGCCGTTAATTCGGCCTTGAGCGGGGTGGTTTTTTTCTGTTTTTATGGGTAGGTGTTGCGATGCGTAAGTTAAAAAAATGTCTGGTTGGGTTGTTGAAGGCCAAGGGGTTTAGCCCAACGTGTGTGGTGCTGGAGTCGGGTAAAAAACACCCCAAGGTGCGTAACACGGAGTCGGGCGATTGGATACCGATGCCAAAGACCCCCTCTGATTACCGTTCAATGGATAATTTTAAGGCGAGTTTGTCTCGTTTGGTGAACAGCGGTCAGGGGGTTATTTTTGCGCGCAAGGGCTGTCTGCCTTTTAGAGGTTGGGCGTAGGTGACGATGATTTTTTGTGATGGTTAAGGTGTGTTTGTCGGTGTGTTTCGATCTCATCCCTTGCGGGGTGGTATTTTAAGTGTTAACTTTTTTGCGATTTTTTTACTAAAAAAGAGGGTGTTATTTTGAATGCGAGCGTAAACGATACCGTATTGATTACTTTGTTGGGGCGCAGTAAAGAGAAAACGCAAAGCTATCGGTCAGCACAATATAAATTTGATGATGAGAGCTTGAGTGAGGATGTGACCTTTTTTGGTTGGGCGTTGCAGCGCAAAATTCAGCCTGAGCGTTTGGTGTTGTTGGGTACGGAAGGCAGCATGTGGGACAGCCTGTTTGAGCTGGATCTGGATTTTGGCAGCGAGTTGGAAGAGGAGCGTTTGGCGCTGCAAGAGGCGTGTGAGCAGAAAAAGGTGACGCAGCAGCAGTTGGATGCGTTGCAGCAGCCTTTGGCGCAGAAGTTGGGGGTGCGGGAGTTGCGCTTGCAGTTGATCCCCTATTGCCGCACGGAAAAACAGCAGGTGCGGTTGTTACAAATCATTGATAAACAGGTGCAAAAGGGCGATGAATTGCATCTGGATGTGACCCACGGTTTCCGGCATCTGCCGATGTTGGGTCTGCTGGCGGGGTTGTATTTAAGCCGTGTGCGGGGCGTTTCGGTGGAGAAGATTTACTACGCTGCTCTGGATATGAAGGAGAGCGGAGATGCGCCTGCACCGGTTTTGAATCTGGCGGGTTTGCTGAAGATTGCCGATTGGGTTTCGGCTTTGGAGCGTTACGACCACGATGGGGATTACGGCCAATTTGCGGCGCTGTTGGGGGAGGGAAACGAGCAGTTGAAACAGGCGGCTTTTTTTGAGCGCACCACCAATCCGGTCAAGGCGCGGGAGGCGCTTTCGGGTTGGAAGAGTCAAGAGGGGCGGATGGAGCAGTGTTCTGCGATTGCAAAACTGTTTTTGCCGGAGTTGGAAAAGCGGGTGGCGTGGCATAAGGGCAAAAACCGTGCTGATTGGGAGCAGAGTTTGGCCTATGAATATCTGGAGAAAGAAGATTTTGTTCGGGCGACGATGTACGGTTTGGAGGGGGCGATCAGTTTGGCTTTGAGCCGTGTGCAGGGCAAGAATTTGAATGATTATTTGTCGCGTGAGGAGCAGCGCAAGACTTTAATGGAGTCGTTGAACGGTTTTAAAAAGTTGAATCGTGTGCGGAATGCGTTGGCGCATGGGGTGAAGTCGGATGATAAAGACATTCGCAAAATGATTGCTGATGCGCTGACTTTGAAGGGCACGTTAAAAAGTCTGTTTAAGTCGGTTTTTGCTTAATAGCTGATGTTACGCCGTGAGCATATTGTGTTGCGTTGGGCATAAAATGCTTTACATTTTCAAGAACAGGGCGAATAATAGCGTCGGTTCTTGCAGCTCGGCGAGAGGTTAACTAAGGGGTTTAGGCCATGAAAAAGCAGTTAACTTTTCAAAAACTTTTATTTCCTAAGACCCCCTTTGTAAGCTATTGTTTTCAAAGAGGAATTAGAGCCGAGGGGTTTGAAACATTGCCCTGATGAAGAAGGGATTAAGAC
>JAUZRS010000129.1 GCA_030950195.1 Gammaproteobacteria bacterium | reverse complement strand
GCTTCCAGTTGTTTGGCGGCGATCTCAAAGCGGGTTTCGCTTAGGTAAAGCGTTTGGCTGGCTGAAACAGCCCCATGGCCACTGCCGTGACCGCCGAGGTAGCCAAACTCCAGTTGAGAGCCGAGGCGGGCTTTGAGCAGGCTGCTGAGGGTGATCTGCCAATTTAGGTTGTCTATTTTTTGCTCTGAGTTGATCTGCAGGCGATTGGCGTGGCCGTTGAGCAGGCTGCCGGAGATGCCGTGCAGTTGCAGAGGGTTAATATCGACCCAACTGAGCAGACGGCTGGCGGGCAGATTGATCAGCAGGGCGAGCAGATAACTGACCAGCAACAAGGGCAGCAGGTAACGAAGTTTCATTTATCCACCCTTTCTAAGTTGATGCGGGCGTTAACCTTGCCCGCTTGCATTTTACTGATGTTGGCACTGGTGACCCGCAGGCCGTGGTTTAGCTCCAGATCCGAGAGCATGTTCATCAGTTGATTAAAGTCCACCTGAGCAAATTGCACTTTGGTGCCTTTTTTCCCTTGTGGATCAATGCGCTCCGGCGTGCCGAGGCGAGCACGGCGAATGGCGGCATCAACAATAATGTAGGGCGCTTGGCCATTGCTGCGCTTGCCGATGTTGGTTTGTCCTGCACCGAGAGAGAGGGCTTCGGTTTGCGATTGCTGCATCCAGAGCAGCTCTTGTTGCAGTGCCTTGACGCTGTTTTGGCGCTGTTCTCGTGCGAGCAGAGCAGGTTCGATCAGCAGTAAGTAGATTAAAGTGAGCAGCAGCAGAGAGCCGCCCATCAGCACCCATTTTTGTTCTCGTGGTACGAGCTGAGAAAACCAGAGTTTCATGAGCCTGCCTCCAGTCGCAAGCGACCTTTAACTTGACCTTTCTCGGTATTGGCAGAGAGAATTTTGACCCGCAGTTGGCGCTGTTCCAGTTGCCGTTTTAGGCTGTCCAATGCTTGCAGTTGAGCGGTATTCACTTCGAGATCCAAATAACCTTTGCGAAAATTGAGGCCGTTGAGCTGAATGTTTTTCGCTTGGGCTAACGGTTGGGCGCTGCTCACCAGCAGTGGCAACAAACCGTGCAGATTGCCTTGACCGCTGCGCAGTTTTTTCAGCCGCGTTTTCATCTGGGCGCGGGCGTTCACCACTCGTTTGACGTTGGGAAAGGTGGCGCGGAAGGTCTGTTCGATTTCGCTGCGAAGCTGCTGCTCTTGCTTGCCGAGTTGCTGATGTTGCAGCAGCATACCGATGCTGCTGGTGAGCAGCAGCAGGGCGGCGATGGCCAGTGGTTGTTTCCACGGCTGCCAGAGCTTTTGCAGTGGATCTTGGCGGCGATACTGCCCTTGCAGCAGATTGATGGCCGGTTTTTCCAAGCGGTCATTGAGCTGTTCCAGTGGGTGTGAACAACGGTGGTAGTCAATGGCCAAGGGCAATGTATTCAGATTCAGATCGTCGGCTTCACCGCAGTGATAAACGCTCAGGCGTTGGGGGGCTTCCGTGTCGGCAAAGTCGAGGGCGCTGTTGAGCAGCTCGGGCAGCGCCTCGATTTCGATGCTAAAGCCCTTCAGTCCAGCTTGGCGAATGATCGCTCTTTGTTCGTCCACCAGCAGCGACCAACCTTCGTGGGCTTCGGCTAGAGCCAAGGGTTCGGGCAACAGGGTCTGAGGGCGAAGGCCAACGGCGTTGAGCTGTTCTAGCAGATCTTCCAGATAGCGTTTGCTGATCACCGCTACGGGATACTCATCGCCGTCTGCTTCGCCAATGGCAAAGTGCAGCTCGTCCACATCGTCGATCAGACTCTCTTCGAGGGCGAAAGGGATGGCGCTTAAGACGCGGCTGCGGTTTTTGCTTGGCACGTGGGCATGGGTGAGCAGCACTTCGTTGCCTGACACCAGCAGCAGCACATTTTGGCCGCGTGCGTGCAGCGCAGCGTCACTTAAACTGCCGTTCTGAATGGGCGATGCTTGCTGTTCGCTCTGTGGCGCACGCCAACTGACCTGCTGGGGTTGGCTTGGGTTAAAACGGATTACAAATGGTTTGGCCAAGTTGTTCTCTCCTTGCTCGCTGTAAAACGCGCGTGGCACCTGTGTTGTCTCGGTAGAGCAGACTGTACAAAATATAGTGTGCTGCGCCCAGAGTGACGATCACTCGGGTCTGAAAATAGTCGCTGCTGACATCGGCACTCTGGCGAATTTGGCTTTTGTCGCTGGCGGTGAGGCTAACACCGCTGCTGACAAGCTGCTGAATAAAGTTATCTATGTTCTGAAAGGCATCTTGTGAGGTGCCGTTATCCACTGGGCTGTTTGCCTCTGGTAAGGCGCTGTTGGCCGTTGGCCGTTGATCCAAAAGTGTTTTGGCTGCCGTCGGGGTGATTTTGTTGTGCAGTGCTTGCAGATTCAGCTCGCTGGCGGTGTTGACGTTGATTTTAGTCACGCTGGGCAGCGCGGTGAGATAGGGTTCGAGTGTATTGAAAATTTCAGGCGTGATGCCGCGCACGGCGCGCAGTTCGCTGAGGTCAAGCAGGGCGCGGTTGGCGCTGCGGTAGGCCTGCGGCAGACTGGAATAAAAATCATCTTCAGCGCCGCCACTGCCACTGGGGTTGATGTCGGCATCGAGCCAATCTTCAATGGCGTTGGCGAGGGCGGGGTCTAACTCCAGCAGTTGCAGCAGGCGTTGCAGTTGGCCGCTGGCAGCGGGGTTCAGTTTGCCTTGGGCGGTGATTAAATTATTGAGGTTAAAGCGGCTGTTTTGGTCGATGACACAGCCCATGATCTGGGCGCTGTCGATGGGCAGCGGCGGCGTGCTCATGGCCCAATCTTCACTTAGGTCATCGGTTTTGTTTTTTTTGCGATCTTGGGAGAGCAGCACGCGGCCTAAACCTTCGCCTGCCAAGGCAATATGGCGCGCTTGCTCCAGCAGCAGTCGGGCTTGGGTGAGGCGAATGTCCATCTGCTGACGCGAAACCATCGCGGTGGTGGCAATGGTGGCCAGCGCCACCACCAACAGCACGGTGATCAGTGCCACACCTTGGGAACGAGCGAGTGAGTGCATCAGCCTGGTACCTCAAACAGACGGCGAATTTCGCCCCAAGGTTCCACTGTTAATTTGATCTCAATGGCGCGTGGCAGGGGGACAGGTTGACCCGAACGGGCGTTTGGCCAGCGGGTTTGCCAGCGGGCATTTTGATCCATAAACCGCAATTCGATCTCTTTGACTCCGCTGAGCAGCAGGCGACGATGCTCTTTTGCGCCTTGGATGCGATCCAGATGCTGCCAATACTGGCGATAGAGTGTGTCGTCTTCGAGCAGGTAGCTGACCCGTTGCAGTTGGGAGCGCGGGCTACCAAGCGGGTTTTGCCAACCGCTGCGACTGAAAGCCAAGATGAGCGAGTCTCCTTGGTTGGTGATAAAACTGGCCTGTTGGCTGCCGAGTTCATCCCGAATGGGGCGGTCGATCATCTGCTGTAGGTCATCGCTAAAATGATAGAAGGTCTGTTGCAGTGCGTTGAGTTGATCGGAGCGTTCGGCGAGGGCGCTGCGGCTCTGCAACACCGAGCTGAGGCCACTGTAAGCGGCTACCGCCAACACGGAGAAGACGGCGATGGCCACCAGCAGCTCAATTAGGGTGAAGGCCTGTTGCGAGTGTGATTTCATCGTGTCGGCGCGTTGGGAGCGGGGGCGGCTTGAGGCGCTTTGGCGTTTAAGCTGGGGTCGATAACAAAGGAGGCCAGTTTGACCAGTGGGTTTTCATCCTCGGCTTTTAGGCGAACGCCCACATCGAGGCGGCGCATCTCTTTGCTTTGGGTCGCTTTGACGACGCTGCTCCAGTGCCATTTATAACCGGCCATCTCTTCTGTGCCGCTCTTTTTGCCTTTGTCTAACCACTTTTTCTTCAGGCGCAGTTCGCTGATTTTATTCGCCGCGACCCAAGTGGCAAAACTTTTCTGCTGTAGGTAGCTGCTGTTGGCGGTGGTGTCCGCTGCGCCTTTGATCAGCGCACTCAACGCGACGGCCAATACCGCCAGTGCCACCATTACTTCGATCAGGGTGAAGCCGTGGTTGCTGCTCATAAGGTGTCGCCTTCGCGTTTCAGTTGCAGTGCTTTTTCTACCCCAGGTTCGATGCGGTACTGGAGTCGGGAGTCTTGATCTTGTATTAAAATGGCAAATTCGGGCAGAATTTCGCCACTGGAGAGCAGGAAGAGGTGCGGTTTGCGGCTCTTTTTTTGTTCTTTATCTTTTGGTTGATCCAGTGAGATGCTCAGCCCTTCGATTTGAATTTCAAAGGTTAAATTTTCGGGCAGTTCACGTTTGCGCAGCTGTTTTTCTTGCAGGGGTTGCCACTGTTTGCCGTCGATGAGTTGATAAAATTGGTACTGCTGCGCTTCAAAACGGATGCCCAGTTGACGTGATTGCAGCAGTGCGTGTTGGGAGGCCAGATGCATCAGTTGCAGCAGCCGTTGCGCCTCTTTTTGCTGGCGTTCGGCGGGGTTGCCAAAGTCGATGCGCAGCACCGCAAAGGTGGTGAGAATGGCGATTAAGGTCATCACCACCAGCAGTTCCAGTAAGGTGAAGCCGCTGTGGTTTGGGTGGATTTTGGGGTGGGTCACAAGGTACTCAGAGCGACAATCAGTTACAGATCCCAGTTGCCGATGTCGGCGGCAAATTTGTCGCCGCCCGGTACGCCGTCGGCACCCAGAGAGTAGATGTCTATTTCACCGTGTTCACCTGGGCTGATGTATTGGTATTCACGTTGCCACGGATCTTTGGGCAGTTTTTTAACGTAACCGCCTTCTTTCCAGTTACTGGCATCATTGGGGCGCGTCACCAGTGCGTCTAGCCCTTGGTCGGTACTGGGGTAAGTGAAGTTGTCCAGTTTGTAGAGTTCGAGTGAACTTTCCAGTACGCGGATGTCTTGTTTGGCTTTCACCACGCGGGCTTTGTCGGGTTCGCTCATAATGCGTGGAATGACCACGGAGGCGAGAATGGCGAGAATGGCGACCACCACCATGATTTCGATCAGGGTGAAACCCGCTTGCTGAGTGCGGGGGCTTGAATGATTGGCTCTCATCTGAAGACAACTCCATCAATAAATAAGTATGGGCGAGAGAATAACATGCTTGTTGCTTCTCCGCTGTTAAGCAGAGCCGAGTTTTTGTAAGCTGCACCAGAGTATCTGGATTGATGATTATCATTTTATTGGGTTAGGGAGAAGTGATGGCTGACGTGTGGAGTCGATGGGCTTGGGTGGTTTATTTGTCTGCATTTTGTATTTTATTGCAGGCGACGGGGATGAGTACGGTGCTGCGTTTTGATCGCCAAGCAATCGACGGCGGTGCAGGGTGGTTGCTCTACAGTGGTAATTTAGTGCATTTTGATTGGATGCACTTGCTCAGGAACTTGGCCGGAGTGGCGTTGATTCAAGGCTTGTTTGGCCCTTTGCTACAGGGTTGGCGCTGGTGGTTGGTGTTGTCAATCTGTTCGCTGGGAGTGGGCTTGGGGTTGTATTTTTTTATGCCGCAGTTGGGCTGGTATGTCGGTCTGTCGGGGGCGGTGTTTGGGGCGTTTGCGGTGGGGACGATGTTGGAGCTACAACAGAGTCGGAAATTTGCTCTGTTGCTGTTTGTGCTGGTGTTTGGGCGCTTGCTGTATGAGTTTACCATTGGCGCGATGCCTGGGGCGGAATCGTCGGGCATGACGGTGGTGGTGGAGGCGCATCTTTATGGCAGCTTAACGGGTTTGCTGCTGGGGGCGCTGCTTTTGTGGCTGAGAATTAAAAACCGTTCTGCTAGCGACGGTTGCTTTTACTGAGGTGTCGAGGGCGTAAGGGAGGGCTTGAGTGGGCATCAAGTGGCAGGGCGGAGAGAAAAAATTCACTGACCAGCAGAGGGTGCTGGCCTACTTGGAACAGAGAGCGCCGTCCCCACAGGGTGCTGTGATTTTTAACGTGTGTGATTTGGCGGCTTTGTTTGGCGGGAATGCGAATGATCTGTAGAGCACCGCGTCGCAAACTGGGGTCGGTGAACAGCAACGCCCCCAGCGGACGGTTGCCGATAGCGGCCAGACGTTGTTGGTGGCCTGTTAGGCTTGAGAGTGGCAATAGGGTGTGGGCGTAGACCCAAGGGGTTTGGCCGCAGAGCAGATGTACATCACGCTCAATCAGACGTGAGCCGAGGGGAATCTGCAAATGTTGGGCTTCCTTTTTCTTGGCGTAACGAATCTGCTGTTTTAAAATGCGCACGCTGAAGGTTTTGTTGCAGCCATTGAGCAGTTTTTGTGTGAGGCTGCCGCTCTCTTGCAGCCAAGGCCGGAGGGCTTGGGGGGCGGCATTGAGGTGGAAACGACTGCCATTGAGCCAGCGTTGGTGGAGCGGATTTCGCATGGGCGTTCCGAGTTAAAAAGAGGGCGATTGTAACCAATGCTTTACATTGAGGCCAATATCTAGGATTGTGGCGCGAATGTGGTGTGAGCACGTTTACTGTTGAACAAAATAAACGGTTTATAGAGGATTAAAGAAGTGATTGTGAACAAAATTCTTGTTTTGCTGGCGGCATTGGCGGTTTCGTCATGGAGTTGGGCCGAGACGCGTTATGTTACGGATCGCTGTGAAATTACCTTACGTTCGGGGCAGAGCACAGGGCATAAGATTATTAGCATGTTGCCCAGTGGTACGCGTTTGAATGTGGTGCAGGCTGGAGTGAAGGGCTACAGCAAAGTTAAGACTTCGTTGGGCAAAGAGGGCTGGGTGTTAAATAGAATGACGATCAAACGTCCAGTGGCAGAGCAACGTTTGGCGAAAATTAAAAGCCGTATGGCCAGCTTAAAAGAAGAAAATAGGCTGTTTAATCAACAGAGCGAAAGCCTAGTGAAAGAGCAGAAAAATGTGCAGCAAGAGTTGTCCCTTTGCAAAGGCAAAAATATTGAGCTGGACAAAGAGTTGACGGACATTCGACGTACGGCGGCGAACACCTTGGCGATTTACAGTGAAAACGATCAGTTAAAAGAACGTATTTCTCTGTTGGAAACGGAGTTGAGTCGGGTTAAAAAGGAGAATGAAACCTTTAAAGATGAGTCGCAGCGTAACTGGTTTATGGTTGGTGCTGGGGTGCTGTTTGGTGGTATTTTATTGGGTTTGATTCTGCCCCGCTTGCGTTTTAAAAAGAAAGATTCTTGGGACAGTTTTTAATATGAGCTGTCAGAGGACGATGCGGGTGTTGTCACTGTTTGGCGTGTTGTTAGGAGGTGTATTGATGTCGTCAGTGAGTTCTAATGAGAGGGGAGGCAAGCCGTCATCGTTATCTGTTTGCCCTGATTCACCCAACTGTGTTTCTACTGCTGCTCAAGCAGATGACACGGAGCATTACATTGCCCCATTGGTTTTTTCCGCCTCCGCAGAGGAAGCCTGGAAAACAGTTAAACGGGCGGTATTGGCGCTGCCTCGTTGTGAAATTGTATCTGAAAATGAGTTTTACTTGAAAGCAGAGTGCCGCAGTTTTCTGTTTCGTTTTGTGGATGATCTGGAGTTACAGCTGCACCCTGACGAGAAACTGATCGCGGTACGATCTGCTGCAAGATCGGGAAACACGGACTTTGGCGTGAACCGAAAACGAGTCGAGTTATTGCGGGTAAAACTGCGTTAAGGCAGTTTTACCAACGACGCACTCGCCCCGTGTCCATATGCACAAACTGTACTTTTCCTCTGGGGTAATAACCAACCCCGCCGCCTTGCAAACTGAGCGCGGCTTGCTGAATTTGATGCAGCTCACGATCCGGTAGAAAGAAGTCGATGGCACGTCCTTGGGTGTGCAAGCTGCGTTTGGCTACTTTATGACTGCGTTGACGCAGTTTGGCATTGGTTTTTTGGCTGCGATAAGCGGAGATGATGTGCAGGGGCTGACGACTGCCGAGTTTTTGTTGGGTGTGGTGCAGCAGATCGAGCAGCAGAGGGTCGATCTGGGTGGTTTCATCGGTGCGATGGTCGCGTAACAGACGGTTTATAACGTTCAATTCGGGTCTCTGATAGTGACCGTCACTCCAATAGGTGCTGCTGAGCTTCTCTTCTGTGTGTAGATTATAAAAATGCAATGTTCGCTCTTGAGTTTGGCGTTTGGCCAGAGAGGGTGTGCTGATAAAACCAGCGGCCAGCAGAGTGCCAAATTGTAAAAAACGGCGACGGTTTTGTTTGTAATGATTCATGTTCATAAGAAAAGGCTTCCTTGCGTGTTGGTTCTATTGTGTCTTAAAACTGAGCTATTTGCAGTGTTTGACCGAACAGTTTTTGCTGTAACTTCCGATCTCGTTTATACATGTCTTGGCGAAAATGCGCCTGCCCTGAGCCATCAACCCAGCTGGTGAAATAGGTTAGATAGACATTGATCGGGTTGCTCAGTTTTACCCAGCGGGTCTGTTTTTGGCTTACGATTTTTTGCAATTTTTGTTGATCCCACTGGGCTTCGTCTTTGAGCAGGTAGGCGGCCAGTGCCAAGGGCTGTTCGAGGCGAATGCAGCCGGAGCTAAAAGTGCGCACGGTTTTTTGGAACAGCTTTCGTGAGGGAGTGTCGTGCAGGTAGATGCCGTAAGGGTTGGGCATATAAAATTTTACCTGCCCTAGAGCGTTGTGTTTGCCGGGCGATTGGCGTAGACGATAGGGGGATTTGTTGGAGAAAAATTCTGCCCACTCGACTTTTTCTAACGGTATCTCTTCAACCTTATCGCCCTTTACTTTTTGTATATGAATGTTTTTACGCTGTAGGTAATCACGATTTTTTCTGACCTTGGGCAGAATGTCTTTTCTGAGGATGTTGGCGGGAATGTACCAAGAGGGGTTGAGCACAAAGTGGGTCAGTTTTTCGCTAAAAGCAGGGGTGCTGCGGTAGGTTTTTCCAACGATGGCCTTCATATTCAGCGCAGGACGGTAGTTGTCGATCAGATCCAATTCAAAACTGACCGTATTGACAAAAATGTGTTTTTTACCCAGTTCTCTGGGTAGCCAGTGCCAACGCACCATATTTAGCTTAATTTGTTGAATACGTTCATTAACGGGCGTGTTGAGGGCGTGCAGGGTTTGGGTGCCCAGTTTTCCGTCGGGTTCCAGTCCCATTCGTTGTTGAAAGTTTTTTACCGCTTGTTGTAGGGTTTTGTCATAGACGTTGTTATTGATCTCTGCGGAGAGAGCTAGATCGCCGCTGATCAGCAGTCGGTCACGGAGATTGTTTAAACGTGGGTCTTTTGCTCCTAATCTAATGGCTAAGCCGTGAGCAATATTGGGCCAGCCACCGGCGGATTCGATGCGTCGATAGCGGGCTAAAGAGGAGCGCAAGGCACGGTAGCCAGGGTGCGGCGGGGTGAGGGCGCGCAACAGTTCTTTTATTGAATGACCTTGTTGCAGTGCGGTAAGCAGCGCCTGTGCATCGAATTTTGGAGCATTGATATGCCAGTTGCCATCACTTTCGGTGGCATTAAAAATACCGCTGTAGAGGTGGCTGGCGAGACCAAAAAAGGCATCGCTGAGCAACAGCTCTTGTTCGGCTTGTAGGCGTGGTTTGTTTTTGCCTGAAAAACTGCGCCACTGGATGCCAAGACGATGATAATCGTGTTGTGATAGACCTTCTTCATCGGCGATTGAGAGCGCCGCTAGCAGCTCTTTTGCTTCGGGTTTTAAGCCCGTTTGATCAAACCAGATGGGTTGGTAGTGGCGTTGTTGATAGAGTTGTTTGAGGGTGTCTGGAACGTGCAGGGATTCAATTTGCTGTGAAAATGGACTCTGTTCTGTCAGCCACTCTTTGGTGAGCAGACGAATGTTTTCCAGTGTGGGGGTGGCTGCATGAGCCTTACCTAACAGGATAAAAGTGATGATTAACAGCAATAAAGCTGCATTTATCTTGTAAAAACAGTGTTTTATCATGACTGATCCGTTTTCATAGATGTCGAGAGAGGCGTTGTTATTTATATTTTTTCTTGTATGAACAACAACTTAGAAAGCCTTCTTAATCCTGTCTCGATAAGATTGACGTTTTTCCAATCTTACCTGAAAATGTGATGAGTTTCACACGCGCTTCTTTCCCTTAAGATCTTTGGAGGAACACATGGTTGTTGATCGAGATGATTTACCGGCTTGGATTGAGTGGTTGGCTCAAGATGAAAATGGGGTTTGGTGGGGCTTTGAGTGTGAGCCAAATGAGGGCGATTGTTACTGGTATGAAAATGAAGTGGGGCGTTATTTGAAGTTGGAAAAGGGTGATAAAAACCCCGCTTGGCGGATGAGTTTACAACGTCGGTGAGGACTTTCGACGGCGTGGCTCGATTCGTTTTCGGGGCTAGGATTATTCGTAAGCGGGATAATATTTTATTACTGTTTACATTCAAGATCGAGCTTGTTTATTAGGTTCTATAGCCGTTGCACTCGATAATTTGAACGTTTTCAGTTAAGCCAAAGAATTTGCCTCATCACCAAATGCTTCAAGCAACTCCTTTAACAGCTTCTCCAGCTCACCGGACATCAATTTAAAATCCGCTTCAAAATTCAACAAAGGGTCATCGTCGGTTTCGATCTCATCTCGTTTATCTTGTAGCAGCTCCAGAAAACGCAGCCGTTTGATGCTGAACTCATCATCAAGGACAAAAGAGAAGCGATCACGCCAGTTTAGACTCAGCTTGACTACGGTTTTACCAGCCTGAAGGTGGCCTTGAATCTCAGGGTCAGAAAGCGGTTGTTGACGACAGCGGACAATGCCGCCGTTTTCCTGTGGTGAATGCAGTTCGCATTCCTCTTCCAAGGTGAATTCAGGCGGCTGGGAGTCGTCGCTGAGCCAGTGGGTCATCACCGTACCCGGTGGATTTGTCAGCACAGGGCTGGCGATGGGCAAAGAACCGAGGGATTTGCGCAGCAGTTCGGTGAGGGCTTCGGCGTTTTTCTGGCTGGCGCTGTTGATGATCAGCCAGCCGCTGCGAGGGTTGAGGTAAGCGTGAAAGGTGCTGCGACGGCTAAAGGCGCGTGGGCGCAACTCAAACAGAACCTCTTCTTTTAGGGCCTCGCGCTCCGCTTTGCGAGGGCGGCGTTGCTGTTTTTCTTGCAGGGCTTCAAGGCGTTCGGCTAGGTGTTCGTTGACCACCGAGGCGGGCAGAATCTTCTCTTCTTTATGAGCAGCGATCATCAGCCGTCCGTTTTGCTCCAGCAGCAGATCATCGTGACCGCCGACGGGGTTTGTCCAGCCCCAGCGTTCCGGTTCTTGGGGGCTACAGGGTTGAAAACGCTGTTTCTCTAACGATTCGCGCAGCTCGACGGCGCTCTGTGTAAAGGGTTCGGTGAGGCGAAAAAGGTGCAGATTTTTAAACCACATAAAGGGAGGCCAGATGAGTGAAAAGGGGCGTTATTATGGCGAGCTTGCGGGGGCTTGTCACCTCATGAAGCGGGTTCGACCTGTTTGAGAAAGCCTGTTAGGCTTGTGCCTGTTTTTGGGTATGGTCAAGGAGTAGCAGAGTGACTGAAAACGGCGCAAAAAAGCTGTTGTCGATTGTGGAGTTGGGCGGTTACGCCAACTGCGTGGCGCTTTATAAACAGATCGGTTTTGAAGTCACAGAGCTGTTCAGTATGCGTAAAGCATTTGCTTATTTGAAAAAAAATCGCCCAGCGGTGGTGGTGGCGGAGTTTAACTTTCAGTCGGATTTTCGAGATCGCACCAGCAGTTTGGAATCCTTGATGGCGGTCTTGCAACGGATGCCGGAGATAAAAACCGTGGTCTTTTACGACCGTGAACAGGCGCATCAATTGGAAAAACTCAGCAGTCGTTTTCCACTGTTGGCGATCTTAACCTACCCCTTAGATACGGCGCAGTTAAAAAACATACTGCAAGATTTAATCACTGATGTTACGCACTGAACAAGAACCGGTGTCCCGACCCTAAAGGTTATTCAGGTGAGGTAAGACCATCCACCACAAAACTCAAACAACACGACCTGATTTTCCCTCTTCAATGGAAGAGAGGTTCTGGGTTAAGGGGAGGTTTATTTTTCGCTCGTCATTCCCGCGAAGGCGGGAATCCATAGGGTCTTGTCATAGATTCATGTGGATTCCCGCCTTCGCGGGAATGACGTGGTCTGAGATTCTCTTGGTTTCTCACTCACTGCGTAACATCAGTTAATCAGTCAATAATACGTTAATAGGAGAGGTTTAATGTTGAAGTTTGTGGATAAATTGCCGTGGGTAATGTTAATCGTCGGCACGATTTTTTTGGGTTCAGCGCCCTTTGTACCCGAACCGCATCTGGTGGAAAAACTGCGCATGTTGTTTGAGGGCAGTTTGAGCAGACCGATGGATATTTTTGATCTGTTTTTGCACGCTTCGATGCCGACGTTGTTGATTATAAAAACCTCGCGTCATTTTCTTAATAAGGCTTAATGATGTTGAACCCATTTAGAGGGGGATTGGCTCTGTTGCTGTTGTTGATGAACAGCGGCAGTTTTGCCATTGATCCACGTCTGGATTGGTTCACGCTTGAGAGCGCGCATTTTCGGCTGCATTTTGCCGCTGGTTATGAAAAAAGCGCACGAAAAACCCTCAAGATTGCCGAAGCGGTGCATAAAAAATTGTCGCGGCAATTTCTTTGGCAGCCGCTAGAAAAAACGCCGTTGGTGCTCAGTGATGAGAGCGACAGCTCAAACGGCTATGTTAATCCTTTCCCCTACAATCGCACGGTTTTATGGCTGGCTAAGCCGGACAGCGTCAACAGTTTGGAAGAGTATGAAAACTGGTTGGAATTGCTGTTGATCCATGAATACACGCATGTTTTGCATCTGGATCGGGTCGATGCGGCACCTCAATTTCTACGCCGTATTTTTGGCCGTCATGAATTGTTGTTTCCCAATCGTCTGCAACCGGCTTGGTTTACTGAGGGGTTGGCGACGTGGATTGAGACCGATAGAGAAAAAGGCGTTGGCCGAGGTCAGTCCAGTTATTACGCCATGTTGATGCGCATGGAAGTGGAGCAAGGAGTTAAACCACTGTCACAGGTCAATCTGCCGATTCGCAGTTGGCCAGCAGGCACCACCCGTTATCTTTATGGGGTGCATTTTTTTCAATTTATTGAGGATAAATACGGTGCCAAGGTGGTGCAGAAGTGGATTGATCTGTACAGCAAAAATGTGATCCCTTTTAAGCTTGATGCTACAGCGAAAAAATTGTTTGGTAAAAATTTAACCACCCTCTGGTCGGAGTTTGAGCTTTATCTGCAACGGCGTTACCAACCACAAATAAATAAAATCAAGCAGGCTGGTGTGATAAAAGGTGTGCCGCTAACCTTTGGTGGTCAGACTCGTCAGATTCGGGCGCTGGGTGATGAGGTTTATTATCTGCGTGAAAATGATGTGCAACCGGCAGCGCTGATGCGTTGGAGTGCGACGGAGGGGCATCAGGTGATCCGCCGAGTTAATCGTGGTTCACGGTTGGATCTGCATCCCTCTGCGGGCATTTTATTGATGCAGCCGGAGGTGTGTGATGAGTACGCACGTTATTTTGACCTCTATCGTATTGATCCTGTTTCAGGTGATGAGCACCGTTTGACTCACTGTCAACGTTATCGCCAAGCGACATGGAGTCCTGATGGACAACAGATTGTGGCGGTGCAGTTGCATGGCGAGTTGAATCGTCTGTTGTTGTTGGACAGCGAGGGGCAAAATCCAGAACTGCTGTGGCAGGGTGAGGATCGAGTGATTGGCTCACTGGATTGGTCGCCGCGTGAACGTTGTTTGGCGGCGGCAGTGCAGCGTGAGGGTGTTGGCTGGAATCTGGAATGGTTTGATCTTCAGAGCCGCAGTTGGTCTGCGTTGACGGCGGATGATGAGGTGGAGACGGAGCCGCAATTTAGCCCCGATGGACGTTCGCTGCTGTTTTCCTCGGAGCACAGTGGGGTGTACAACCTGCGTCGATTGAACGTGGCGAGCGGGGAGATGACGACCTTAACGAATCTGCTAGGGGGTGGTTTTAGCCCCAGTGAAGGGGCAAGCGGTACGCTCTACTATTCGGCTTTTGGAGCAACGGGTTTTGACCTGTTTCAACTAACCAATGCTCAGGCGTTGGCACACCACTCTTTGTCAGATGGGTTGCTGGGCAGCAGCACAAGCCACCCTACTCAGTGGGATGAGGTCTCTGTTGGTGCGCTTAAGCCGTATTCGGCATTGAACAGCCTAAAACCCCGCTGGTGGTTTCCCTCTTGGTTGTTTACCGAGCAGCGCAGTGAGGTGGGTTTTTCCACCTCGGCCAGAGATGTTTTGGATCGGCATCGCTATGATTTAGAGCTGGTTACGGATCTGAGTGAGGGGGGGGTGAACGGTTCACTTTCGTACGCTTATGAAAATTGGTTGACTCTCGCTTTGTCTCGAAGCCAGCAATTTGAATTTGATTTACAAGGTGTGTTGCAACGGGTGCCTGTTGAGCGTTTTCAGCTGGTCTTGAACCGTGCGCATACAACCGCACAGCGTCGCTGGAATACGCTGTTGGGCTTGACCCGTCGGTGGCAATCTGATGAGAGCGAGAATTCGTTGGGGGTGGCGTTGCTGTTCAATAACGGCAGTCGTCAGCGGCGTTCGGTGAGCCTCAGTGACGGTCGTAACGTGCGTCTGTTAGCAGAGAGTGGTTCACTTTTGGGTGGTGGTCAAGAGGGTGAGGCATTTTTGCTTGATTGGCGTGAGTACCTACGTTTGGGAGGTCAGCAGGTATTGGCGTTGCGTTACCTGCAAGGCATGGCGGGTTCTGCTGCAAAGCCGTTTCAATTGGGTGGTGAAGGTGATTTGAGCCTGTTATCGCTGTCGTCATCAGATGGCCTTTTTAATCGGCGGCGTTATCCTTTGCGCGGTTATGTGGAGGGTCTGTTGCAGTTGCAGGGTGAGCAGATTCGTTTGCTGAGTGCCGAGTGGCGCTTTCCATTGCGACGCATTGAACGAGGTATTATGTTGCCGCCCGTGGGCGTGCAGCAACTGTCAGGGGTGTTATTTGCTGAGGCAGGAGCGGCTTGGTCGGGAGCAGAACGGGCGATGTATCATCGAACGCTCGGTGCGGAGTTGAATGCGGATCTGAACTTGTTTTACGGTCTGGATTTTGTTCTACGCTTAGGTGTGGCAGAGGGTCTGGATGTGGGCGGCGGTACGCGAGCGTATTTGGCATTCGATTCGGCTTTTTAGATCAAGGTCAATTTTTTGTCCTAATTGTTACAATAGTCACATGCTTTTGCGATACAATGACAGATTGGGCAGAATCTTACTCTTGTTAAGATTCTTTTTCGTGGTTAGGCTTTAGTATACGTTTATTCATTTTGAATGAAACGACTAAGGGAGAATGCAAGTGCGTCGAGCGCTGACGACTGGTGAAGTCGCTAAATATTGTGGAGTCCACTTTCGAACGGTAATCCGTTGGGTGGAGCGTGGGTACATCAAAGCGTATAAATTGCCCGGACGAGGCGATCATCGCATTTTGGTGGAAGATTTTATTGAGTTCCTGAAAAGCAACGATATGCCGGTGCCGGAGGCGTTTCAGTCCAATCGTCGCCGTGTGTTGGTGGTGGAAGACGATCCCGTTACTGCCAGCATTATTGAAAAATTGCTGAAAAATTCCGGTTTTGCCACCGCCATCGCCAGCGATGGGTTTTTGGCCGGTGCGATGCTGGGTGTCTTTACCCCAGCAGTGATGACGTTGGACTTGAGTATGCCGGGCTTGAATGGTTTAGATGTTTTGCAACACATCAAGAAAGAGTCTACCTTGTCGCGTTTGAAAGTGCTGGTGGTGACCGCTGCTACAGATGACGATGAGATTCAAAAAGCGCTGGATGCCGGTGCCAACGATGTGATCAGCAAACCTTTTGACCATAAACTGCTGGTTGAAAAGGTAAAACAGTTGGTGGAGCTGCCCACGGATCGCTAATCGCTAAGCCGCTGTGAGCTTGTTACACTGCGCGCCATGTTAACTTTCAAAGATCTTTCTCTGCGGCGCGGTTCGCGCCTTCTGCTCGATAAAAGCAATCTTACCGTGCATCCGGGCCAGCGAGTCGGAATGATCGGTGCCAATGGGGTGGGTAAATCCTCTCTTTTCGCTCTGATTCGTCAGAAAATTCAGCTCGATGAGGGCGAGATGGGGCTGCCCAAAGAGTGGGTTATCGCTTCGGTGGCACAAGAGACCCCTGCCTTAACGACCGCTGCGCTTGAGTACGTCATGGATGGCGATCTGGAGCTGCGCCGAACTCAAGTGGCGATTGCCAAGGCGGAAGCCGTTGATGACGGTTCTAAGCTGGCGCATCTGCACGGCCATCTGGAAGCCATTGGTGGTTACGAAGCCCCCGTTCGAGCGGCGCGTCTGCTGCACGGTTTGGGGTTTAACAACGCCCAAGAGCAGTTGGCGGTGGACACGTTTTCGGGGGGCTGGCGGATGCGGCTTAATCTGGCGCAGGCCTTGATGTGCCGCTCGGATCTGCTGCTGCTCGATGAACCTACCAACCATCTGGATTTGGATGCAGTGCTCTGGCTGGAGGAGTGGTTGCTCTCCTATCAAGGCACGCTGCTGCTGATCTCTCATGATCGGGATTTTTTGGATCGAGTGGTCAACCACATTGTGCATCTGGAGCAGGCTCAACTGGTGCTTTACCGTGGCAATTATTCCGCGTTTGAACGTCTGCGCGCTGAGAAACTGGCGCAACAACAGGCCTCGTTTGAGCGTCAACAGCGCGAACGGGCGCACATGCAGAGTTTTGTTGAGCGTTTTCGTGCCAAAGCAAGCAAAGCCAAACAGGCGCAAAGTCGCTTAAAAGCCTTGGGTCGTCTGGAGGAGATCAGTGCTGCCCATGTGGATTCTCCGTTCCACTTTCAATTTCGTCCGGCGCAGAACATCCCCCACCCTCTGTTGAGTCTGGATCGCGTTTCCGTTGGTTACGCGGATAAACCCATTTTGAATCAGGTCTCTTTCTCGCTGCTGCCAGGGGCGCGCATCGGTCTGCTCGGTCCCAATGGGGCGGGTAAATCGACCCTGATCAAGCTGCTGGCGGGTGAGCTGGAGGGGCTTTCCGGTGATCTGCAACGGGCAAAAACCTTGCGCATCGGTTATTTTGCTCAGCATCAATTGGAGCAGCTCAACGGCAACGATACGCCTTTGGAGCATCTTCAGGCCTTGGACAGAACGGCTTCTGAATCAGAGCTGCGTGATTATTTAGGCGGTTTTGGTTTTGTTGGCGATCAGGCGATTCAGGTCGTTGCGCCTTTTTCTGGCGGTGAAAAAGCCCGTTTGGTGTTGGCGTTGTTGGTCTATCAACGGCCTAATTTATTGCTTTTAGATGAGCCGACCAACCATCTGGATATGGAGATGCGTCATGCTTTGAGTTTGGCGCTGCAAGGCTTTGAAGGGGTGATGATTGTGGTCTCTCATGATCGTCACCTGTTGCGCAGTGTTTGTGATGAGCTGTGGCTGGTGGCTGAGGGTAAATTGAATCCTTTTGCTGACGCTTTGGAGGAATACCCCAAATGGTTGGCGGAGCAACGCAAGCGTCAAACAGAGCTGCAAAGCGGTCAAAAAGTTGGTGCCGATGATCGTAAAATCCGCCGTCAGCAACAGGCGGAAAAACGCAAACAGTTGCAACCGCTGCGCAATAAACTCAAAAAAGCCGAGCAGGTGTTGGATAAATTACAGGACGAAAACAGCGCGCTGGAGACGTTGTTGGCCGATCCGGCTGTTTATGAGGCCAGTGCCAAAGCGGAGCTGAAAACCCGCTTGGCAGAACAAGCCAGTCTCAGTCAGGCTTTGGAACAGGCTGAAGAGTTGTGGTTGGGGATCAGCGAAGAGTTGGAGCTGTTGGAGGCGGGTTAGGTTTTAGTGTGCTGGGCAGCCGAAGGAGACGTTTTGCTCTGTGGAGCTGATCTCTTGGTTGCGTAAGTGGTTGGCCATGTCGCTCAAGGCCTGCATTAGCTCGGTCTGCAAAAGGGTCGATATAGGCAGTTTTTTAGCGGCTTTTTCGGCGCAGAGCAGCCACTGATCTCGCTCTGAGTTGCCGATGCTGAGGTGTTGGTGTCTGCGCCGCATCCGAGGTGGGCCAAAGGCATCCATGTAGAGTGAGGGGCCACCTAACATGCCGCTTAAAAAAAGAAACAATCGTTCTTGGGTGTGAGAGAGGTCTTTGGCGTGCAGGTTACGGATGGGCTGAACTTCGGGTAGACATTGCATAAAGGTGTAGAGCTGCTCAACAAATTCTTGTAGAACGGGCTCTCCACCGAGCCGTGCGTAGAGGCTTTGAGGGGTCATGGTTGATGTTCCTGTTGCAAGTTGTGCTTATCATAAAGTGGCTTATGGGAAGTCTGCATTGATATTGGTCAGTTTTTAGTATTGGCTTCAAACACGCTGACTACCAGTAGAGGCTGAGGGCAGTGGTGATGTTGTTTGTATCGTTGTGTTGTTCGTAGTCGAGCCTTAAATCCCATTTACGGCTGTTGCCAAAGCGATTTTGCCACTGCGATTCATTATCAGATGATCTTTTGCCATTTCCATCATAGGATGAACGCAATATGAATTGGCTTTTCCAATGTGAATTTATTGACATGAGCAAGCCGAGATAGGGTGTGATGCGCAGGCGTGTTTGTGCGGTTTGATGAGTGCTTAGGGTAAGGTCAGTCATGGCGTAAACGATGAGGTGTTCTCCCCATTTTGTTGCTTTACCCATCCCCATTTGCAGATTCAGTTTAGGGCAGAAAGAGCAATCATCACCTTGATTATCGGCAAAAAAACGGGCTTTCCAAGCCCAGCCGCCGTCTTTTTTCAGACCGCTTTGAGAGACGTTTAAATTTTGAATGTGAAAAAAATCGAGTCGTTGAAAAACAAGCTGTTCTTTTTTTAGTATCAACTTCAATTCTAAGGTGGTCAGTTGGGTGTTGGGCAGTCTGCCTGCTTCCAGATTAAGCAGATCGTAATAAGAGAGGCGGGTGGTGAGGTTTAGATTGGCTGCCTGTTGGGCTGATTGTTGAATACCAAGCCGCAGCATCAGCGGCAGCGGTCCTGAGGTGGGTGGCTGTACTGAAAAGGTCGGCGTGTCGGCGGCTGAGGTGGCTCTGAGTTGAATGCGGTGCAGTAGAAGGCGCTGTTTTTTATTTTTAATCTCTTCTTTGTCATCGTTGTCCAAGAGTCTAAAAGCGTAATAATCCAATAGGCTGTCAATGATGTTTATTTGCTCCGCTTCAGTCAACGTGTTCAATTGAGTTAGAGAAAAGTCAGGGTCGTTGGCAATCATATTGAGCTGACTTTTTTTCCCTTCTGAGAGGTGTTGATAACGTTGTTGAAACTGGCTTTGGCGTGATGGAATGTAATGAATCTCTTTTACCAGCGGTGGGTGTTTTTTGGTTGTTGAATTTAATCGGTTGAAGAGGTCAATGGGTAAAGCCCAGATAGGTGAGTTGGATTTCAGCGGTTGATTAATAACCAGCTCTAAAAGGTCTGCCATAGCGTAAGCACAATTTTTGTTTAAAAAATAATATTGGAACTTCGCTCCAAGCAGCTCCCAAGCGTGGTAAACCAGTTGATTGACCTGCGCTTGAGTTAGGTTGAGACGGTATTCCCATAGGTCACGCAGCTCATTTTCAATGTAAATGTGATTTTGACGATAAAAAACATCGTCTGAAAAGCTGGCATCGTAGCCACCAAAAAGCCCTTTTAAAACATAAATTAGGCTGTTCTCTCCTTTGGGAACAATCGCGCCATAATTTAGACTTTTGTCCAGTAATTCAATGTGCTCTTTTCCATTTTTTTGTTGGTTGAATTTTAGTAAAACGTGGCCGTAAAAAGAGGCGGGGTTACTTAAATAGCCTGTTGCAAATATCAGGCTTATTGATTTTATATTGCCTTGTTGTTTAAATTGATCGAATTTAGGGCAAACGATTGGGGTTTTTTTTGGCCAGTCGAGCTGTTTTTTTAGCCAGTGGTAACGAGCAATAAATCGACACGAAGAGGCTGGTTTGTTTGGTTCTGGTATTGCAAAAAAAGCGTGTAACGTTGCAATCAGTTCGGCTTTTGGATCACGGCTTCCCTGTGGAGATAGAAAGAAATTTTTGGATGTGATCTCGCTGTTGAATGGGGATAATAACGAAGGGCTTTTTGGTAAATGTAATAGCGCAAGCCAGTATGGATCTGAGGCGAGGTTCTTTTTTAGGGCGTGTTGAATGAGTTTGTTTTGCAGCTGAGGTGGGGTGCTGTTTGCGGTTGTGATTGAGTTATAAAACAGCGTAAAAATAAAAAGAGTTATCTTTAGAAGTCGTTGCATATGGAAAAAAAGCCTACGTTGATGGTAGGCTTTTTCGCGGGCATCAGTTTAGGCTCTGTTGGATTTCAAGAGAGATTGCACTGAGTGGCGTAGTTCTGTTTAATCGTTGCATTGACCAGATTGTAATAGCCCTCTGCTTTAGCAACGGTTGCTTGAGTGCTGTATTGCGTGTTGTTTAATGTGTTGCTGAAGCGGTTGCGTACCGAATGGATAATGCCGGTATGGCTGCTTTTATTACAACCGAGAATATCCAACATGGCGTGAAGATGTTTGCCATCGCCCTTGACGGTTTGCTCTTCTAGGTTGGCGTAAGTATGAGTAATGAATTTTGCAGCAGCGACTTTTTGACCTTCACACATCTCTTTTGACATGCCCGATGAGGTCAGTGCGGTGGTGCCCAAATCCCAGGTGAGATTTGAGATAATGGCTCCGACGGGAACATCAGTAAAAATCATGGCACCGATGCCGCAATCACGCCAAGGGTTTAAATCTTTGGCGAAACTGACGTTAGAGAGACCGAGACTGAGCAGCAAAACAGCAAGCAGTTTTTTTGATAAGCGCATTATTTTATTTTCCTATTATTTTTTGAAGTGTCTGAGTCTGTGAATAAACAGAACGATTGTCAATCTGTTTTAATGCCGACTCAAAACCCGACTGTAAATCACTTTCAAATATTCCGTCTCTGGAATAGCGGGGTGAATGGGATGATCGGGGCCTTGATAGCCGTGCTCTAAAATTTGCAGATTGCGATCCAGATGCACGGCGCTCTCTTGCATGATTTTTTGCAACACTTGGCGCGGCAGGTGGTGGGAGCAGGAGGCAGAGACCAAGATGCCGTCTTTGGCGGTCAGTTGCATCGCTTGCTGATTGATTTTTCGGTAGCCTTTGATCCCGGGGCGGAAATCGACCTTTTTCTTGATAAAGGCCGGTGGGTCGATGATCACCACGTCGAATTTTTCCCGCTGTTGGCGCAGCTCTTTCATCGCCTCTTGGGCATCGCCTTGCAGGGTTTGCACTTTGTCGGTTTGGCCGTTTAGGGCGGCGTTGTGATGCACATAATCGAGCGCCGTTTGTGAGGCATCGACGCAGGTCACGTCGCTGGCACCCAAGGCCGCTGCGGTCACGCCCCAACCGCCCATGTAACTGTAGACATCCAAGACCCGTTTGCCTTTGACGTAAGGTGCCAGTCTGGCGCGATTCTCTCGTTGATCGTAGAACCAGCCGGTTTTTTGCCCCTCTTGAAACGGCACTTCAAAGCTCAAGCCGTTCTCTTTGATCAGCAGGTGTTCGGGCATTTCGCCCAAGACGGTTTCAACGTAGCTGGGTAGTTTTTCGTAGTTGCGAATCGGGCTGTCGTTGCGCAGCAAAATCACCTTGGGGTGCAGGACTTTTTCCAGTGCGGTGAGTACGTCGGCTTTCATCAACTCCATTCCGGCGGTGGTGAGCTGCACCACGAGGGTGTCGCCGTAACGATCCACCACCAGCCCGGGGAGCAAATCCGCTTCGCCAAAGATCAAACGGTAGTAGGGATCGGGGTAACGCAAATCGCGCAGGGAGAGCGCCACATTGAGCCGATGCACCAGCAAGGAGGCAGACCACGGGTGTTTGGGATCGCGGCTTAAGAGACGAGCGCAGATCAGCGAGTGAGGGTTGATGTAACCGCTGCCAATCACTTGGCCTTTGTGGGTCTGGATCTCCACCGCTTCACCGGCAGTGAAACCGCTTAGAGGGGTCTGTTGGGTATCAATTTCATTGCTGAAAATCCATAGGTGTCCCGCTTTAAGGCGGTTCTCTTCCTGTTTTTTCAGTCGCAGTGGGGGCAGTTGGCTCATAACGGTGGTGGTTCTGTTTGAGTGATTGGGAGGGGGATTATACGGGATCTTTGCCTTGGTCGCCGTCTCCTTGTTTTCTGGTTTAGGGTGCAACAGCAAAATGATTATGCTGTTGCTACAATGCGAGTTACCACGGAGGAAAAATTATGGCTGCGAAAATCAATATTACCGATGAATTGCATCAAGAGATCGAACAAACACCAGAGCGTTATCGAGCTTTATTGTTGCGCTTGGTGCAGTCCTTTCGAGAAGGCGTTGAAGCCGATGAACCATGGCCAACTGCGGTTGAATCATTGCAGGACGGATTGAGTGATCTAAAGGCGGGGCGCATTGAGCCTGTGGATAATTTGTGGGCTGGGGTTAATGTTGAATAAGCGGTTGTGAATGTTTCGTATACCCATGCTTTCCAACGCCAGTTAAAACGTTTGGCGCGCAAATATCGGCGCATTCGAGCCGATATTCAGCCCATTTTGGATCGGCATATGCCAGGAGATCACGTGGCTGGAGTTGCTGCTACTGTGCTTAAGGTTCGGGTGTCTAATAGCGATGCCAACCGTGGTCGCAGCGGCGGATATCGTATTCTCTATTATGTACAGACAGAAGACGATATTGTGTTGTTGACGATCTACTCAAAGAGTGAGCAGGGCGATGTTTCTATTAATGAGTTACGAGAAATTCTCCACGCCGCTGAAGTGATGTAGATTCAATATCTACCTTTGCATCTCTACTGTTCTCTAAACTCTTGGATCAACACCCACGGGGCAACCACGGTGCTCCAAAATTCGGGGTGGGGTTCTTTTGCTTGCCAGTTGCGGGCGTGGTCATCGGTGGCGCGGGTCATTTGGCCGCTGTTTAACCAGGCTTCGACTTGTTGTTTGTCGTCTTCGATGATCTTGATGCCAACCTGAATCATATCCAGTTCGGCGGCGACGATGATCACCGACCCTCGGGCAAAATGACGTTGTAACTCTTGCCAACTCAATTTTCCCGTTTGGCCATTCAGCAGTTCTTTGAGTTCGACATCGGTGTCGTTTTCAGCAGCAATTTTTTCAGACATAAGGGTATTGATTCGTTTTATAAAGATAAAAATGTGCGGCAACAATAACAAAAAACGGCTCCCTAAAGGAGCCGTTTTTTTATTCTAAACGAAGAGAATTAGTCTTCGTTGTGGTAGCCGATGATGCGTTCCACTTCGTTTTTAGAACCCAGGATAACCGGAACACGTTGATGCAGGCGCTCGGGTTGCAGCTCCATAATGCGTTCCCGACCGGTGCTGGAGACACCGCCCGCTTGTTCGATGATCATGGACATGGGGTTGGCTTCGTACAACAGGCGCAGTTTGCCAGTGGCTTCGTTGGCGCGCATTTTTTCATCCATCGGGTATAAAAACACACCACCACGGATCAAGATGCGATGCACTTCGGCCACCATTGAAGCGATCCAGCGCATGTTGAAATCTTCACCACGAGTGCCCGTTTTTCCTGCCAGAGCCTCGTCAACGTAACGTTGTACAGGGGCTTCCCAGTGACGTTGGTTGGAGCTGTTGATGGCAAACTCACGGGTGTCTTCAGGAATGCTCATGTTTGGATGGGTCAACATGAACTCACCGATGTTCTGATCCAAGGTGAAACCGTTTACGCCTTTACCTGTGGTCAGCACCATCATGGTAGAGGGGCCGTAGAGCGCGTAACCAGCAGCGACCTGTTCGGTACCTGGTTGTAAAAAGGCTTTTTCGCTGGGGGTGTCGCCTTCTTCATTGGTTTTGAGAATGGAGAAGATGGTGCCGACAGAGACGTTAACATCGGTATTGGATGAGCCATCCAAGGGATCGAAGGTCAATAGGTATTTTCCGCGTGGCTTGCCATCAGGAATCGGGTAGATCTCTTCCATCTCTTCGGAGGCCATTGCCGCTAAGTGACCGGCCCATTCGTTGGATCGAATGAAAACGTCGTTGGTGAGGATGTCGAGTTTCTTTTGGGTTTCACCTTGAACGTTTTCGCTGCCAGCGGAACCCAGTACGCCGATCAAGTCACCTTGATTGACCATGTTGGAGATCACTTTACAAGCGGTGACCACGTCGTTGAGCAGAGAGGTGAAGTCGCCCGTTGCGCCTTCGATGTGGCGTTGTTCTTCGATGATGAATTGAGTAAGTGAAGTACCGTTATGCATGGTTTTCCTTTATTTCGGATAGATAAAATTAGTGGCCTGGGAGAGCACGCTGCTGCCATTGGGCTGTTTATGTGCCATAGGATTGCAGATTTTGGTTAAGGCTCTCTTAGGAGAGGGGTTTTGCGCTCATTTTTTCTAATGGGGGCATCAACTTCCCTTTCTTCGCGGCTAAGATAATCGAAAAGCGCGCAATTCTAAAGCTTTTCTCTATTTTTTGGTCAAAATGAGGCATTTTGCGATGCAGTTCAAAGATTCAGCAGGAGCAGATGCGCTTTTGTGAAGCGGTTCCCATACCCGTGGTGTAGATCTGCTTAAATAGGCTCAACAGCACAACGCAGAGAATAATAGATCATGAAAAACGTTATCCAACATATTTTGCTTCCCGCTTACGCAGCATACCAGCAGCAAGGCATGAAAACCGCAGCCCCTGTTGCCTTGGTTTGGATCTCGTCTTTGGCTGTGATTGCACAGGGGATGAATACCTTAAGTGCCACCAGCGTTGTTTTGGGTCTGTTTTTGTGGATGGTTTCGCAAGCTTTGAGTTTGCCTGCTGTCGGTGCTCGCCGTCAGTCAATGAATGGGCAGAACGACAGCGAAACATGCGATGCGTACTGTGAAAACCCTTTGATGGCGGTGAAAGCCGCTTTGAGTGATGCTCGAAGCAGCGTGCGTTACGCTCGTTACGATCTAAAAGTGAGAGCTAACATCTTTTTGCAACAAGGGTTTTCAGAGCCGTTGCCTTGTTGTGCGGTGGCCTATTGAATTTGATCTTAGCCGAAAGGGTGTTGTTTTACAGGAAGTTTGGACACTTTTTTCGTACCAGAGAATCGGCCTACAGGGAGTAGGCCGTTTTTTTGCCCGCAATAAATGGAAAGAAGCATATTCGGCATCGGATCTGCTAAACCTTTCCCATGATCTCCCCTCTTAGCATTAAAAATATCAGTAAAGCGCATCGCGATCAGGTGGTGTTGCGCAATCTAAATCTGCAACTCAAATCAGGTGAAATTTTCGCTCTGGTGGGTCTTAATGGCGCGGGCAAAACCACTTTGATCAAGATCATCTTGGACCTGATTCACAGTGATTCCGGTTTCATTGCTCTCTCTGGGATATGCAGCGTGCAGTCTCAAGCGCGGGACAATTTGGCTTATCTGCCCGAGTGCTTTTCTGCCCCCTCTTATCTGAAGGTGAATGAGTTCCTCTTTTACATGTTAGGTCTCTATCAGCAGCCGATCTGTGAAATTGAGCTGTCGGCTTTGTTGTGTCATTTTGCTTTGGATGAGGCTTTTCTGAATAAGCGTGTGACCACGCTCTCCAAAGGCACGATGCAGAAGGTGGGTTTGATTTTGATGCTGTTGAGCCAAAAACCGCTGCTGTTGTTGGATGAACCCATGAGCGGTTTAGACCCCTTGTCACGCATGGCGCTGAAAACGTCGTTGCGGGAGTTGAAACAGCGAGGTCAGACGGTGTTGTTTAGCTCTCATTTGCTGTTGGATGTAGAACAGCTTTGTGATCGCATTGGCATTTTGCACCACGGCGAACTGCTGTTTTGCGGTTCGGTTGAGCAGTGTCTTGCGGAGTATGAGGCTGACAATATGGAGTTGGCCTTTTTGGCAGCGGTGGCTGGAGTGGGAGATTAATAATTCAGCATCAAACCAATGTAAGGCCCTTCCAGTTTTTCACCGTTGCTGCTTAACGTTCGATAGCCCAGTTTTGCGCCAAGGTGTTTTGCTTTTAACAAAAGACTAACATCATATTCGGTCAGATTCTCAGCCCAAGAGGGCCTGAATTCAAAGCCAAAAATGCGTGAGGGGTGAATCAAAATAGGGCTGGTGACATAGAAATAATCGTGTGTTTGATTGCCTTCCAGTGTGAGTGATCCCATGCCCCAATCAACCTCGACGTACTCTCCAAAAGACATGCGATACAGAGCATAAATGCGGGTGAGTTTTAGAGCGTCGGTTGGTTGACGTTCTTGGTAATGGCTTTGGCCATAGACCAGTGCGAGCGCGCCGTAACCGGCTTCCAGTCGATAGTCATCCGAGCCGACTCTGGCTGTGCTGGCTTGGTGACTGATGTCCAGCCGCAGAAAAGGGATCAAAGCTTCACCAGTGAACCTCGGTGCCAGTTCAGTGCTTTCCACATCTTCAAAAGGCCTCTCGTATGAGTTCGGGTCAATGCGATAAAAGCTGGATGCGCCACCGTAGAGAGCCATTTGAAAAGCGATGTCGGCGAAAATATCAATGAACAGGCAGCCAAAATTCCAATGATCGCCGTGACATAATCCGCCGTCGTGACCTCTATCCGCTGGGTGTGTCGTATGACCTTGATGTAACTGAGGTTCGGAACCGCTTACGCTCTCTTCGAATTTATCCAGTTGGCCTGCATAAGAAATGGGAATGAGGAGAAATAGGCTGAACGTCAGTGTGATGAATGTTTGCATTAAAGGCAGGCATTGATGATTGTACGATGAATCAGCATAACTTTGCGTATACCGATGTCAAGTAGGGGCAGAACGTTTTCTGCCCTGTAGGGGGAGATGTAAAATCTACCCCTACGAAGTTATCTCTTCGCTGAATTCATTATCGTTGTTTTTTGGTAGAAGCAGTTTTGGATCCATTTCACCGCTGGCAGCCACTCGTTCCAGTTGTTGGATCAGTGTGGTGCTGGCTTTTTCCATCTCTTCCAACGCTTTTAGACCGGATTCACTCTCGCTACGATGGAATGAGTCGATGGCCATTGAACCCCAGTGGTGCATCTCTTGGTGAGGTTGTTCTATCTCTTTGTAACCGGGCAGATGGCTGAAGGATTCTGCGCCATCGCCTTCGTAATACCAGCGCCCCAGACGACAGCCGGTGTGGTTGGTTAACTCATGGGAATGGGTTGAAGCGATGCCCATAAAGACGCGATAGATGCCAAATTTAAATATCAGGTGGTCGAGTTTGACCGTTTCGATAAAACTGCGCAGCGCACCAGACGCAACTACGCCTTCGATGTTTTGCGAAATATTGATCAGCTTGCCAATGTTGCCCACCGCATTTTGACCTTCGCTTTGGAAGGTGTCGGAACGCTGGCTGACTTTGTCGATTTTGATCCGAGCTTTGCTGGTTTCTTCTTGAATCTGCCCGACTAAGGTGGAGATCTCGCTGGTGGCTTCGTTGGTGCGTTTGGCCAGTGTGCGTACCTCATCGGCGACCACAGCGAAACCACGGCCTTGATCACCCGCTCGAGCGGCTTCGATGGCGGCGTTGAGCGCCAGCAAATTGGTTTGGTCGGAGACATCTTGAATCAGGCTGATGATGCTGCCGATGTCCTCGGCGCGTTGGCTGAGGGTGACGACGATTTCAGCGGTGTTGCTGGTGTCGATGGCCATGTTATTGATTTTATCCGCCAGTCGTTCGACGGAGTGCCGGGCGGTGATGGAGATGCCGGAGATGTTGGTGACTTGCTGTTTGCCCAGTTTGAGGTCGGTGGCCAAGCTGGAGATGGACTGTTGCGACTCCAAAAAGGAGCTGTTGAAGGCTTCTAGGTTTTGATAAACGCCTTCGCAGGCGACCAGCTTCAGTTGTTGTTCATCGCAACTTTGTTGCAGTTGAGCCTGATGTGAGGTCAGCTGTTGGTTCTCCTGCTCTGCTTCCTGCAAACGTGTTTCCAGCTGCTGAATGGTCTCTTGGGCTGACAGATAACTCTGCTTGTACCGCTTAAAAATCATGTCCGTTCTCGCTGTGTCAGGCTAGGTGAGTATGCTCTTAAAGCATAGAGCAAGCATGAGGTGTACCAGAGATGGAATTTTTGATTTGAGAGGGTAGTCAAAGAAATTAGAGCTAATATTCGTTATGATCGACCTGTTTTTTTTGATATTAACTGATGTTACGCACTGAACAAGAACCGGTGTCCCGACCCTAAAGGTTATTCAGGTGAGGTAAG
>JAUZRS010000128.1 GCA_030950195.1 Gammaproteobacteria bacterium | reverse complement strand
ACACACACTTCGATGCCGCCTATGAAAAAGCCCAAATCGAGCTGTTCCGCGACAACGCCAAACAGCACATCACGGCCTTTATACAACAGCAAGAAAACGCCTACGACGGCTGGAAACTGATCGTTGCACGCAATTACAGCGGCATCGAAACACGGGCAAAACTCGGTTACGCTGGGATGGAAGACGCCATCAGTTTTAACTCTGCCAACGCCTACCAAGGTCTGAAAGCAGCGTGGTACAGCGCCCCTTTTGCCCCGCTGGCACTGCCCAATGTAGCGGGCATCACCGACATTATGGCGGTCTGGAATCAGCAGAGCCGCGACCCACTCGGCTGGGATGACGATAAAAAGCTGCTGATCAACGGCGGTGGACAGTGGAACGGCCACATCCCCATGCTGTTTTATAAAAACCTCGCCGCCCAAGTGACCTTGGGGTTTAACAACGTCGATCTGCGCGTTTCGGCTCACTCTGAACGCCTGTTGCTGAACCTACCCGCACCCGCTTACCCCTTTAAGGTCGATGTCAAACTGGCCAAACAGGGACAAATTCTGTTTGCGCAAAACTGCGCCGCCTGTCATCAAGACAACAATGGCCGCGTTTATCAACAGATGGGGACTCATCTCGGTCGAGCCAAAATCGCAGGCAGCATCACCACCCTTGGCGCGCAGAGCAGCTTCACCGGCAATTGTGGCCCTGAAACCAAAATCACCCTCTCCGGCACAGTGATCACACCGTGCGCTGAATACAAAGGGGTCTCCCTCAAGGGTAAAAGCAATCAATCCATGAGCAACCCCAAACAGCACGACGGTTACAACGCTCTGCCACTGGTGGGCATCTGGGCGCAAGCGCCTTACTTGCATAACGGTTCAGTGCCAACCCTCTACCATTTATTGCTGCCCAGCAGCCGCCCTGATCAGTTTATTAAAAGCCGCCTTGATTACGATCAAGAGAACGTCGGGTTTGCTTGGGATCCTGAACAGACAGGCAAAAAAGGAGAGGGTTATCTCTACGATACCGCCGCCTCAGACATTATTGGCCATCAGGGGCATGATCAAGATATCCGCCTCGATGGCCAAACGTTTAAACTCGATTGGGAAGATGACAGAGCAGGACTGAATGCCCTGCTGGAATATTTGAAGACGTTGTAGTCGTACTGTTCCAGCACCCCATAACGTTGTGAATCACTGATGTTACGCAGTAAACAAGGCCATCCAGTCAAATTAACACCCGACAATTAAGCAACACAAGAGGCAGACCTGTGTGTCTGCCCTTTCTCTAGATCCCATGCTCCTGCGTGGCAACTCATACGAGGGTGAGAATAACCTCTGGTATGGATTCCCACGGAAGACCATGGGAACCAGAGCAAGGGCGGAAAATTTTCCGCCCCTACAGTTTTTGTTCAGTGTGTAACATCAGTCATTGAACAGGGGATCAAGTCAGAGGAAATATCTTCCTAATTAGGTTCAGTGGGCTGTGGGGGCTGAGCAACAATTTTGGAATTAGCTCCTAATCTTTGGCCAGATTTACTTGACCACTACAGTAGTGGCATAATAAATCTGTTCCCACGCAGGAGCATGGGAACAAGGTGGGATACTCAAAAACAAACTTTACTCAGACTCTTCCCGAGCCGCTTTCTCCTCAGTCGCCACCTGCTTCTCAATCTCGGCACGAATCCGACCAAAGTCCGCTGGTCTGACGTACTGCATCAGCTCTTTGCCTTCATCGTCCACGGTAATCGCCAAGCCTTGTTTGGGGTAGAGCCAATACGCGATGTTCTCTTTTAAAGTAATCTTCTCATCCGGCAAACCAAAACGACGCAATAACAGCTCCGGCTCCCAATTGATTGTCGGCAAATAATTCAGGCTGCGAATTTTCCAATCCACAATGGTGTTCAGATCCGCTTCGGTCAGCTCGTATTTCAGCGACCCACTGGGCATGGGGCTACGACTCACATTGCGCTTGGCAAACTCTATTAACTGCGCTTGAGTCGCCTCAACCTCACAGATCAAACCCACCCGCAAACCCGACAACAACACATTTTCAAAATAGGCTTCCAGAGCAAGCTCATTATCTGGGTTTTGAAACAGGCCAACGCTGGCCGGTTTGGCCACTTTGACCCGTGCCTCTTGCAAAATAGACTGACCTAAAGTCAAACCAAACACCTTCAAATCACCGTTAGCCAACACCTCGTGCTGCCACGGCAGATCCGTCATGCGATAAGTGCGATCACTGGGAGCCAACACCCAAAAAAGCCAAATCAACACCGGCAGAGCCAACACCGTATATTTTAATATTCTCATGTTAATTCTCTACTCCACCGCACCGGCTGACATCGCCTGCTGATCAGCATGATAGGACGAGCGCACCATTGGCCCACTGGCCACATGCTGAAAACCCATCTTTTTACCGATCAGCGCCAACTCATCAAACTCCTCAGGAGTGACAAAACGCGCCACCGGCAGATGATCTCGGCTCGGTTGCAGATACTGCCCCAAAGTCAACATCTCACAACCGTGGGCGCGCAGATCCAACATCACCTGCTCCACCTCAGCCAGCTCTTCACCCAAACCCAACATCAAACCGGATTTGGTAGCGATGCCCTTAAAGCGCGCCTTGAAATTTTTCAGCAGATCCAACGACCACTGATAATCCGAGCCCGGACGAGCGGCTTTATAAAGACGCGGCACCGTCTCCAAGTTGTGGTTAAAGACGTGGGGCAAATTCTGACCCAAAGCCTCCAGAGCCACTTCCATACGACCACGAAAATCAGGCACCAAGACCTCGATCTGAATTGTAGGATTAGCCGCTTTAACCTCAGCAATGCACTGGGCAAAATGCCCTGCACCGCCGTCGCGCAAATCGTCTCGATCCACCGAAGTGATCACCACATAAGAGAGCCCCATCATCTGAATGGTTTGCCCCAACTGCTTGGGTTCATCTTTATCCAACGGGTTAGGCCGACCGTGAGAGACATCACAAAAGGGACAGCGACGAGTGCAGATGTCACCCATGATCATAAAGGTCGCCGTACCGTGGCTGAAACACTCGCCCAAATTGGGGCAGTTAGCCTCTTCACAAACGGTGTGCAAATTTTTCTCGCGCAGCAGCTTTTTCAACTGCTGTACTTTGGGATCACCTTGGTGCGCGGCGCGAATCCAGCGCGGTTTACGCACCATTTTTTCGGTGCGTTTGATCTTCACCGGAATGCGCGACAGCTTGGCTGCGCCACGCTGATGATGTTCAGGATCAAGGCGAGAGGGGGCAGTAACGGAGGTTTTATCAGACATAATCGTTAGGAAATTCAGTGGTAAAATGAGGGCTATTGTAACCCAGTTCCATCAACAGATGCTCGCTCAGACGCGCTCGCACCTCAGCCAAAGAATCTTCCACGCCCAGATCTCGTAGCCGTGTCACCTGCAACCCCTGATAACCGCAAGGGTTGATGCCCGCAAAAGGGCTTAAATCCAGATCCACATTCAAACTCAGACCGTGGTAACAGCGCCCGTGGCGCACGCGCAAACCGAGCGCCGCCACTTTAGCCGCATCGACATAAACCCCCGGCGCATCGGCTCTGGCCAGCGCTGTAATATCGTATTCCGCCAGCAGCTTAATCACGCTCTGCTCCATCAGCGTCACCAACTGGCGCACACCCAATTTACGTCGGCGCAGATCCAACAGCAGATAGAACATCAACTGCCCAGGCCCGTGGTAAGTCACCTGCCCACCACGATCTACCTGCAGGACAGGAATCTGACCTGAGTTGAGCAGATGCTCCGCCTTGCCCGCCTGACCTTGAGTGAAAATGGGGCGATGCTGCAACATCCAGATCTCATCCGCCGTCTCACTCTGCCGAGTGGCGGTAAAGTTCTGCATCGCGTGCCAGATCGGTTCGTAATCACACACCCCCAATTGACGCACAATCAAATCATCTTGAGCCATCACAGCGCCATTAACACCTGCTTACTGGCAGTCAAGGCACGGTAAATGTCATCCAAATGCTGCTGACTGGTGGCGTTGACCGTCACCGTCAGCGAGGTGAATTTACCCTTGCTGCTGGGGCGATTTTTCACCGCACCCTCGCCCAGATCGGAAACGTGTTGGCGCACAATGGAGATCACCAAAGCTTCAAATTCAGTGGAGTTTTTGCCCATCACCTTGATAGCAAACTGACAGGGAAACTCAATCAAACTCTCTTCGCTCATGATTGACCCTCCTGCAAACGACACTGCTGGCGTTTGAATATTTGATAACAGTCCCGCAGGGTCTTCCAAACCTCCCCCGGCAGACCGGAACCCACGGGCTGACCATCCAACTGCGTCACCGGCACCACCTCACGAGTGGAGCTGGTGAGCCAAATCTCATCCGCGCTCTGTAGCTGCTGCAAGGGCACCTCCGCTTCTCGGTGAGGCAAACCGTGCTCAGCCGCCAGCTCCAGAACCAGATCACGGGTCACGCCTGGCAACAGCTTGGCGCTTTTCGGTGGCGTAATGATCACCCCTTGCTCAACAATAAAAAAGTTACTCGCCGAACCTTCTGTGACAAAACCACCTTTCACCAGCAGCGCCTCAGCGGCTCCTGCCTCATGAGCGTGCTGTTTGAGCAAAACGTTGGGCAACAGGGCGGTGGTTTTCAGGTGACAATATTGCCAACGGATGTCGTCCATCGTCACCGCTTTAATGCCGTTGTTTATCACCTCAGGCGACAGAGGAAGAATCGGGTTGCTCATGGAAAAAACCGTTGGCTGCATGGGTTCTGAGACCACATGATCGCGCCGCGTCTGCACACCCCGTGTCAACTGCAAGTAGACGTTCTGCTCTGGTTCGCTGCTGTGATCCACCACCTGCTGCAAAATGTGTGTCCATTCAGCCTCGCTGTGTGGATTGGCCAAACGAATGCCATCCAAACTGCGCTGCAGACGCGCCAAATGCTGCGGCAGTCGAAACAGCTCGCCGCCGTAGGCGGGAATCACCTCGTAAACACCGTCACCAAACAGAAATCCACGATCCAAAACCGAGATTTTTGCCTCAGACAAAGGCAAAAAATCACCGTTCAAATAGGCCATGCCACTCATAACTGCACCTCTTTCCAGCGTTAAATCAATCTTCAACAACGAAAAAGCGCAGCCAATGCTGCGCTTTCCCTAAGCAAGCATACCGATGAGGTCAGTTAAAACGAGTCAATAGACTCCAACACCGTATCCCAACTGCGCTGAAAGAAGTTGCCCTCAGCCACTTCTTTCAACGCCACTAACGGCTGCTCCTTCACCAGCTTATCAAACAGATGCACCTGCACCGTACCCAAGGCCGTGCCTTGTGTTATCGGAGCGGTAATCGGCTCTTGCAACTCCATATTGGCTTTCAGATCGCCGTACTGATCACGCGGAATGGTGATGTAAAAATCATCACTGACCCCCAGCGGCAACTCACTCACTTCACCCTTCCAGATCCGTGCGCGGTTCAAGACCTGATCTTTGCTGTACAACTTGTAGGTACGGAAAAAACGGAAGCCGTAATCAAGCATCTTCTGGCTCTCTCTGGCGCGAGCTTTTTTACTCTTGGCTCCCAATAAAATCGCAATCAGACGCATATCACCCCGCTTCGCCGAACTGGCCAGACAGTAACCAGCCGATTGAGTGTGACCGGTCTTCAAACCATCAACGCTGCTGTCGCTCCAGAGCAATTTATTGCGGTTGTACTGCGGAATGTTGTTATAAACAAACTGCTTCTCCGCATACATTTTATAATGTTCAGGAAAATTATTGATCAAAGCTCGCACCAGTTTAGCCAAATCCTTCGCACTGGTGTAATGCTCTTTATGCGGCAAGCCGGTACTGTTCATAAAATGGGTATTGGACATGCCCAGACGATCGGCATAAAGGTTCATGTGGCTGACAAAACTGTCTTCGCTGCCCGCCACAAATTCCGCCAACGCCACACTGGCATCGTTGCCCGATTGAATGGTCAAACCACGCAGCAGATCCTTGACCGATACCTGCTTACCCACCTCAATAAACATGCGTGAACCTTTCATACGCCAGGCTTTTTCACTCACCGTCACCAAGTCAGTGTCGTTAAACGTGCCTTTTTCCAACTCATTATAAACCACGTAAGCGGTCATTAACTTGGTGATACTGGCCGGTTCAATACGCTTGTTTAAATCCCGCTCCATCAACACCTGATCGCTGTTGAAGTCAATCAACAAGTAACTTTTAGCCGCAATCGACGGCGGAGCTGGGATCGGCATTGGTGCTGCATTCACCACTAAGGTGAAAAAAAACAGTACCAAACTAAGAAGTGTTGCAACAAACAAGTGCCTACCGTTTTTCAGCTCAGAGGCAACTTCAGAAATAGAGAACATGTGGATAATAATCACTCTGCTAAAGATCAAAAAGGGGAGAATGGTAACGTGCTTCCAAATAAAAAGGTAGATCTACTCCGCATCTCGCAACAATGAGTAGGAAAAAATCCCCTCTTGTTCCAGTTGCTGTATCACTTGATCAGCCTGTTGGCGGTTTTGCAACGGCCCGATGCGCACCCGATAAAGCTTGGCAAGATCAGAACCAGAATAAAGCGTCACCTCCTGACGACGGAAGAGACGCTGCAAACGCCGCCGCATCGCCCATGCATTAGCCTCTTCACGGTAAGCTCCCACTTGAATCGACATCCCCACCGACTCATTCGATTTAACTTTATTGAATTCTTGTTTTTCGCCCTCAGAGGAGAGATCCAAAGCCCGCACCTCAACCCGCCCCGTACCCGTAGCCAAAATACCCAACTTAGCCGCCGCTGCATAGGAGAGGTCAATGATGCGTTTGGAGTGAAATGGTCCTCGATCATTAACCTTGGCAATGATCTTACGACCGTTATCCAAATTACTGATCTCAACGTAAGTGGGCAGGGGCAAATTGCGATGTGCCGCCGTCACCAGGTACATATCAAACGGCTCACCACTGGAAGTACGACGACCATGAAATTTGCTGCCGTACCAAGAAGCAATGCCCTTCTCCTGATACCCCTTGCTGCTCGGCATGACGTAATAACGTTTACCAAACACCACATAAGATTTGGGATTACCGTACCGGCTACGCGGCTCCATCTTAGGAATTGGGTCACGAATCTGCGACGGATCTAATACTCGCCCAGGTCCGTCACCCTCATCGGGTTTAAGCGTTGTCCCACCGCAAGCACTCAACAGCAGCGCAAACAACAGAACAAGAGGGAAACGCATCACAGCTAGAGACAGCACACTACTTATTCATCTCTTGTTGGCGCTTTTTAGCGATCTCTTCACTTAATTGATAGACCGCCATCGCGTACATTGGGCTGTGGTTGTAACGGGTAATGACATAAAAATTATGCCGTCCCAACCACACATCTGTGCTCTTTTTTTGTATAAATTCAGTGACGCTAAAGCGCTCACCTTTTTTGGCCTCAACCGCAAAACCGGCTTTTTTCAGTTGCTGCGCAGAGCGTTTTGGCTTCAACTTTTTGCTCAACAACGATTTATAGGCATTACCTTTAGGATGAAGCTGTTCCGTAACGGGCTGTCCCATTGTCCAACCATGGCGCTTAAAATAATTGGCAACACTGCCAATCACATCCGCCTTGCTGTTCCAGAGATCGCGACGGCCATCCCCATCAAAATCCACCGCATACGCACGATAACTGCTGGAGATGAACTGGGGCATCCCCATCGCTCCAGCGTAAGAACCGGTCACCTTACGCACATCAATAGACTCTTGCTCTTGCAAGAGTAAAAAGTGCTCCAACTCTTTGGTAAAAAATTTAGCCCGCTTGGGGTAATCAAAGGCCAAAGTGATCAACGTATCCAACACCGGCAGCGTACCCCAGCGTTTACCGTAGTAAGTCTCAACGCCAATAATGGCCACAATGATGCGCGCAGGTACCCCGAACTCTTTTTCTGCCTTCTCTAACAAAGCACGATTATCACGCCAAAAGGCCACGCCTTTATTGATCCGATTGTCAGTCAGAAAAATACGCCGATACCTGTGCCACTGCATGACGCCTTCCGCCGGTTTGGCCATCGCTTTTAACACGACGTTTTGTTTCTCAGCACCACGAAACAACTCGGTTAAGGTCGCTTTATTCAGCTGATGTTTTTTCACCATCTTCTGAATAAATTGACGTACATCTTGACGATCACTGTACGCCGCCTCTGCTAACGAAGCGGCCAATAACAAAACCGAACCCACAATACCCTGCAAAAGTTTACTTTTTTTCATATCCCTATCTTGCCAATAGTCGTCGATCTGATTGAATGGACATAAGAATGCCGAAGCC
>JAUZRS010000127.1 GCA_030950195.1 Gammaproteobacteria bacterium | reverse complement strand
CGTCTAAGTTGGATTGTAATTTGATCAATTGTTATAAGGATTTGGTTTTTGTCGATGTCCCTGGTTACGATACTGATTTACATCCAGTGAGTGATTTTATGGATAATTTTCCATTCGGTCATTTTGACACTTTTGTTTTTGTTGTTAAAGGAAAGTTGTATCATGCGGATGAAAAAATATTCAGTAGGATTCGATCTTCAGGAAAGTCTGTTGTTGTAACAAGATCTTTTAAGGATGGAATGTCAAAAGAGGATGTGTTGGCATCTCAAAAAGATATTTCTTCAAGGTTGTCTCTTGATGCTCCTATTATTTTCTTTAGTAATAGGACTAAAGAAAATGTTGATGCTGTACTAAAATCAGTTGTTGGCTAATTCGGCAGTGATGTTGTTGCTTTCACTGCCCAGATTGACCGACAGCGCTGCAATTTCAGGGGTGATGGCTTGTACTTGGTAGGGCAATTGCACTATGATCATGACCAGATAGCGACATAATGGCGTGTTTTAGCAATATTTAGCGCTTTTCTTGGTTCTAAGAAATTCAGAAGTTAGCTTTTGGATTTCAGGAAAAACTGTCGAACACCTAAATATGCTTGTATATCAGCATATTTAGGTGGGTTGTACGTAGTGCAATCGCCCTATACTTGGTAGTTGTTGGCTTGAATCAATGGATTGATAAATTCCGCAGCGGTTGCATCAATGATCAGACGCTTTTTGTGGATCAGCATGGAAATTTCCCAGGTGATCAGTTCACCCTCATAACGCTGGAGGGTCTTTTTTGCTCACTCATAAAGTCTCGAAACTCAGTTGAAATCCGTTCATCAGCCACAACCCTTTGCCAAAAATCACGAGCTGTCTTTTAACATGGTCTTGTTGTCTAAATTCAATGCCGAAATCTCCGGTGGTGAAAAACGATAGGGCGAGAGTTCACTGCCACTTTTGGGAGCAAAGCCCATAGAACACATGTCGTAAATGGGCAGCAGTTTAAACCCCTTGCCCTTGATACCGAGGCTCAAATTACCCAAGTGCATGTCGGTGTTGTTGATCAATCGACCAAAATTCCACAAAAAATCGGTGTGACAGACATCTTCCCAACTGACCAACTGCATTTCATGCAGTGCTTGCAGGATCTTTGGCCAATCACTGCCCGAACCGACAAACTCAGCATCAACGGCTCGTAGAGAAATCATGGCCGTTCGCCCCTGTTCGGCGACCCAGAGGGCGTTGTTGCTCTTGGGGGTTTTTCTCGTCTTGATGACTTGGCTGGCGAGCATGGAGTTAAGTCCACCGGAGACCAGACTGTTTTGACATGTGTTTGGTTCCTGCTGAGGGGGCGTTAATCTAATGTGGCGGGCATTGTAGCAATCTCTGAGGAAGAAAGTAGGTTGATAACAGATCCAAATACCGTATTATCCATAGTAGTAATTTTTCTACTATAGAAAATTTATTCATCACTACTCAACTAAGGATTTTAAAGAATGGAAAAGAGAATTCACCTCGTTTTAGCAACTTCGGCATTACTACCGATGCTCGTTAATGCCGCAGGGCATGGTCATGATACTCATGGCTCAGTGTCGGATACGGTTGTATCTGAGCAGAGAGCAGAGCTGGCAGAGAGCACAAAAGACAAAGGTTTCGGCCCTCAATCGCCTCGTGATATTGATTCAAGCGCAGGGCGTAACACGAGGGCGTTTAATCCGGCTCCGGCCTCCACAGCGATGAACCTGTGTAATATTCATTTGCATAAAAACGCGGAGCATAAGGGCGGCGAGTTTGCTCAATATGCAGGCAATGGGGATGGGCATGGCTATCAAGGAGGATATGAATATTCTGGTAAATTGAACGCATCAGAACTTAAATCAGCAGGGCATGATGTTTGTCCAAGCAAGCACGGTGCGTTAAGTGCTGGTGATACGATTGAAGTTCACTATGTGCATTCAACCGCTCAAATTAAGCCAGGTCCGACATTGGGTTCATGTTTGAGTGAGGCGATCAAAAACCCTCAGTTGCGAGTGGAAACGCAGGTTTATGTGCTGGTTAATGATAAAAATGCCCTTGATTTTGGCACGTTAACTCAGCACGGAAAGGTGAACGGCCTGCATCAGGCGCTCAATATTCCGAGTAACACGGGTACCCCAGTTCAATACGCTGGATCTACTACCGGTCCTGGTTACAATGAAAAAGGCTCGCCTTTTCAGGTGACATGGAGTGTGCGTCCACAGGTTGCCAAAGTGAATATAGAGAGCGTTGGAACGTGGTGTAAAGGCAACGTGTTTAATGAAGATCATGCGCATGGGGTGCGAAATCTCGTTACCAATCCTGACCTGCTGTCAAAAATCGCCCATTAAGTTTGATTTGTAAGGGTTTTAATCGCTCAAAACAGTGTTGGTGCTGCGATTACTGTTTTAGGTTGTTAGCCCGGATAGTTGTCCGGTGAGATCTGTGTGGAGGTCTTTAATCTCTTTATTTTGAATTTGTTGCAGATGAGAGGAAGTAACCTCTTGATGGTGAGGAAAAGGAGGTTTATTATTTTGTGTCATTGGTAAAAATTGAATGAGGGTAGCTTATTTCCCATCGCGGTTTTTTTCTGCCTCAGTAGCTTGATTGATTCGTTTGAGCGGTGTATTGACAGTTTGCGCTGCTTGGATCTTATAAGGGAGGGACTCGGTGAGTTGCCGACCGTTCCCATTGATCCTGTCAAAAAGCGAGGAAGAACAAAACAGCACAAAGCCAAAAATCTTCATGATCGACTGCGGCAGCATAAAAAAGAGGTGTTGGCCTTTCTGTATGATTTTACCTTGCCCTTTGATAACAATCTGGCGGAACGTGATGTGCGTATGATCAAGGTGAAGCAGAAAATATCAGGTTGTTTCCGTTCTGAGCGCGGAGCCGTTATGTTTTGCCGTATTCGAAGCTACATTTCTACTGCGAAAAAACAGCAGATTAATGTGTTTCAGGCCTTAAATGAGCTGTTTGGTGGTGGGGAAGTGCTGTTTTTGCCTAAAAACTGATCTTTTTTTCGGAGTTTAGGGCTGAGTAGTTACAAAACAATAATCACATGGTTTATTGACAAGTCGTATTAAATTTTATACATTTAAGCTATGGA
>JAUZRS010000126.1 GCA_030950195.1 Gammaproteobacteria bacterium | reverse complement strand
AAGGCGATGCGCCGCCACGGTTACAAAGGCGCTTTTGAGATGGCCGCCACGGTGGATTACCTCTTTGCTTACGATGCCACCACCGATCTAATCGCCGACTATCAATATGAAAAAGTCAGTGAGGCGTTGCTCTTTGATGCTGAAAATCAGCGGTTTTTACATGACAATAATCCCAAGGCATTGGAGGAGATGGCGGAACGGTTATTGGAAGCGACTCAGCGAGGGTTGTGGCAGGAGCCTGGGGAGTATGCGGGGAGATTGCAGGATTTGTTGTTGGCCTTGGATGAGGGTTTGGAGGGGTAAAGACTCGCATAAATTCTGTAGGGGCGCATTCCATATGCGCCCTTCTTTAATTCATCGGATAAAAAAGGGCTGAAATGGATTCAGCCCCTACAAATCATCGGTAAAAAAACCTTATCGCTGCACAATTAATGATTTATAATCGCACACAAAACATCGGAAACCCCATAGACCTCACCGAACCAGAAGAAAATCTGTTTGAACTCAAAGAGGCGCTTATTGAGAGCAACCTGCCTATTTTGGTGGATGTATTGGATTGGGCGCTGTTACCAGACGCCTTTTACCCTGAAATTGAAGCCCAATATGTACCGGTGCAAAAAGCAAAGCTGAAAAATGCACCTCGCCTTTGCGGAGAATAGCCCCCATAATCTCCGCATATCTTGCGGAGATTAACAATGTATTTATGGCAAACTTCCGAATGGCCTCATTTCAGCTGGGATGAAGCCAAACTATCCAAGCTGCTCGCCCAAGTATCGAGAGAACAGGGGCGACTGTTGGGAAAAATGGAAATGTTGGGCTTTGACCTACGCAACGAAACCCATCTGCGCACCCTCACCGAGGAGGTGGTCAAATCCAGCGAGATCGAAGGCGAAAAGTTGGAAACAGAGCAGGTCAGATCCTCCATCGCTCGTCGCCTCGGCATGGACATTGGTGGCCTCATTGCCTCTGATCGCCATGTCGAAGGCGTGGTTGAGATGATCCTAGATGCCACCCGTAACGCAGCAGCTCCCCTCACTCAAGAACGTCTGTTTGCTTGGCACGCTGCTCTGTTTCCAACCGGACACAGCGGCATGAGCCAAATCCAAGTGGGGCGTTGGCGTGATGATCATAACGGCCCAATGCAGGTCGTTTCAGGCCCCATTGGTAGAGAGAAAATACATTATCAAGCCCCCCCAGCAGAACGCCTGAACGATGAAATGGATCGGTTTTTGGCGTGGTTAGAACAACCCAGCGAGCAAGACCCCCTGCTCCATGCGGGGCTGGCACATCTCTGGTTTGTCACCATCCACCCCTTTGAAGATGGCAATGGCCGTATCGCCCGCGCCATTGCCGATATGGCATTAACCCGTTCGGAACAGAGCAAACAACGTTTCTACAGCATGTCAGCGCAGATTCGCCGCCAACATCAGGCCTATTACGACACACTGGAGTGGACACAAAAGGGAGGTATGCAGATCACCCAATGGCAAGAATGGTTTCTCAACAGTCTGCTCTGTGCCATCAAAGGGGCAGAACAGAGCTTAAGCCACACGCTGCGCAAGGCTCATTTTTGGGAACGCTTTGCCAAAGAGCCTCTCAATCAACGACAGATCAAAATTTTGAATAAATTGTTAGAGGGTTTTGAGGGCAAACTCACCACTTCAAAATGGGCAAAGATTGCTAAATGCTCGCAGGATACTGCTTATCGTGACATTCTTGATTTGATAAAGCGCAAGGCGTTGCAGAAAGAAATTGGTGGTGGGCGTAACACGAGTTATGGGTTGAGTTTGGTACAAGAAAAGCAATAACGGTTCGAGCAAGCCAAAAACTGGGGTATAAAACACCCGCTAAATTAATGGCGGAACACAGAGCTGCAATTGCAGCTTAAGCGGTTATGCACTTCGGGGTTGAATCTGCCTAAAGAAAATATGTAATCTATTGAAAGACAGTCCAACCACACGCAAATAAAAAAACTCTCGCAAGAAAACTTATTTTTCAAAACACCCAACAAACCCACCCAAACGATCCACAGCCCAAATCTCCAACGCCGTCTCAACCAACAACTGCCGCCGAGCCACCCCGTGTGCCTCTTGGCAAACCTTCAATCCCAAATCAATCCCCGTCGCCTGACACCAGCGCAACACCTCCGCACTGGTATTGGCACTGCGAATTTTTTCCACCAACTCACCCTCAGCCCCCAACTCCTGCGCCCACTTGGCCAACTGGACAAAATCAATCTGTGAACGTGTGCTGTGCAGATCCAGATGACCACACGCCAATTTAGTTAATTTACCAAAACCACCACAAATACTGATTTTCTGAACCGAATTTTTTTTCAGGTGTTTCAGCAGCGCACCGACAAAATCGCCCATTTCGATCAACGCCATTTCCGGCAATTGATAACGGTCACGAATAAACGCCTCACTGCTGCTGCCGGTGCTGGCCGCCAGATGGCTTTGGCCGTTGCTGCGCGCCACATCAATGCCTTGGCGAATCGAGGCGATATAGGCACTGCACGAATAGGGGCGCACGATGCCCGTGGTGCCTAAAATAGAGAGGCCGCCTAAAATCCCCAACCGTGGGTTCATGGTTTTCAGCGCCAGCGCCTGACCGTTCTCCACCCCCACCGTGACCTGAAAGCCACCGTCGTAGTGGTGCTGCTGCGCCAGCCGTTGCAGATGCTCCGTCATCATTTTACGCGGTACGGGGTTGATCGCAGGCTCACCCACCGCCAGCAACAGACCGCTGCGGGTCACCATACCCACTCCCTCACCGGCAGCAAAATGAATCCCCTCAGGCAACAGACTCAAACGCACAAAGACCCGTGCGCCGTGGGTCACATCGGGGTCATCACCGGCATCTTTGATCGTCGCCGCATGAACAAAATCGCCTTCGGCGTAGAGTTGATCCAGCTCCAGCGAGACCTCTTGCCCCCGTGGCAGGCTGACAAACACCCGCTGAGGTGTCTGTTTGGCCAACAGCAGTTCCGCCGCCGCCACACAGCAAGCGGTGGCGCAGCAGCCGGTGGTCAGGCCGCTGCGCAGTTTGGGCGGCGTTTCCGCCGACTCAGGCCACATGCCGCACCCTGCTCATTTAAGAAACCGCCTGCAACGCCATCTCACCGCGAAACAGCGCCGCAATGGCCGCTGGATTGGAAGCAAAAAAGAGGTGTAAATAAGTAGCGGTCAAACCTTTTTCACGGTAAATCGCCTCACCAGGCGCGGGGTGACGCTGACGACGACCGTGAGCGATGGGCTTCAGATTAACTTCACAACGAGAGCGGTGATGAGCGTGAGCGCGCAGCTCGCCTTCGGGCAGCAGTGCGGTCTGCATCCCCTGACAGCCCCGCTTGCCGCGCATCGCCCCTTCGCCCTCCAACAACGCCAACAGCTCAAACCGTTGCCCTTCCAGATCCGTCAGACCGGTCAAGGTGTAGAGAAACCCACCGCACTCGGCCAAGATCGGTCGGCCTTGCTGGAAAAAATTGCCAATGCTGGCCAACATAGAACCGTTCGCCGCCAAACCTGCGGTATGCAGCTCGGGATACCCGCCTGGCAGCCAGAGCGCCTCCGCTTCGGGCAACCGCTTATCTTCCAGCGGCGAGAAAAAACGCAGCTCCGCCCCCATCGCTTCCAGCAGGCGCAGATTAGAATCATAAAGAAAACTAAAAGCCGCATCACGGGCAATGGCGATGCGCACCCCCGCCAAACTGCGCTGCACCGTGGGCAGCGTTGCAGCCGTAAAACAGACCGCCTCGGGCAACCGGCTCAAAGCCGTTTTGGCCAGCACATCGGCACCGGCCTCAAAACGCCGCTCCAAGGTCTCGCTGACTTCATGAGCTTGCACCAAACCCAGATGCCGTTCCGGCAGCGCCAACTCCGCCTCACGAGGAACGGTCGCCAACAGCGGCAGGCTCTGTGGCAGCGCATCGCGGATCAGATCGGCGTGGCGCTCACTGCCACAGTGGTTGGCGATCAGCCCCGCCACCGTGTAATCATCACGAAAGTTGGCCAGCCCCGTGGCCAACGCGGCAGCGGTCTGCGCCATGCCCTTCACATCCATCACGATGGCGATGGGAATGCCAAAAGTGGCGGCCAGATCGGCGCTGGAAGGTTCGCCATCAAACATCCCCATCGCCCCTTCGATCAAAATCAGATCCGCCACCTGCGCCGCCGCATAAAGCTTGGCACGACAGTAGGCCTCACCCGCCATCCAGAGATCCAATGGCTCCACCGGCTCCCCAGAGGCTTGCGCCAAAATCTGCGGATCAAGGTAATCAGGGCCGGTTTTAAACACCCGCACCACCCGCCCTTGGCGCTGATGAAAGCGCGCCAGCGCAGCGGTGATGGTGGTTTTGCCTTGACCTGATGCGGGCGCGGCTAAAAAGAGTGCGGGGCAAAACAGCGTGTTACTCATGACAACAATCATCTCCAAACAATGTAGGGGGCAATAACCTTGTTGGCCATCGCCCAATAAAGCAGCGCTCTTGCTGTCCGTTAAACCCACTTTTTCTGATTCTATTGATGGGCAAGATCAGCTAAAATTTTGCTGGTAAAAAAAAGGGGGGAGGCTGATATTTTCACACTGCTTAGCTCAAATACTGGTTTTAATAAAATTAGTCTATAGAATAACGCTTCTTGAAGATACTGACAGCGAAGTAAAAAAAACCGTGAACCAAAAACCTTACTCCGAAGCCTGCGATCAAAACGCCCAACCCATTTTTGACCTTCTCAGCCAAAAAACACCACCCCACAGCACTCTGCTAGAGATTGGCAGCGGCAGCGGCCAACACGCAGTCTATTTTGGAAAAGCCTTGCCCAGCGTCAGTTGGCAAACCAGCGACCGCCAACAGAATCACAGCGGCATCACCCTCTGGCTGGAAGAGTACGCCCTAGACAATGTCCTGCCACCCTTGGCACTGGATGTCTTAAACGACCCGTGGCCAAAACAGCAATACGATACCGTTTACAGCGCCAACACCGCCCACATCATGCCCACCACTGCGGTAGAAGCGATGTTTCAAGGCGTAGGTCAGGTGCTGCAAGAGAAGGGGCTGTTTCTGCTCTACGGACCTTTTATGGACAACGGACAACAAACCAGCATCAGCAATGAACGTTTTGAACTCTGGTTAAAAGCACAAAACCCACAACAGGGGGTAAGAGACAGCGTTTGGCTAAAAGAGTTGGCGGAAAGCGCCGGTTTAAAATGGCTTGATGATGTACAACTGCCTGCGAATAATCGGATTTTGATTTGGCAGAAACGCTAACAGAATCGCTGCACCAAGCGATTAACGGTGCAGCAGACCCCTTATGCGGCAAAAAACAGCATCAGAGTTGAAAGTGAAAACGCGGCAGCGGTTAACAACAGTTGGTAACGCACCTTTCTTTTCTCATCAAACGTCGATATTTCAGAACTGTTCATTGTTGTTGCTCTCCATTGAAGGGATATTCCCTTCCTAATTCCCTAATAAAATAGACTTCAACCCTTTTGCAAGGAATTGAACTACTTTTATACCAGACTCAAAGGAATTTTAGTAGCATTACAATCCAAAAAATTGCCAAACGTGACCCAGATCACATCATTTGATCAGAATTTGATCAGAAATGGCAAGGTACTACGGCTTAACTAACGCCAATTGTGGCTGCAACAGAGCAGCACCCAGCTGATTTAAGGGTGCGTCGTCCTTCAGTCCCATCTGCACAAACAGCAACAGCTTGTGTACCATTTCGCTGCCCGCGTTTAACACATAACAATTTTCATCTGCCTGAGTGATAAAGACTTCACTTTGAATCAGCAGCGCCATTAAGGTTTTCAGCTCCGGTTTTTGTCCCAAAGATTCAAAACGAATCCCAACTCCTTTGGGGTTGTTAAGCAAGTTCAGCGGCTCAATAAAAGCAAACAAATTACGCAACGGTTGACGCACATCGTCACCTTCGGCCATCGAAGCCTGACTGCCCGCCATAATGTAAGTGGCAAAACTCTGCATTTGCGCTTGATTCATCGGCTCATCGTGAGCGTGCAGCTCTCGTTCGCGTTTGAGGCGCAAACGGGTGTCCGATCCCAAACGAAACAGGCGACCCAAGAACAGAAAGAAGCTCGCCAAACCGTCGTAAATACGGCTTAACAGGGCGTAACGCGGACGAATAAGGTAATAACGCACAATGCCCAAAAAGAGCGCCAACAGATCAAAAATCGCTGCCCAAATCAAACTAACGCCCCACTGAATGTCGTGCTCCGAGCGCGACATCATGCTGCTGATCGCCTTCTCCACGGGGTTTTTTAAGGCCGCAATCTGATCACGATTCAACTCCGAGAGCAGACGCACCGACTCTTGATCCGCAGCCGAAGATTGCAAACGCCCCAATAACAGCAGCGTCTGATCCCGCTGCGAATCATCGTTGTTCATCAACAAAGTATTGAGCTGATCGTAATAGGCAAAAAAACGTTCAAACTGATCTTCCTGCTCCGTCACCCGCACTTCAAACGCTTGGTACTCTTCTAACTTACGGTAATATTCAGGCCCTTTTCCAGGCCCCAATTGCGAGCTGTAACCACGCTCAGACTCTTCGGCCATCTGCCGTTGCAGACGCGCCATCTTTTGGCGCGCCAAATTCATCTGCTGCTGCTCCAGCTGCACCACCCGACTCAAACTGTCTGCCACCTCCGCTTTGATGCCCACCCCCAAGTGGGTTTTATCAGAGAGGTCTTGCAGACCGGCGTTGTAAACGTAGGTGTAAGCACTGACCGTAGAGAGGCTAAAACCGGCCAGATAAACCAGCATCAAAACCAACTTGCCCACACCTTGAACGTAAGGCAGCGCAATCAAACTGATGGCAATGGCAAATTGCACCGCCACGGCAAACAGCAGCGCGTAACGTTCATCATCCACATAAAGATGAGCACCTGCGTAGGTAAAAATGCCGTTAATCGCCGTCAGCAGCAGAATGACCACCGCAATCAAACGCCCAATGCCAATCGCACTTTTTGATACTGTTTTATTCATTCGCTTATTTCCTCATAAGAATATTTTCAAGTTTCAATAGCTGCCGGAATATCCTTATGTATCAAAAGCCAGCAATAAATAAGCATATACTAATATAGTTATTTATAAAACCCAAAAGTGCAATTTTGAGTACTCAATCCAATAAATGCCCTTATTAAGCGCCTAAAACCCAAAAAACCCCCGCATCAACACCGTGATACGAGGGTTTTCAGAAAAGTCGCTAAACTAAAAAAAACGCTTAACTCAACGTCTCCATACGAATTCGGCTCACTGGAACGCCAATGCTATCAAGGGCTTCCAGCTCGGCAATAGCGGCGTTCATCTGCGCCTCTTGCACTCGATGGGTCAATAAAATAATCGGCACCACACGGCCCTCTGTGGCCTCTTTTTGCAACAAAGCCTCAATACTGATGCCCTGCTCGCTCAAGATACGACTGACATCGGCCATCACACCCGGCTGATCTGTCGCACTCAAGCGCAAGTAATAAGAAGTCTCCACCTGATCCATCGCCAGCACCGGCAGATCCGACAGCGCATCGGGTTGGAAAGCCAGATGCGGCACCCGATTTTCAGGATCAACCGTCAGAGCGCGCACCACATCCACCACATCGGCCACCACCGCTGAAGCGGTCGGTTCCGCACCGGCACCGGCACCGTAATAGAGGCTCGGGCCGAGCGCATCGGCCTGCACCAACACCGCGTTCATCACCCCGTCCATATTGGCGATCAAACGTCGTTCTGGAATCAAGGTCGGACGCACCCGCAGCTCCACCCCCTCTGCCGTACGCCGAGTGATGCCCAGATGTTTGATCCGATAACCCAATTCAGCAGCGTAAGTCACGTCTTCTGGGGTGATTTTACCAATACCCTCGGTGTAACATTTATCAAACTGCAACGGAATGCCAAAGGCGATGGAGGCCAAAATGGTCAGCTTGTGTGCGGCATCAATGCCTTCCACATCAAAGGTCGGATCGGCTTCGGCGTAACCCAGCGCCTGCGCCTCTTTAAGCACATCGGCAAAGTCACGCCCTTTGTCACGCATCTCAGTCAGAATAAAATTACCTGTACCATTAATGATACCGGCGATCCAC
>JAUZRS010000125.1 GCA_030950195.1 Gammaproteobacteria bacterium | reverse complement strand
GTAACTGCCGTAGCCGGTGGCGGCTAGGATGATTAATAGGCTGAAGCTGGCTTTAAAAATAATCCGGGTTAGCATTTTTTTCTCACTGGGGGATTTACTCTTAATTAACTGATGTTAGGTCGTTTGTTAAAAAATAAGTGCATTTTAATTCCCGTAACTCCCGTCATTCCCGCGAAGGCGGGAATCCACATGAGAGTTTGATCGTCTTGTATGGATTCCCGCCTTCGCGGGAATGACGAGCAAGACCCGGGGACGAGCAAGATCCGGGGACGAGCAAGACCACTGTATATCATGATTGGGTGCTTGGTTTTACCGGCGCACTGCCCTTTGGTTAGTGCCGCCCTACGCAGTGACACGATGTTCTTGTCAATCAATTGTGAGACCCCGCTGAACGTTCCGCATTATTCCCCTCCGTTGGAGGGGTGGCAGGCGTAGCCTGACGGGGTGGTTCCACCCTGAAGCGAATTCAGCACCTTTGCCTACGTTGAAGAAACCACCCCACCTCTCCGAGGCACCCCTCCACAGGAGGGGAATTGTTCGCGTGTTTTTTCACTCACTGCGTAACATCCGTTAATTAATTAAACCGGACGTGCCACCAGATCGTGGATGTCGGTGCCGATGATCTCCACTTGGGCGAATTCGCCCACAGGCAGATGTTCGCCGCCTTCGACAAAAACCACCCCATCGACTTCGGGTGCATCACCTTGGCTGCGTGCGATGGCTTCGCCGTCACCGACTTGATCCACCAGCACCTGCATCGTGCGACCGACAAAGCGTTCGATGCGCGCACCGCTGATGCCCTCTTGCAGTTCCATTAGACGTTGTTGGCGTTCTTGTTTGACCTCTTCAGGAACGTGATCGGGCAGATCGTTGGCTTTCGCGCCGTCCACAGGTGAGTAGGTGAAGCAGCCGACCCGATCCAGTTGCGCCTCTTGGATAAAGTCGAGCAGCTCTTGAAACTCGCTTTCGGTCTCGCCAGGGAAGCCGGTGATAAAGGTGCTGCGCAGGGTGATGTCAGGGCAGACCTCGCGCCAGTGTTGGATGCGATCAAGGGCTTTTTCACTAGCGGCAGGGCGTTTCATCGCTTTCAGAATCCGTGGGCTGCCGTGCTGCAACGGGATGTCCAGATAGGGCAAAATTTTGCCCTCGGCCATCAGCGGAATGACCTTATCGACGTGAGGATAGGGGTAGACGTAGTGCATCCGTACCCAGATGCCCAGCTCACCCAGGGCGTTGGCCAGCTCATAAAAACGCGATTTGATCGGTTGGCCGTTCCAAAAACCGGTGCGGTATTTGATGTCCAGCCCGTAGGCGCTGCTGTCTTGAGCGACGATCAACAGCTCTTTGACTCCGGCTTTGACTAGGTTTTCTGCCTCTTGCATGATCTCGCCGATGGCGCGGCTTTCAAGATCGCCGCGCATACTGGGGATGATGCAGAAGCTGCAACGGTGGTTGCAGCCCTCGGAAATTTTCAGGTAGGCGTAGTGTTTTGGGGTGAGCTTGATCCCTTGCGGTGGAATCAAGCTGCTGTAAGGGTCGTGTGGCGCGGGTAGGTGAGTGTGTACCGCGTCCATCACCTCTTTGTAGGCGTGTGCGCCGGTAACGGCCAAGACGCTGGGATGCACGTCGGTGATCTCCGAGGCACGTTCGCCCAGACAGCCGGTGACGATCACTTTGCCGTTCTCTTCCAGTGCTTCACCGATGGCATCCAGTGACTCCTCCACCGCTGGGTCGATAAAACCGCAGGTGTTGACCACGACTAGATCGGCACCGTCGTAATCGGGCACCAGATCGTAGCCTTCGGAGCGCAGTTGAGTGATGATGCGTTCAGAATCCACCAGTGCTTTGGGGCAACCGAGACTGACAAAACCGACCTTTGGAGCTGTGCTGGACATTACAAAAACCTTTCAATAAACAGTGGCCGCTATCATAACAGAAGAGAATGCTTGGCTTTACGCACAGCCTCTGCTCTGGTGCTTTATTTTCCTTGCAGTGGGTTTTTAGCTTGAAACGTTGCTTTTTTTATTTTGTTAAGTAGTTGAAAAAAAACTATTTTTTTATTTTTATCCGGTTTTTTTGAGGCTGTTTTATCTGTTTTTTTAGCGCCCTTGTCTTCTGGGTTTAAAAGTTGTCCACAAAGTTATCCACAGGCTGAATTCCTCTTTATTTAGCCCTTGCAGAAGGAGGGGCTGAGCTGTAAACTCCACCTCCTTTTTTGTCCACAACTGAGTTATAAGGAATCCTGCGATGAAGCCGGAGATTCACCCCAAATACGAAGCAATCGCTGTGACCTGTAGTTGCGGCAACAAATTTGAAACCAAATCAACCTATTCTGCTAAAGAGGCGTTGAGCGTTGAGGTCTGTTCTCAGTGTCACCCTTTCTACACCGGTAAACAGAAAGTCATGGATACCGCTGGACAGGTGGACAAGTTCCGTCGCAGATACGGTTAACGGAACGCATTTCCGTGATAAAAGAAAGGCACCTTCGGGTGCCTTTTTTGTTTCAGCACCCTTAATGTTATGCCGGAGATCAGCATGAAAGAGAACCTCGAACGTCAATCCCTTGAGTATCATGAATTTCCTCGTCCAGGCAAAATCGCCACCGAGATCACCAAGCCTACCGAAACCCAAGAAGACCTCTCTTTGGCGTACACCCCAGGGGTGGCGGTGCCGGTGCGAGCGATTGCCGCTGATCCCAATGCCGCCTATCGTTACACCGCCAAAGGCAATTTGGTGGCGGTGATCACCGATGGCACGGCGGTGTTGGGTTTGGGTGATGTGGGTGCTCTGGCAGGCAAGCCGGTGATGGAAGGCAAAGGGGTGCTGTTCAAACGCTTTGCCGATGTGGATGTGTTTGACATCGAGGTCAATGTCACTGAACCGAAAGCCTTTATCGAAACCGTAGAGCGCATCGCCGATACCTTTGGTGGCATCAATCTGGAAGACATTGCTGCGCCGCGCTGTTTTGAAATCGAAGAGGCCTTGATCAAGAGCTTGGATATTCCGGTTTTTCACGACGATCAGCACGGCACTGCCATTGTGATCAGTGCCGGTCTGTTGAATGCGTTGCAGATTCAGGGCAAGAAGATCGAGGAGGTAAAGATCGTCTGTCTCGGTGCCGGTGCGGCAGCGGTGGCCTCGATGAAGATGGCCGTTGCTTTGGGTGCCAAAATTGAAAACATCTTGATGGTGAATCGCAAGGGCGTGTTGCACAGCGGTCGAGATGACATTGATCAATGGCGACAACCTTTTGTGCGTGACACCGAAGCGCGCACCTTGGCCGATGCTTTTGTGGGCGCGGATGTCTTTATCGGTGTTTCTGGGCCGAATCTGGTCACCGCTGAGATGCTGGCTTCGATGGCGGCGAAACCGATTGTGTTTGCCCTTTCCAATCCTGACCCTGAAATTGATCCGGCGATTGCCTACGCCACTCGGGATGATCTGATCATGGCCACGGGGCGCAGCGATTACCCCAATCAGGTGAATAACGTGCTCTGTTTTCCCTTCTTATTCCGTGGCGCGCTGGACGTTCACGCCAGTGCCATTACAGAAGAGATGAAGGTAGCTGCGGCGCATGCCATTGCCGAGATTGCTCATCAGCCGGTGCCAGAAGAGGTGTTGAAAGCCTACGGGGTTGAGTCGATGGTGCTGGGTAAAGAGTATATTATTCCTAAGCCTTTTGATCCGCGTTTGATTGAGACCGTGCCTGCGGCGGTGGCGGCAGCGGCGCGTGCCTCGGGTGTGGCGAGGAAAGTCTGATTTGAAAGCCCTGTATCTGATTGATGCCAGCATCTATATTTTTCGCGGCTGGCACTGCTACCCCTATTCACGTCAAGATGGCGAAGGGCGACCGCTGAACGCTCTGCATGGCTTTGCTGATTTTCTCTTGGATCTGCTGGAAAAAGAGTACGTTGAGTATCTGGTTTGTGCGTTTGATCAGAAAAAATCGCGCTGCGTGCGTCGGGCGCTGTTTGCCGATTACAAAGCCAATCGTTCTCCGGTTCCCGAAGAGCTGCGTTATCAATTTGGCCTTTGCCGTGAGTTGGTCGCCGCGTTGGGGATGGTCAGTTTTACCAGCAATCAGTACGAAGCCGATGACCTTATCGCTACTTTGGCCACGCGCTTGCGTGGGTCTGAGTGTCGTTCGATTATTCTTTCGGCAGATAAAGATTTGACCCAGTTGGTGGGGGTGCAAGACGAGTGGTGGGACTACGCGCGCAAGGTGCGTTTGAGCCGTTCTGGGGCGAAGAAAAAGTATCGCTTGGAGCCGGAGCAGATTGCCGACATGTTGGCGCTGATGGGCGATAAGGTGGACAACATCCTGGGTATCCCCAATGTCGGTCAAGCCACGGCGGTGCGTCTGTTGATCAAGTGGAAAGACATCGACGGCATTTACGCCAATCTCACTAAAGTGCATAAGATGCAGTTTCGCGGCGCAGCCCATGTGCAGGAGTTGCTGATGGAGCACGAAGATCAGGTGCGGCTGTCTCGCAAGCTGACGGGTTTGTTTATGGATGAAAGTGGGCCCAGCGACCCCGAAGCGTTGCGTCTGCAACCGGTGGATAAAAAAGCCTTGCGACAGACGTTTGATCGCCTGTTAATGAAACCAGAGCAGCAGCAGCGCTGGTGGCGGGTGTTGGGGGAGGGTGCTTTTTGAATTCGGGAGTGCTTAGGAATAAATTGGCATTTTATCATGACAATACTAAAAAAATTCTTGTATACTTCCCCTCCCCTTGCGGGGGAGTACGGATTAGCAGTGTCTAACGAGTACTACTAATTAGTAGCTCAATGTGCGTTGAGTGTAGCTTGCAATAACCCTAAAACCCTAAATTAAGGAAAAATCATGTCAACAATTACCGACCTGAAAGATCAAGTCGATACTAAAACTTTAAATTTTGTATTACTTAGTATCGCAACTGCTGGAATATATCCTATTTTGTGGCTCTATAACAATTTTCGAGTCATAGATAATGTTACTGGGGCTCAAACAGCAAATAATAATTTTATTATTTGGATTGCCGTTTGTATGGGGCTTTCTGGTGCTTTTTCAGGAAATGGCGACGAAACACTGGATGTTATCGGTGGAATCCTTAGTATTGCAGGTGGAATTTTGTATATTGTGTGGGCATTTAGAGCAAGAAAGGCTCTTCAGGAGTATGCTTTGAATGAACATAAAATTGATTTGCGAATGAATGGTTTTTACACATTTGGATTTAATGTTTACTACATAAATTATTGCATTAATGATCTTCCTGAAGCTCATAGAAAACAACAAATATTGAGCTCTCACCAAGACGTTAAAAAAAGCTAAAAAAAGATAAAAAAAGATAAAAAAACTCAGTCGGTTCAAATTTTTTTGGTTATTTTATTATACCCTCTAATTTTTGTGTTGGCTGAGTAGTTACTATTTATCTTTTACTGCTCTTGTTTTTTCCTTCATTGTCTGCGTAATATTTATCCCCTATCCCCTATCCCCTATCCCCTATCTAACATCCAACAAAGGATTTTTTTATGCAGACTTTAACCCTAACCCGTCCTGATGATTGGCACCTGCACTTGCGTGACGGGGAAGCGATGCAGGCCGTGGTGGGGCACAGCGCCGAACGTTTTGGCCGTGCGGTGATCATGCCCAATCTGCGCCCCCCCGTGACCACGGTGGCGCTGGCCTCGGAATATCGAGAGCGTATTTTGACCGCAGTGCCGGAAGGTTTGACGCTGGAACCGCTGATGACCCTCTATCTGACCGATACCTTGTCGCCTGCTGAGATTGATCGTGCCGCTGCGAGCGGTTGGCTGAAAGCGGTCAAACTCTATCCAGCGGGTGCGACCACCAACTCCGATGCCGGTGTGACGAACTTGCGCGGCTGTTATGCCACCTTGGAGCGGATGCAAAAACACGGCATTCCACTGCTGCTGCACGGTGAGGTGGTGGATCATGAGGTGGATGTGTTTGATCGTGAGCGGGTTTTTATTGATCAGGTGCTGTCGCCGTTGCTGGCGGATCTGCCGGAGTTGCGGGTGATCTTTGAACACATCACCACCCAAGAGGCGGCGGAGTGTGTGCAAGCGGGGTCGGCCAATCTGGCCGCCACCATCACCCCACACCACTTGCTGTACAACCGTAACGCCATGTTGGTGGGTGGGATTAAGCCGCATTTTTACTGTTTGCCGGTGATCAAACGGGAGAAACACCGTTTGGCGCTGCTGAAGGCAGCCACCAGCGGCAACCCGAAATTTTTCCTCGGCACCGACAGCGCCCCTCACGCGGTGGGCGATAAAGAGTCGGCGTGCGGCTGTGCGGGGATCTACTCTGCTCATGCGGCGATTGAGTTTTACGCCGAAGCCTTTGAATCGGTGCAGGCGCTGGATAAATTGGAAGGGTTCGCCAGTTTTTACGGCGCGGATTTTTATCGTCTGCCGCGCAATAAAGATCAAATTACGCTGGGTAAAGAGCCTAATCCGATCCCTGAACGGTTTGATTTTGGAGCGGGAAAAAGCGTGCTGCCCTTGGCTTCTGGAACGTCTTTGTCGTGGCGTTTGCAGGGGTAGGGTGGGGTTTAACCAACAAATTCAGTAGGCAGCACCGATTAAAAACAATTAAAGCTGATCATAATGTCCACCAATAGCAAAAATATAAATACACTTTTCATCGTATTTATAAATCACACGGTCTCTCTGGCTGATACGGCGAGACCACAAACCAGCAAGGCCGTGTTTTAATGGCTCGGGTTTGCCCGTTCCTGTGGATGGATCGTCACGGAGCATCTCTTTCAATAAACGGCACAGCACCTTGTGTAGCTTTTTATCCTTTAGCCTAAGCTCTTCGTAGGCAGACCAAGTATTGCCTTCAAATAGCAGTGATCTCATCCAACTCCCCTGAGCTTGGTTTATAGCCTTTGCCTTTTGAGTGTGTCGTCACTGAAGCCGCAATCTGCTGCATTAAGTCATTATTTTGTAAAACAGATAAGGTTTCCTGTTCACGCTGCCAATCCTCTGCACTTAAAACGATAAAATCAGCCCCGTTTCTACGTGTGACTTTTAGCGGAATGTGCTCTGAAGCGACCTGTTCTACACAGGTTTTCAAGTTATTTCTAAATTTATTGACACTGATTGTATCCACTGTCTACACCTATATTATGTACTGAAACTCAGTACATAATAGGTTAACGCTCGAATAAGTCAATTCAGCTTCTTTTTTCAGGCTCTGTTTCAGGTTTTGCAACGATAGATATTCCCTCCCGATTGTTTTACAGTGAGCCATCCGTTGGCGAGCCCTCGCCAATCTTCCCTTACATTTAGGCAAAGTCGAGCAATTTTTATGTACAAACCGGGTCAGAAAACCCCCATGTCAAACCGCTTTCGCAGCTACCTGCCGGTGGTCGTGGATGTGGAAACCGGCGGTTTTAACGCCAAAACCGATGCTCTGTTAGAGGTGGCGGTGACGATTGTGCGTCTGGATGAGGCGGGTCATCTCTACCCAGCGGAGACCACCTCCACCCATATCAAACCCTTTGAAGGGGCGAATATGGAAGAGAAGTCTTTGGAGGTGAACGGCATTGATCCCTACCACCCCCTGCGTGCTGCTCGCGGTGAACAGGATGCGATGGGCTATCTTTTTAAGCCGATTCGCAAAGAGCTGAAAGAGACGGGCTGCACTCGGGCAATTTTGGTCGGCCACAACGCCGCCTTTGACCTCAGTTTTATCAATGCCGCCATTGAACGCACTGGCATTAAGCGCAACCCGTTTCACCCTTTTAGTACCTTTGATACGGTCTCTCTGGCCGGTCTGGCTTACGGTCAGACGGTGCTGTCGCGGGCGATTAAAGCCGCCGATATCGAGTGGGATAACGATGAGGCACACAGTGCGGTGTACGACACTGAGAAAACCGCTGATCTATTTTGCAAAATCATCAATCGTTGGGAATCTCTGCACGAGCAGAGTGTGCCTTTGGTGGAAATGGGCTGATGAGTGCGGCGGTGGTGCACGTGGTGGATGACGATGCCGCGATTCGTGACTCATTGCAGTGGTTGATTGAGTCGGTGGGTTTGCAGGTCAAAACTTACGCTTCCGCTCACACTTTTTTGCAACATCAACGCCTTGGTAAGGTGCTCTCTCTGGGCTGTTTGTTGCTGGATGTACGCCTGCGAGATATGAACGGTTTGGCGTTGCTGGAGCGACTGCAACAAGGTGCGTTTCAACTGCCGGTGATCATGATCAGTGGTCACGGGGATGTGCCGATGGCAGTTCGGGCAATGAAAGCCGGTGCCTTAGATTTTGTCCAAAAACCCTTTAATGACCAGCAGTTATTGGAGCTGTTGCAGACAGCGATTCTCTTATCAGAAAAGAAATTGAAAGAACGTGAACAATTGGAACGCTTGCAGGCACATTTTGCCACGCTCTCACGGCGTGAATGCCAAGTGATGGAGAAGGTGGTGGAGGGTCAAACCAATCGTGAAATCGCCGCACATCTGGGCTTGAGTCATAAAACCGTTGAGGCACACCGCTCCAAGGTGATGGAGAAGATGGCGGTGGACTCTCTGCCACAGTTGGTCAAATGCAGTTTGGTGCTGCAGGGCAAAAAGGATATCTGAGATGAACACCATTCCAGATTCGTTTCAGACCATTGTTGAAAATTTACCCAATGGGGTAAATCTCTGTGATCTGGAGGGGCGCATTCTCAATACCAACCCCTCCATGTTGGTGATTATGCAGGCAGATCATGCCAATCAATTGGTGGGTAAACGCCTCAAAGAGTTTCTTTTGCCCCATTGTCATCCGCTTTACGATGCCTGTTTAACGGGCGCTTTGCGTGGTGAAGCAAAACTGCTGGAGCTGGATGCACTGAGTTTGTCCTCTGAGCCGCGTTGTCTGGAGAGCCATCTGTTGCCGCTGCGCGATGGACAAGAGCAGGTGACGCATTTTCTATCGCTGATTTATGATCGTACCCAAGGCAAAAAAAATGCGGCCTTGGCGTGGCAGCGTCAAGCGCAGTTGGAACATGTTTCGCGTTTGAGTCTATTGGGAGAGCTGACCTCAGGGTTGGCGCATGAGATTAATCAGCCTTTGGCGGCGATCATTAATTACGTCAAAGGTTGTGAGCGACGTTTGCAGCGGGATGAGTGTTCAATGGAGGAGATTTTGGCGGCCTTGGATCAGGTTTGCCAACAGGCGGAGCGCGCTTCTAATATTGTTAAGCAGGTGCGCCAGTTCGCCAGAAAAGGCAGCACTTCCGGCAATGAAGCGGTGGATCTGCACGAGGTCTTGCGTGAAAGCCTGTCGTTGCTGGAGGTGGATCGCAGTATGCACAAGGTGGAGGTGATCAGCTCGTTGGCGAAAAATTTACCCGTGGTGACGGGGGATCGGTTGCAATTGGAACAGGTGATGATCAATCTGTTGCGCAATGCAATGGAAGCGATTTCAGCGGTGGGCGGTGGTCGTCTGGAGGTTTCGACACAGGCCGTTAAAGGGGGTCTTGAGGTGCAGGTGTTGGATGTGGGTCAGGGTTTGCCAGAGGTGGATGAAGAGTCGCTGTTTGATGCTTTTTTTAGTACCAAAAAGGAAGGCATGGGCATGGGTTTGTCCATCAGCCGCAGTTTGGTGGAGCGTCACGGCGGGCGGTTATGGGCAGAAAATCGCCCCGAAGGGGGGGCTAAATTCGCCTTTTTTTTACCGATTTAGTAGAGACAAGGCATGCCTTGTCTCTACGGTTTTACCGTTCGCCGTGTCGCTATAAAATAGCGCGCCAATCTTACGATTTGGCTTTAGCAGCATCCACGGCTTCTTGAGCCATTGTTTTCAGATCACCGGATTCAAACATCTCTAAGGTGATGTCGCAGCCGCCGATCAGTTCGCCTTTGATGTAGACCTGAGGGAATGTAGGCCAATCAGCGTAACGAGGCAGGTTTTGGAAGATCTCTGGATCGGCGAGAAGGTTTACATAACCAAACTCCACACCACACTGTTTCAGCGCTTCAGCAGCACGGCTGGAGAAACCACACATGGGCATTTGTGGGGTGCCTTTCATGTAGATCAGTACGGGGTTGCTTTCGACTTGTTCGCGGATGCGGTCTAATACGTCCATAATTTTTACCTTATCAAATGGGCTGGGAGAGAGAGCTTACTTTAGAAGTAAGCCAGTTAGGTGACAATATAAGGGCGCTATTGAAAAAATCAAGCCGCGCGATCCACATTGCGTTGCAACCACAGCTCCAGCAATGCCATGTGCCACAGTTTACTGCCTTGCAGACGGGTGAGATAACGCTCGGGGTTGGCCAGCAGTTTGGCGACGTATTTGGGTTCAAACAGCGCCCGTTGGCGACAGCCATCGGAGGTAAGGATGTCGCGGACAAAATCGAACACCTCACCACGCACGTATTTCAGTGCAGGCACGGGGAAATAACCTTTGCGGCGATCAATCACGCTGTCGGGCAGCAGGCCACGGGCGATTTTTTTCAGCACATGTTTGCCACCGCTCTGCAATTTCATTGCGCTGGGCATCTGGGTGGCCAACTGCACCAATTCGTGATCCAGAAACGGTACACGCGCCTCCAGACCCCAAGCCATGGTCATGTTGTCCACCCGCTTGACCGGATCATCGACAATCAAGGTGCTGGTGTCCATCGCCAAGACGCGGTTGAGGTAGTCATCCCCAGGCAAATCGGCCAGCAGCTTGGCGATCAGCGGTGAGGTGGCATCGTCACAGTGGTATTTTTTCTGCACACTGGTTAGCCATTCGGCATGGTCGCGGTCGAAGTAGTGGGGAGCAAAACGTTCTAAATCGCTGCCGCTGGCTTTGGCCATTTCGGGGTACCAAAAATAACCGGCGAAGACCTCATCGGCTCCTTGGCCGCTCTGCACCACTTTGACCTTTTTCGAGACCTGTTCCGAAAGCAGGTAGAAGGCGATGGCATCTTGACCGAACATCGGTTCGTTCATGGCATCCACCGCTTCCGGCAGTCGTTCGATCAGCTGTTTATTGGGCACATGGAACTTGTGGTGTTCGGTGCCGAACGTTTCTGCCACCGGATCGGAAAATTCAAACTCGTTGCCTTTCTCTTCTGGTTGATCATCGAAGCCGACGGTGAAGGTTTTTAGGTCACTGACCCCCGCCTCGGCCAGCAGCCCCACCAACAGGCTGGAGTCAAGACCCCCAGAGAGCAGCACACCGACCGGCACATCGGCGATGTCGAGGCGTTTTTTCACCGCGCTGCGCAGGCTGGCGTGAATCGCTTCGATCCATTCCCCTTCGCTTTTTGGGCTGTCGGTGGGGTGAAGATCAAGTTGCCAGTAGCGTTTCTCTGCGCTGCGACCGTCGAGTTTGACCCGCATCTGATGGGCGGGTTTGAATTTCTGCACGCCGTTGAGCAGGGTGTTGGGGGCGGGGATCACGCCGTGCAAGGTGAACTGATTGTGCAGACCGATGGGGTTGATTTCGGTGTCGATGTCAGCGCCTTCCAGCAGAGCTTGTACGGAGGAGGCGAACCGCAGGCGTTTATTATCCAAGCTGTAGTAGAGTGGTTTGATGCCAAACCGATCCCGCGCCAGAAAGAGGCTTTTGGCGTTCATGTCCCAGAGGGCGAAGGCGAACATGCCGCTGAAACGTTCGACGCAGTGTTCACCCCATTCGGCGTAGGCTTTGAGAATCACTTCGCTGTCGCCGCTGCTGTTGAAGTGATGGCCTTTTTGCTGCAATTCGGCACGCAGCTGCGGGAAGTTGTAGATCGTGCCGTTGAAGACCAGCGCCAGTGCGTGTTGGCGGTCGATCATCGGTTGGTGCGCGTTGACGCTGAGGTCGATGATGGAGAGTCGCCGATGCCCGAGCGCGACAGGGCCATCGCTGAAACTGCCGCCGTGATCGGGGCCGCGTTTTTCCAGACGTTGCATCATCCGCTGGGTGATGGCCAGATCGGGGCTGGAGCCATCAAAGCGAAACTCACCACAAATGCCGCACATAGAACTTTCCTTCGTTTAGGTTGGTGGGTATTATACGGTAAGTTTTGGAGAGTTCTGTCTGGAAATATTCAGGTGCAATGCCCGTTGGTTATTGCACCCTACGGGTGGGTGAACTTTGTGTAGGGCGCAATAACGGTACGGCATTGCGCCATTAAATTGCTACGGATTGCTGCATGGCTTGGCTCAACTTTCAGGGCGCAAGGTCTTCATCACCGCCAAACTGTCCGGTCGCACGCCACGCCAAAGCAAAAACGCTTCTGCTGCTTGTTCCACCAACATGCCCAAACCGTCCACTGCTTTTGCAGCGCCGTGTTGCAAAGCCCACTGCACAAAGGCGGTGGGGGTTTGGCTGTACATCATGTCGTAGGCGCTGCCCTTGGTGATTAAACTGTGTTCGGGCAGTGGCGGCAGTTCACCGCTGAGGCTGGCGGCGGTGCCGTTGATGATCAGGTCGAACGGTTCCAAATTTTCCAGCTCCGCAAAACCACTGCCGTGCAGCTTGCCCAGATCGGCAAAATCCAGCGCCAAGGCCTCGGCTTTGGCGGCGGTGCGATTGGCGATGTGCAGCAAGGCCGGTTGCTGTTCTAACAAGGGTTGCAAGACACCACGCACCGCACCGCCTGCCCCCAAAAGCAAGATGCGCTGCCCCTTGAGAGCAATGTGCTGGTTTTGGATCAGATCCCGAACCAGCCCCAAACCGTCGGTGTTGTCGCCAAAGGTGCTGCCATCGGCGTTGACCTTTAGGGTGTTGAGCGCCCCAGCGCGTTCGGCGCGCTTGCTGCGCTGATCGGCATACTGCCAAGCGTCTTGTTTAAAAGGCACGGTGATATTGACCCCTTTGCCACCCTGCTGAATAAAGGCATCCATCGCCGCCGCAAAACCGCCCAGCTCCACTAACTGTTTGTCGTAGTGCAACGCCTGCTGAGTCTGCGCGGCGAACTGCTGATGAATCTGCGGTGAGAGGCTGTGGGCAATGGGATTGCCGACAACTTGGTAGTGGTCTGTGCTGGTTTTCATGGGGTTTCTGCGATCCGAAAAAGAGGCTTATCTTTCCAGTATTGTTTGGGTTTGTCCATTTTTTAACGAGGCTGCTAAACTGCGCCAACGTTATGCCTAATATTCTTTTATTCTCTGAGGAGTCTGCCGTGTCCCACTCTCGTTTTGTTGCCTCTGCCTCTTATCCCGCTGTGCGTAAACGCCGGATGCGCCGAGATGATTTTTCTCGCCGTCTGATGGCCGAAAACCGGCTCTCAGCCGATGACTTTATTTATCCGCTGTTTGTTTTGGAGGGTGAGGGCAAACGCGAGGCGGTGCCGTCGATGCCAGGTGTGGAGCGGGTCTCCATTGATGAGCTGCTCAAAGAGGCGGCGGAGTTGGTGGCGCTGGGCATTCCGGCGCTGGCGATTTTCCCCGTGACCCCGTTGAGTGCTAAATCTGAAGGTGCAGAAGAGGCCTATAGCCCCGAGGGGCTGGCGCAGCGGGCGGTGCGGGCGGTGAAAGCGGCCTTTCCTGAGCTGGGCGTGATTACCGATGTGGCGCTGGATCCCTTTACCTCCCACGGGCAGGACGGTCTGATTGATGCGAGCGGTTATGTGCTGAACGACGAGACCATTGAGGTGTTGGTGCAACAGGCGCTCTCTCACGCCGAAGCGGGAGCCGACGTGGTGGCTCCGTCGGACATGATGGACGGTCGCATCGGTGCCATTCGCAGCGCACTGGAGCAGGCGGGTTATGTGCATACGCGCATTTTGGCTTATTCAGCTAAATACGCCTCCAGCTTTTATGGCCCGTTTCGGGATGCGGTGGGGTCGGCGGCCAATCTGGCGGGGGGGGATAAAAAGAGTTATCAGATGGATCCGGCCAACAGCGATGAGGCGCTGTGGGAGGTGGGGCAAGATCTGGCCGAGGGGGCGGATATGGTGATGATCAAACCAGGGATGCCCTATCTGGACATCGTGCGGCGGATTAAAGATGAGTTTAAAGCGCCGACCTATGTGTATCAGGTCAGTGGCGAGTACGCGATGTTAAAAGCCGCCAGCCAGAACGGTTGGCTGGAAGAACGGGCGGTGGTGTTGGAGTCTCTGTTGTCGATGAAACGTGCTGGAGCCGATGGAATTCTGACTTATTTTGCCAAACAAGCGGCTCAATGGTTGAAAGGCTGATTTTTTTAGGTGTTTTTAGCCTAGAATGGTGCATGGTTTGAGTGAGAAATGATCTTTTTTTGGACAACGTAGATAGGTGGACAGCATGTCATCAAATGATAAAACATGGGATGGTTCCAAGATGAAGGGGTCGGCGAAGGTGTTTGCTGAGTATTGTCAGGCAGAGCTGGAATATCGTCGCAATGCAGAGACGGATTTTGATGAAGAGGTCTATCGGCAGGCAGTGGAGCTGGTGCTGCGTAAACTGGGTGTGGAGGTGCTTAAATGATTATTCATGCGGTTTATGCAGAGAATTTACTCAAATACAAAAAATTGGTGCTGGAGGATTTGCCAGAAAAAGGCTTGATCTCCATCAGTGGGCAAAATGAGGCGGGTAAAAGCACCACCGGTGAGGTGATCTGTTTTGCTCTGTTTGGGCGTACCTTTTCCTTGTCACCAGAGAAAATTTCCAAAGCACTGCGTTGGGGTGAGTCTCGCTGTCAGGTGACGGTGACCTTCAGTGTCGGTGACGGCAAACGTTATCAAGTGACTCGTTATCTGGATGACGACAATAATCAGGGGGTGAAGGTCAATGAAGAGGGGCATGAGGATGCACCTTTGGCGCGTGGCATTTCCGCTTGTGAGACGTTGTTGGGTAATTTGATCGGTTTTCGTTACGAGGAGTTTATCGAGTCCTTTTATTTAGCGCAGCGCGAAATCACCACGCCACACCCTCACAGCCATGCGGTGAAAACCATGGCCGGTATTGCCGCTTTGGAAGAGGTGGCGCAGAGCATTGAAGTGGCTCTGCCCACGGAGCAGGAGAGTCTGGATACGGCCACGGGGCGCTGTGATGAGCTGAGCCAACAGCTGACGGAGCTGGCGTTGGAGGAGGGTCTGTTGGCGCGTTTGCAACAGCAGCAACATGAGCTGAGCGGCGCACTGGAGCAGCAGCGGCGTGCGGCAGAACGATTGCAAGAGGATGTTAAAGGTTATGCCTTTATGATTCCCGAGTTGAGCGTTCGTAAGCAGGTGTGTCGTGGGCAACGGAGTCGTTCACGCTGGTTTGTCGCGCTGAGTTTTATCTTGATGTCGGTTTTTCTGGGTGGTTGGTTTTTGTTGACCGAGCAGGCAGAGAGCAGGCCTGCACAGCAAGTGTCGCTGTGGTTGCTGGAAAATGTTGATGGTTGGCAAGCGTCGTGGGTGGGTTGGGGTTTGACGGCGGGGTTACTGCTGCTGTTGAGCGGCTTTTTTTTCCTGAGCCGCAGCGGTGTGGCAAAACGAAATCTGCGCGCTTTGATGCAAGAGCAGAAGCAGGGGGTGGAAAAATTTCAGCAGAGCTTCCAAGCCTTGCATGAGTTGCAAGGTGAAGACGATGAGAGGGCAGCGGAGAGGGCGCGTGTAACGCAGGCGTTGGCAGAACCGGAAAACAGTTTGTCGGTGGTACAGGAGTGCAGTGCGGCGTTGTTGGTGGCATCCGATGAGTCGATGGAGCGCAATCAGCAGCAAGACTCGGAGTTGGCGTCCTCTATTGAGGTTGAGAAAGGGCGTTGTCGGCGTGAGCTTGAGTTGCAGGGGATGCGGCAGGCTTTCGAGGAGAAACAGGCGGAAGTTGAGATGCGCATTCAGGTACGTGAAACGGCGTTGGCCTTATTGGAAGGTTCGTGTCGTCACATTGCGGTGCGTTTTAATCGGGATGTGCGTTCGATGGCTGGGGAGAGTTTGCCTTCTTTAACCGACGGTCGTTATCAACATTTAGAGGTGGATGCAGATCTAAATGTGCGTGTGTTCTCTAATGAAAAGCGCGATTTTATGGTCTTGGATGAGGTCTCCAGCGGCACTCAGCGGCAAATTATGTTGGCGTTGCGTTTGGCGCTCTCGCAAGAGCTGGTTAATACCGCCATTGAGGGCGGTCAATTTCTCTTTTTGGATGAACCCTTTGCCTTTTTTGATGAGCAGAGAATGCGCAGTTCATTGAAGGTACTGCCGAAGATCAGTCGTGAATTGTCACAGATCTTTGTGATTTCTCAGGAGTTTCCTGCCGATGTGGCTTTTGATATGAACATCCGTTGCGCGCGTTCCACGGAAGAGTTGATCGCCACGCGGGAGTGATCAACTCTGTTCGTACTGTTTTACGATGCGACTGACGGTGGTGTAGTGCAGATCAAAAAAATGGCCGATGTCCTGTAGGGTGTATTTGCCTGATAGATAGGCGGCGGAAATGGCTCGATTGCGGCTTTTATAGCGTTTTTGGTAGTTTTCGAGGCCGCTTTGGTTTTGTGAGGTGGTGGGGCTCATGGAGGAGTGTTGCGGTGTTGTTTGGTGCTGCGCCATTTTTTTCTGTAGTCGTTTGATAAACGCGGGGCTGCCAAGGTAGATCTGTTGTTGTACTTCAGTCCAGAGAGCATCGCTGTCTTGTGGGCTGCGAATGTAGCTGCGATAAGCATCACGCGCTTTTTTGTTCTGTTTGCCAAACGAGTGCAGGCAGCTTACAACGTCCAGCCAAGCGGGAGCGGCAACAGCACCGAAGGTTGCTTGGTAGCTGCTCCAGCGCCATTGCAGCGCGGAACGGCACAGACCGGCTTGCTGCGGGGCGCGTACAATGTGGTGGTTTAGGCGCAGCAGATACGATTTTTTTTCAGCGATGATCGCTTTGTAGCGCCCCTGAAAAAGAGACCCGCTCTGCTGATGGT
>JAUZRS010000124.1 GCA_030950195.1 Gammaproteobacteria bacterium | reverse complement strand
CACTTCTGAAATGGGCAAGCACCCTCGCCTGATTGATCTACCCGCCTTTCAAAAACTCTCTCTTGGCACCTTGGCACCCAAAAAGAGCTTAGAGATGCTCACCATCGCCGAATCGGAACTCAACCAAATGAAGCGTTTGTTGAATGGCAACTAAACCCTCGCCATCACTTGTCTAGCGGCGAAACAGCAAAATGCAGCTTTTTGCCTTCTACTCGGGCGCGATCCAACTGCATCCCGCTGCGACCACTGGCCTTTTGAAGCCCTTGTTGAAGAAACATATCTGCCATCCAAGTGGGCCACTCGTCATCACCAACCTGCAAAAAATCGGTGCGCAGCTGCCCCTCCTCATCCGCCGACATCTCAGCACGTAGATTGACAAATTCACCCTGCATTGGCACTGACATTTTTACCAATACCTTCTCTCCCAGCAACGTGACCTCACTGCCAATGCGGCTCTGCTTGCTGGCAAAGATGGCTGCCGTGCGCAAGACGTTTTCCAACTCCTTGACCGTCAATGAGACATCAGAAATTTCACCACTTTTCAGTTTTTCCGCTGGATAACGCTGCAATAAACGCCGTACTCCGGCTTTAGCACTGCCGCCATCGGCACGCAGCGACACTGTGGGCTGTTCCTGCATGTTCATCCCTGCTGAAATAAACGGTGTCAGCAGATACACCAGCAGAGCCAACAGCAATAGAGTAATCAATAAAAACCAACGCATGACACATCCTCCTTGAAAAACAGATTCTTTGGGGTCTCATTATACGAATTTCCTGCTGCAATAACCCGACATTTTAAGCTGGAACATAACTGCAGCGATCGCCGTCCATCCCATCGACTTAAAACTGTGCTATTGTCAAAACTGTTAAAATGGCTTCATTTGGTCACGATCACGTTGCAAACAACCCATTCACCATGATTTCAAAACCACTGCGACACAAACTGCTGGCCATCAGCATCAACCTGATTTTTATTTTTATTGCTCTCAGTTGGCAGCAGACCGAGCTCTCCTTTTTTAAGAAACTCCGCGAACGATTGGAATTTATTGCCTTTGACCTGCGCTTTAACATCACCTTAAGCGAACCCAAAGCACACGATACCGTAATCATCGTTGATATTGACGAAAACTCCCTCAGCAAAGAGGGGCGCTGGCCCTGGCCACGGAGCAAAATGGCCGAATTGCTACGCAAAATGCATCAAGATTACGGCGTAGTCGTGACCGCCATTGACGTGGTTTTTTCCGAAAAAGAACTCAACCCCGTTGAACAAATACTCAAAGCCAAATCGCAACAGATCAGCCCTGCACTGCAACAACAACTCACACAATTAAAACCAGAACTGGATGGAGATCTAAAATTAGCCGCCGTACTCAAAGAGTACGACGTTGTGTTAGGCGAGATCTTACTCGAATCGGGCTATCACAAAGGTCATCTCGGCCAACCCCTGCAACAGAAAAACCCCAAACACGCTTCGGACTTAAACGTCGCTCGTAAGAATTTTTACACCGGTAATCTAGCCGCCTTGGTTGAAGCCTCCCCCAATGCAGGATTTTTTAACATCGAAGCGGACAGCGACGGCATCTTCCGCCACTACAACCTTATCATGGCGCACGATAACGACCTCTACCCCTCCCTCGGTTTAGAAACGGTGCGCCTCTACCTGCTCTTGGATCAAATCGAATTAATCACCTCTAAAATCCAAAATGACCAACCACTGGAAGCGGTCTCTTTGCCCGGTCTGTTTGATATTCCCACCGATCAAACGGGACGCATCATCATCCCCTTTCGCGGCCCCAGCCCCAGTTTTACTTACATCTCTGCCACTGACATTCTCAATGGCACCGTATTGCCCAGCTTGCTGAACGATAAAATTGCCCTGATCGGCTCCAGCGCCAAAGGTCTATTCGATTTTCGCAGCACCCCGTTAGCAGGCTCTTTTCCAGGAGTTGAAGTACACGCCAACGTCATCGCAGGCATTTTAGATCAGAAAATACCTCAAGAACCGGTCTGGGCCAAAGGCAGTAACTTCATTATTCTTTTGGCCATTGGTATTTTATTGGCTCTTCTGTTGCCCTTTATGGGCGCATTATGGCAACTGAGTTTTAGTACACTCCTGACGCTGATTCTAGCCAGTTTAAACCTCTGGTTGTGGTACGCCGAACAGTTGGCCACCGATTTTGTCTTGCCTCTGCTGACCATTCTCTTTTTGACCGCCCTCAATGCCCTCTACGGCTTTTTAAGTGAGAACCGCAGCCGTAACCTGCTGCAAGAGATGTTCGGCCAGTACATCCCCCCTTCCTTGGTGGATAAAATGGTTCACAGTGAGGAAGATTATGGCTTTGAAGGTCGAAGATTAGAAATGACCGTGCTGTTTGCCGACATTCGCAATTTCACCCACCTTTCCGAGGGGCTTTCACCACAGCAACTGACCGACATGTTAAACCAGTACCTAACCCCGATGACCAAAATCATCTTCGACAATCACGGCACCATCGACAAATACGTCGGTGATATGGTGATGGCATTTTGGGGCGCACCTCTGAACGACAAACAACACGCCCAGCACGGCTTGGAAGCCGCCTTTTTAATGCTGGAAGCGGTGGAAAAACTCAAAGCCGATTTTCGCAAACAAGACCTACCTGACATCACCATCGGCATCGGCCTTAACAGCGGCATTATGAGCGTCGGCAACATGGGTTCCAGCTACCGACGTGCCTACACCGTGTTGGGAGATTCCGTTAATTTAGGCTCTCGATTGGAAGCCTTGACCAAATTTTACGGCGTTGATTTGATTGTCGGAGCCGCCACTCAAAAAGACCAAAAAGAGTATCTCTTTCGACCGCTGGACATTGTGCAGGTCAAAGGAAAAAGCAGCTCAGTGAAGATTTATCAGCCCCTTTGCAGGCAACAAGAAGCCAGCAAAGCGCTAAAAAAAGAGCTGACAGAATACCGTTACGCTCGCCAACTCTACCTTGACCGACACTGGGTGGATGCACGTAAAGCATTCAAAAAACTGCTGAAAGAATACCCCAACACACGCATATATGAGATCTACCTAGAACGCATGGCCGCCCAAAGAGTGACCTCACTGCCAAAAGAGTGGCAAGGGATCTACACCCACACCAACAAATAAAAAAGGCTCCCTTAGGAGCCTTAGTTGATAGGGAAGGGACTTGAGCGTTTACGGCTGCGCTTCAAACACACCCACCGCCGTTACCCCCCGCCCTCCATTAGCGTCCTGCAAACCAATATTACTAATCGCACCTTGGACATCACTGCCAACGAAACCCAAACCTGCCGTACCGGTCACCGCAGTGCCAACAGCACCACAATCCACCCCCGTGCAGGTACCACTGAGGGACATATTACCTGCCATCGCCTCACTTAAACTCACAGAACCGGCATCTAGACCTGCACTGTACTCGCGGCCACTGTCCATATTCAGTTGATAATGAGCCGAATCCACGGTTTGCGAACCAAAGTTCACCGTAACCGATGAACCACTCATAGAACCCGCGCCACCCAATTCATCCACCGCTGAGGGTCCACCCACATGATTAAACTGCACAACACCGGTTTTTGAAGTAATCGTTTCAATGGGTGTCATATCAGGTGTGTAGATGTACAGCATTGATCCAGAGCTTTCTTGAAGATTATTTGAACCGTCCTCAACCTTAAAGCCATTCTGCCAACGCCCCCAATACACATCGGCATCCCCCACTGACATCATCGAAGCATCAGAGTTTGTGCTGCCATTTCTATCCAAATTGAAACCCGTAGCACTGATATCGGCCTTTTCCAAAATACCGCTGTTGCTCACTTTAAGATCATCACCCTTTGCAACAGAGAGCACCGAAGTTGATGCCGCTTGATTTTGGGGACGATGAACCGTCACCACACCGGCTGACTTGGGTGCATCCACCACCTTGTTGTCCAGATAATCTGACTCATCGTCCAGTTCAACATCATCTGTAGAGGAGGTGCCGGAGTTGTTCAACTCTTCCTCCACATCCGGCTGACTCTGTTCTAAATCATGACGAGCGTCATGGTCATCACTTTCATCTGGAGGCTGTAAAGAGTCAGGCATAACATCATCCGATGAATCATTTTTTTCTGTCGACGCTGAAGCCTCCGAAGTGGCTGGTGCCTCAACGTCATTATCATGATCACTACTTTCCGAGGTGGGAGCAGATTCCGTCGATACAGCGTTGTCTTGATTTTCAGCAGACTCACTCACCTGAGCATCAGAACCTGCGTCAGAATCCGCTGGTTCATCAGAACCACGCTCCGTTGAATGAGAATCATCATTAGAGTTAGCCTCCTGCGAGGAGTCTGAACCCTCATCTTCACTGCGGTTTTCTCCACGCTCAGAATCACCATCACGGTTTTCAGATTGAGCGCTGTTACTCGGAGCACCGTCTGCAAACACAACCCCAGGCGGTTTTGTAAGCGCTCTAGGCAATGCATTTGAATTGGCAACAAAGAAATACTCATCGCCACTGAAGCTGTTTTCGCCACCTGAATTGGTTACGATCACGCCGCCATTCACCACGCCGCCGTAGAGTCCGGCTTCCAACTTAACCCCCGCTGCTGAAACACATTCCGACTCGCACCAATGTGCGCCCCAGTGCGTCCCACGCAAACCAATGGTGGCCACCGGTGTCTCCACCTTGTAGTTCTTTTTATTGGTTTGACCAATCAACCCCGTCACCGTACGCATGCCACCCTTAAGCAAGCTGTAACTGGCGGCACGTTTTCTATAATCCTCATCAAAATGATAGGTTTCGATCAAAAAACGGGTGTTGGCCTGCAACTCCAGCAACCCCTTATCAGAAAAACGAATCTGCACTCGACCGTTTTTACCGGTGACCAAAGTATCACCTGCAAAAATTTTGGCACGGCGTTTCAAAACACGCACAACGCCATCAAACTGTTCTGCCACCACCTCACCACGGCTGACAATAACCCGTCCAACACTCTCAGAAGCCGCCCAGCTCACACTGGAAAACAGCAGCAGAGATAACAACACCGCCTGTAGCCCACTTTTGAGAGATTGCATGAGACGCTCCTTTCTTAAACACCAGTAAACAGACCCAATAAAGGGTGAATAGATAAACTTACCGCCATTATTGGACAAGATGTTTGCTGCTGCTGTTGTGCTGCTCACAAAAATAGCAATTACATTCTACTTTTTGAGCAATGGGTCACAGAACTCAGAGAGAACTTAATAATCGTAACGCAAACTCAATGAAAATTTATTTCTTTGATACTCTCTTAAGGCCAGATTGGATAGATTAACACTGCGCCCCACACTGCCAATCAAACTCCACTTCTTCATAAGCGACCACTCATGATCCAATTGAACGTGCCAATAGTCGTCTGCACGAAAGGTGTTAAATACCGTATCGATCACCTCATACTGACTGCTTTCATACTGAAGCATGGCCTTCATAAGCCACTTTGCACTCAACTTCACCTTCGCCCGCACATCTAAGCCGTACACCCCTTTTAAAGAGAGTACCTTGGCATCAAGTAAATTCAGCACCGACGACTCATCGGGGCGATCATCACCAAAATAAACAGAACCCGATAGGGTGAGTGGGAATGCTCCAAGCGGCTTGTAATGCCCGCCCATAAACAGACGGGAACGAATGAAATCTCGGTTCACTTGACCTGGAAAACCGGCCTGCGCATAACCCAAAGAGGCATGCAAACCCGCACGTGCATTCAAGCGATGATTCACTGCCAACCCTCCCGCCCACACATTCTGATTGGCCGTTTGATCAATATTGAGGCTCCGATTGCCCAACACCAAAGTCCAGCGATTACGCTCTTGTTTGTAACTGCCTGCAAGATGAAACTCCAAACTTTCCGTATCAATAAACCCCTGTTGATTGTCCACCCGTGTGTAACGCGCATCCGCCATAAACTCCAATCTCGACTGCACGAGCTTACTCACACCCGCACCAATGGCCGTTCTCATAAAGGCATCTGGAGTCTGTCTGGAGGTGGAAACAAGGGTGCCAATACCTTGTGGCGTACTAATATTGCTCGTCTCAGGAGCAGCATTCACATTGCTATCGTAACCCAAACCCGACATCGCAAAGCCCGTCACAAACACCGTTTTGCGACGCGCCTTTGCCTCTGCATGACGACGTTCTATGGCAGATAAATAACTGCCAATGTTATGCACAACAGGCACGGGAGGATTTTTCGCCAACACAATTTTAAACTCTGCTGCTGAACGATCATTTTCGCCTGCTGAAAAATAGCCTCGTGCCAACTCCAAACGAGCGCGATAATGTTTTGGATTGATCATCAACACCCGCTCTAAAGCAAAAATCCCTTCGCTCAACTGCCCCACATCAATGGCCGACACACCATAATAAAGATCAAAACGGGGATCACCTTCCCATTCGTCCAATAGCGTCAACGCCAAAGCATAAGCTTCTCGGTTACGCTCAGCTTCAGAAAGGCGCGCCAACTTTTCCACCTCAGGTGACGAAGAAAGTGGCAGCGCCCCCCAAACAAGCACAGGCAACAAACTGGTAATAATGACCAACAATACTCTTTTCATGTTTTCCACACACAGCAACGACAGCACAGTCAAACACCAGCGAAGTCTATTCTTGGCAGCGCTCTGATACCAGCGCCCCCAAACAATTCACATCTCTTTTTTAGAGATTAAAATCACAAAATGACTAACGCGCACTTTTAAGACCTCGACGCGCATCATGCCACAAAATTCCTAACGGCTGCAAAACAGCCATCACAAAGAGAGACTGACCCAAAATTTACTCCATGAGTTTCCCAACAAAATGTTTTATGCTTGTCTGCATTATCTTAATCGAATCTTAATATTTAGTAATAAAATTACTGTTTATCGCAACTCAAAGGAAACCCATGATGCGACTGATACTTTTTTTGTCCGCCTTACTGCTCACCCCCCCCTCTTTATACGCCGCCACCAGCAGCCCTTCGGCCAGCAACAGTCCAGATGAACGTGCTTACGTCAGGCGCGCTTTTTTTACCTCAGGAATTGAGAATCGAGAACCTACCGGCAAAAGTGACTTTTTTTACACCACCAGCAACACCGTATTTTTCTTCACCGAACTGCGCGGCATGCAGGGTGAAACCGTGCGTTATCGTTGGAGTTACGCTGACAAAGTGGTCGCTGAAGTAGAATTTTCGGTAACATCACGCCGCTGGCGCAGTGCATCCAGCAAAGATCTGCTGCCAGAGTGGATTGGCGAATGGAATGTCGAGCTGCTCAACAGCCAAGGAGAAATTTTGGTTAAAAAAAGCTTCACCTATAAAGAAGCCCCTTAACCCTCCCGCCCCACCTCCAAAATATTCGGCAGCTGCTCTATTTTGAGCAACACGCTGCCCAGCTGACGCATATCCGAAACTTCTAAAGTAAAATGAAAACGAGCAGTCTGTTTTTTAAAATCAGAATGGGTGTTCAACGCCGTCACATTAATCTGTTCATTGCTCAGGATCGAAGTAATGTCTTTCAACAGACCCGTACGGTCATAAGCAATCACTCTCACGTCCACCGAATAATGACCTTTGCCCTCACCCCAGGAAACCTCCACCAGACGAGGCTGCTCTATATCAGAGAGGTTTTGCACATTGTTGCAATCAAAACGATGCACTGTCACCCCTTTACCTTGGGTGATAAAACCAATGATCTCATCGTAAGGCACCGGTTTACAGCAGTTGGCAATCCGCGTTAACAGGTTACCCACCCCCAGTACCCGCACCTCACTGGCCACCGAACGCTCTGCGGAGACCACAGGCCGACAGGGTTCTTCTGTTTCCAGCGGAGCCAACAGAGACTCAATGCCTTCCACCAGATGCCCTGCATTGATCTGATTTCGCCCCAGAGCCTCCAATAACTCGCTCTGTTTTTTGTAACCCAGTCGATGCACCAGCGCTTCCAGATCAACATTTTTCAGGTTCAGACGTTTCAGCTCACGGGCTAAAATATGCCTGCCCTCATCCAGATGCTGTTCGTGATCTTGAATATTAAACCAAGCACGAACCTTGATACGGGCACGACTGGTGTGCAAATAAGACAAATTTTTATTCAACCAATCACGACTCGGTTTCGGCACACTGTTGGTCAAAATTTCCACCTGATCGCCGTTTTTAAGCACATAGGCCAACGGCACAATACGACCGTTTACCTTAGCCCCTCGACAACGATAGCCAATCTGGGTATGAACCTGAAAAGCAAAATCAAGCGGCGTAGCGCCTGCCAACAGATCCAAAACCTCACCCTTGGGAGTCAAAACAAACACCCGATCACCAAACATCTCGCCGTCGAAGCTCTCCAGCAAAACATCATCCTCTTGGCCAGGCTCCAGCAACTGACGCAACACCGCGATCCCATCGTCCAGCTTTGAATCGTTCGGTGTCCCCTCTTTATAACGCCAATGAGCCGCCACACCGTGTTCGGCGTGTTCGTGCATCTCTCTGGTGCGAATTTGCACCTCTACCGACTTACCCTCTGGCCCTAAAACAGCGGTATGCAGTGAGCGATAGCCGTTCGATTTTTGATTGGCAATGTAATCATCAAACTCTTGGGGAATGTGCCTCCATAAGCTGTGTACCACGCCCAGAACCGCGTAACACTCCGAGACCCGATTGACCATCACGCGTACCGCACGGACATCAAACAGCTCCTTAAACTCCATCTGTTTTTTCTGCATTTTTCGCCAAATACTGTAGATGTGTTTCGGACGACCACTGATATCAACTCCTTCCAATCCCTCCTTGTCCAACTCTTCTTGCAACAAGATCATAAAACTGTGGATAAAATACTCTCGATCCTCACGGCGCTCTTCTAACGCTTTGGCAATCTGTTTGTAAGCCAACGGCTCCAAATAACGAAAAGCCAGATCTTCCAGCTCCCACTTCAACTCACCGATACCCAAACGGTTGGCCAACGGTGCATAGATGTCCAAGGTCTCCTTAGCCACCCGATGTCGCATCGCCTCATCTTCCTGATTGAGGTGGTGCAAACGTTGCGCACGATAAGCCAACTTAATCAGTACCGCGCGCACATCATTGACAATCGCCAACACCATACGCCGCACCCGTTCGGCCTGATCGGGTGCCTCCGCGTGTACCTCTTCGTATTCCAACGAGTGCAGCCAGCGGGTGCTTTTCACCAACGCCGCCACCGTCTCACCGTACTCTTGCGCGATGAAATCCAGTGACTGTTCTTGCTCCATCAACGGCGCACTGAACAAAGCCGCCATCAAAGTCTCCTCATCGGCACCCAAATTCTTTAGCCGAAAAGCCACCCTCAAACTGCTGACCAACACCCTCTGATTCTGCTCCAACAACCACGCCGCCTCAATCGCTTTCACCAGCAAAACACGATGTTCATCTGCAACATTCAAACAGAGATGTGTCGTCGTTTGAGACAATTCAGAAAAAATTTTATCCTGAGGTGTTAATGCATGTTTCATGATTTTTCCGTTAAAAATGTGCATTTTAGCGGCAAGTTAGCCATACAATCCATTTTATAACACACTCAGACCCAATCTCGTAAGATAAAATCCAGCGCGCCACAAAGCCAATAACAGTGACCAAGACTCCGTAACTTGCGGCAAGTTCCGTTCGTCATCAAAGCGCACCGACAGAGACTCCATCACACCTGTAGATAAAATTCTTTTTCCCCAACAGAAACCCCATTCAGCAACACCTCCAAACGATGAATTCCCGCATAATAACGGCGCGTGGTTATTTTTCGAATCGCATGATTTTTTGTCAGTCGCACGGTCTTTTTTGAGGATAAGATCGTCGTGCGCCACTTAAACACTTTGGCCGTCGTTTTACCGTTTGCCTTGCAATGATGAATTCGATAATCAATGATGAGCGGCTGTGCCTTCGACGCATCAGAATCAAGCAAAATTGAAAACGTCAGGGTTTCACCCAGCACCACATTCGGTGTCTGTAGATCCAACTCAAACCGTCTGTATTTTAAGGCTCGATAACCCAGTAATCGCAGCGCTCTCTGCTCACCCTGTTTGATCAAACTGCGGCACGCATGACGAATCAACTGCCGCCGCTCTTTGCTCGCTTCCGTTATCCAATCTTCCACAAGCGACAACAGTGCAGCAGGGTTGTCCTTACCAATGTCATTAAGGTTGTTGGCCACCGAACGACGAACGTAAGCCTCCTTATCGTCTTTGAGCTGCTCCAACAACGCCAAAACCGGCAACGGGTCTTTGATAAACAGCGGCAACCGCGTTGCCCACGGCAACCGAGGCCGCGTGCCTTCCGACACCAGACGCCGCACATGTCGATCTGGATCACTGCACCACAGTTTTAAAACAGCCAAGGTCTTTTCAGGCTGCTTCAGCAGAAAAAAACGGATGCCAAACTCCGATGAAAAACGTTGCGTCAGCGCTTTAAGCAGCGTCATGGAAAGCTCAAAATGGTCTTGTCCATACAAGCCCACATAATCAGCCAAAGGCATAATCGCCCACCCAGAAAGCCCCTGATCATCGCTTTTCTGCGGAAAAACACCCGGCTCCACAGACGGACTTAATGTCTTTAATAACAACTCACCTGTAAGCTGAAAATCCTTCGGCAGGTATTCCAACATTGCTGTTACGATCTGCTGAGAACGGGCTTTTAGCTCCAACGTCTCTATATCATGAGAGGCAATATTCACAAAACCCTCCTGATCAAAATCCGCCCACTGACGTTGAAAATGATGCGCCATAATGGCAATCAATTCTTGATTAAAAACCGCTTTAAATGGCTCTGGCATGGCTGACCCTTTTATAAAATTACACTTGACTGTTCCAACTCTAATAAATAACGCTTATTTTGTATCCCCATTAACGGCTCAATCCACCCAGTTCCAATCAAATAACTGATGTTACACACTAATAAGGCTTTCTTGCCATAAACCAAAGCCATCCGACCAATAGACTTGCCCAAACAGCCAATTGTGGGACAATAGCCCCCTTTTTTTCGCGCAGGCACGTCTCATGGCAGCAGTAAAACCCATCTCTCTGCTTGTCAACCCCAACCACCTCCAACAGCCGTCATGGGGTCAACTCTACGGCAGCGCCTCAGCGCTGGCCATTGCCGAAGCAGCACACAGCCACGACGGTCTTCTGTTGGTCATCACCCCCGACATGAAAACCGCTCAAAGCCTACACGCGTCCCTGAGCTTCTTTCTTGATGAGCAGCATCCCACCCTGATCTACCCCGACTGGGAAACCCTGCCCTACGATCATTTCTCCCCCCATCGAGAAATCGTCTCGCAACGCTTAGAGACCCTCTACCGTCTGCCGCAGCTCAAACAAGGCATTTTGATCGCTCCGGTGGCCACCGTAATGCAGCGTCTTCTGCCCATCGACTATCTCAACGCCCACTCACTGATGTTGGAAGTGGGTGAAGTCATTGATCTGGATCAGATGCGCTTGCAACTGGACAAAAGCGGTTACCGCCTCGTTACCCAAGTGATGGAGCAAGGCGAATTTGCCGTGCGTGGTAGCCTCTTAGATCTGTTTCCCATGGGCAGCAAAACCCCCTATCGCATCGACCTGTTTGATGACGAAATCGACACCATTCGCACCTTTAACCCCGAAGATCAGCGCAGTCTGGAAAAAGTCAGACAGATTCACCTCTTGCCTGCGCGAGAATTCCCCCTCGACGAAAATGCGATCAAACGTTTTCGCAGCGCCTTTCGAGAACGCTTTGATGTAGTGGCTAACGATTCGCCCATTTATCGTGATGTCAGCAACGGCATCGCCCCTGCTGGAATTGAATATTATCAGCCGCTCTTTTTTGAACGGCTCTCACAACTGAGCGACTACCTGCCTGACAACACCCTTACTCTGGCGCTCGACGAATGTCAAAGCGCCGCCGAACTCTTTTGGCAACAACTCAACAGCCGTTTTGAACAGCGCCGCCACGACCCAGAGCGTCCCCTTCTAAATCCCAACCAGCTCTTTCTGCCCAACGAAGAGCTGACTCTCATCTTGAATAAAAGTCTCTCTCTCCAGAGCTTTAAACAGGAAAACGGCCACAACTTCGCCAGCGAACTGCCACCCAAACTGGCCATCGACAGCCGCGCTGAATCCCCCTTAGCAGCACTAAAAGAGTTCTTAAACGAATTCGATGGCAAAGTGCTGCTGCTGACCGAATCCGCCGGACGGCGCGAGGCGCTACTGGAACTGCTGCGCGACAACCAACTCAACCCCAAACTGAGCAAAAGTTGGCCGTGGTTTCTCAACGCCAAAGGCACTCTCTATCTCGCCGAAGGCAGTTTAGAAGAGGGTTTGCAGCTGCCAACAGCAGGCGTTGCGGTCATTGTCGAATCACAGCTGCTCGGTGAGCGAGTACGCCAAAATCGCCGTCGTCGTCCAACTCGGGATGCCGATGCGGTCATCGCCAACCTCACCGATCTGCACCTCGGCGCGCCGGTGGTTCACATCGACCACGGCGTTGGGCGTTACAGCGGCATGGTGACCCTTGAGGTGGGCGGCCTAGAAACCGAATTTCTGTTGCTCGAATACGCCAAACAGGACAAACTTTATGTGCCGGTTTCGGCACTCAACCTGATCTCTCGCTACAGCGGCTCCAACCCCGACAACGCGCCGCTGCACCGACTGGGTGGTGAACAGTGGCAAAAAGTAAAACGCAAAGCCACTGAAAAAATTCACGATGTCGCCGCCGAACTACTGGAAATTCACGCTCAACGCGCCTCTCGTGGCGGACACGGTTTTAAGATCAGCCCAACGGAACAGATGCAGTTTGCCGAAGCCTTCCCCTTTGAAGAAACCCCCGATCAATTGACCGCCATCAACGCCGTGCAAGCCGACATGAGACAGAGCCAATCAATGGATCGGGTGGTCTGCGGTGATGTGGGGTTTGGCAAAACCGAGGTGGCCATGCGTGCCGCCTTCACCGCCGCCAACGGCGGTCGGCAAGTGGCCATCTTGGTGCCAACGACCTTGCTGGCACAGCAGCATTATCAAAATTTTCTCGACCGCTTTGCCGACTGGCCTTTCCGCATCGAGTCCCTGTCCCGTTTTCGCAGTAAAAAACAGCAAGACGACAGCCTCTTAGCCCTAGCCGAGGGCAAAGTGGACATCATCATTGGCACCCATAAACTGCTGCAAAAATCGATCAAATTCAAAAATCTGGGGCTGGTGATCATAGATGAAGAGCACCGCTTTGGGGTACGCCACAAAGAGCAACTCAAAACCCTGCGTGCCGAAGTGGATATTCTCACTCTCACCGCCACCCCCATTCCGAGAACCCTGAATATGAGCTTGGCGGGGATGCGCGACCTCTCAATTATCGCCACTCCACCGGCACACCGACACGCGATTAAAACCTTTGTCAGTCAGTGGCAAGATGAACTGATCGAAGAGGCTTGTCGGCGAGAGTTGGCGCGTGGTGGACAGATCTATTTTCTGCACAACGAGGTTAAAAGCATTGACCTCATCGCCCGCCAAATCGAAGCCCTACTGCCCGAAGCGCAGATTCGCGTTGCCCACGGCCAGATGCGTGAGCAAGAACTGGAACAGG
>JAUZRS010000123.1 GCA_030950195.1 Gammaproteobacteria bacterium | reverse complement strand
CCGGCGCGTCAGCGCTTGGTGATCGAAGAGCTGTTGGCGCATCACTTGAGTTTGACCGCGCTGCGAGTGGTGGCGCAGCAGCAAAAAGCACCGACCTTAAAGACCAAAGGGTATTTATTAGAGGCGTTTATTGCTTCCTTGACGTTTCGATTGACCGCCGCTCAGCAGCGAGTGATTGCCGAGTTACGCGCCGATCTGGCCTTGAGCCAACCGATGTTGCGTCTGCTGCAAGGCGATGTGGGGTCGGGTAAGACGGTGGTGGCGGTGGCGGTGGCACTGTTGGCCATTGAGCTGGGTTATCAAGTGGCCTTGATGGCACCCACAGAGCTGCTGGCGGAGCAGCACGCGAAAAATTGCTGTGCGTGGTTGCAGCCCTTGGGGTTGAAGGTGGCGTTTATCAGCGGTCGTTTGGGACTGAAAGCGCGGCGAGAAGCCGAAGAGCAGGTCGTCTCTGGCGAGGTGTCGTTGGTGGTGGGGACACACGCTCTGTTTCAAGAGGCGGTGCAGTTTTCTCGACTTGGTTTGACCATTGTCGATGAGCAGCACCGTTTTGGGGTGCATCAACGACTGGCATTAAGAGAGAAGGGGGTTCACAATGATCTCTATCCACATCAGTTGATTATGACCGCCACGCCGATTCCAAGAACCTTGGCCATGACTGCGTATGCGGATCTGGATTGCTCTATTATTGATGAGTTGCCGCCTGGGCGAATGCCGGTGACAACCGTGGCGATCAGCGAGGCGCGCCGTGATGAGGTGATGGCTCGGGTGGCACAGGCTTGCTTGCAAGGGCGGCAAGTGTATTGGGTCTGCACCTTGATCGAAGAGTCGGAGCTGTTGCAGTGCCAAGCGGCAGAGGCGATTGCTGAATATTTGCGTGAGGCGCTGCTGGGTTGCCGTATCGGTTTGATTCATGGCCGGATGAAGGCAAAAGAGAAAACCGCATTGATGGCGCAGTTTAAGGCCGCCGAGTTGGATCTGCTGGTGGCGACCACGGTGATCGAGGTGGGGGTGGATGTGCCTAATGCCTCTTTGATGATCATTGAAAATGCCGAGCGTTTGGGGCTGTCGCAACTGCATCAATTGCGCGGTCGGGTCGGGCGTGGGGCAGTAGCGAGCAGTTGTTTGCTGCTTTACAAAGCACCTTTGAGTCAAGCAGCGCGGGCGCGGTTGGCGGTGATGCGGGCGACGAACGACGGTTTTGAAATTGCTGAAGAAGATCTGCGCTTGCGTGGACCGGGTGAAGTGTTAGGTACACGTCAGACGGGGTTGGTAGAGTTTATGATTGCTGACCTGCAGCGGGATGCCGCGTTATTGCCAGAAATTAAACGGCTGGCGTTGTGGATGCGGGCTGAGTTCCCCGAAGGGGTAGAGCCGTTGATTCAACGTTGGATGCGGGGTACTGAACAGTATGGTTCAGTTTAAGTTGGGATATGAGTGAGATGCTGTACTGATGACAACGACATTGCTGAATGCGGAACATGAACGCACCATTCATGGCATTAAGGTCGGAATGCTCTACAAACAGGGGTTGGCCGGTTACCTGATTGCTTTGATTGATGCGCTGCTGCTGGTGTTTGTGATTTGGGATCAAGTGGAGCATCTCTGGATCTCTCTCTGGATCGGTTATGTTTTGCTGGTTAGCGGGATGCGCATTGTCTTTTGGTTGATGCACTACCATCGTCCTGATTCATGCTCTGTTGACAGGTGGTTGAAACGCGCCATATGGGGTGCTTTTTTGATGGGGTTGGCTTGGAGCACTGCGGGAGGATTGCTGTTTATTTTGGATTCGCCCCTGCATATGGTCTTTGTCGCTTTTGTATTGGTAGGGATGGCTGTGGGCGGGATGCCACTGATGTCACCGGTACCGAAGGTGTTTTACTCTTTTTCTCTTCCGGTGATCATTCCTTTGGGGGCGATGTTCTTTTTTCAGGGCAATCAGGTGGGCATCAGTCTGGGGGTGATGACCTGGTTGCTGGTGTTGATTATTGTCAGTGGCACCGAACATTTGCATAAAGCCTTGGACAGTTCGCTGCGGTTGCAATTTCAGAATGATGAGTTGGTGGAAGGGCTGCGTCGGTCACGGGATGAAGCGTTGGCGGCCAATCGAGCCAAAACGCAGTTTTTGGCTAATATGAGCCATGAAGTACGCACACCCATGAACGGCGTGTTGGGTACTTTGCAGTTGCTGGATGCCTCGCCACTGGAAAATCAGCAGCGCGCCTACGTCACCTTGGCGCAGAACTCGGCGGAGTCGTTACTCAAATTGTTGGATGACATTCTGGATCTGTCCCGCTTGGAGGTGGATAAGGTTGAGCTGGAACAGCTCTCTTTTGATCTGAATGAGGTCTGTGAGGGGGTTGCAGGGGTAATGGTACCGCTGGCAATAAAGAAGGGGCTGATCTTAAATTATGAGCTGGATGAAAAACTGCCGAGCCGAGTATTGGGTGATGCCTCCCGTTTGAGTCAGGTGTTGAATAATTTGCTTAGTAATGCGATTAAGTTTACCAGTGAAGGGGAGGTCTTGCTTTCAGTTTCGTTGCAGGCCACTCACAGGCGCGAGTTGATTTTGCTGTTTGAGGTCACGGATCAAGGCATTGGCATTGAAGCCAGTGCGCAAGATGTGCTGTTTCAACGATTTACTCAGGTGGACAGCTCCACCACTCGAATCTACGGCGGTACAGGTTTGGGTTTGGCGATCTGTAAAGAGCTGGTGAGTTTGATGCGCGGTGAAATTGGCGTTTCCAGTCAAGTGGGCGTGGGCAGTCGTTTTTGGTTCAGTGTGCCGCTGTCGATTGATCCACAGGTGGCGTTATTGCCATCTCCAGTGAGCACGGATGATAACAGCAGTTTGCAAGGCGAGGTGTTGCTGGTGGAGGATGTGGTGATTAATCAGATGACCACGCGCAAAATTTTGCAGTCCAAAGGACTGAACGTCACGGTGGTTAATAATGGCCGCGAAGCACTGGAGGCGTTTACGGACAAGATTTATGATCTGGTGCTGATGGATTGTCTGATGCCTGAGATGGACGGTTATGAAGCAACAGAGAATATGAGATTGCAAGAGCAGAACGGTGAACGTGAGGCGGTGCCTATTGTGGCTCTGACTGCCAATGTGATGCCACAGGACATTGAACGCTGTTTTTCCTCGGGCATGAACGACTATTTGGCCAAGCCCTTCAAACGCAATCAACTGACGGAGAAGGTGCGTTTTTGGTTGGAGCCATCGACCCTCAGTTAAGCTGTTCTGGGCGCACGAACTGCACCTCTTGTTGGTGCTGGTAAGGGCGGTCAAAGACCAGTTCGATGGCCACCTGTTTATCGTTTTCTGTGGCGATCACCTGTTGCAACTGTGGCAGCCGTTCAGCCAGATAGGCACAACAGGCGGAGGCGATCTGATCGTTTTCGTACAGCAACGATTGAATCATGTGATTGGCGATAAAACGCCCCCGTTGCAGCGCATTTGGATCACGGAAAAATTCACCTTCCAACTCAATGCCCTTTGACATTTTGCCATCTAAGCTGAGTAGGTACTCTTGTTGACGAGGTGGTATAGTGACACTGTTACGGTCGTAATCCAGAATGGCATCGCCATTCACAACCACGGTTAAAGTTAATTTCATGTTCAGTCCAGTGTTCGATTGCGACTAAAAACCCATTCGGATTCAGAAGAGAGGGTGGCGTTAAAGGCATACCCCTCATGGCTAAAGGTCTTGATTTGTTCCGCGTTTGCAATGCGGTTCTGAATAATAAAACGGCTCATCAGACCACGTGCTCGTTTGGCGTAGATGCCGATGATTTTATAGTCGCCGTTTTTATACTCCTTAAAAATAGGCGTGATGATTTTGGCTTTCAAGTTCGATTTTTTGATCACTTTGAAATATTCATTGGAAGCAAGGTTGATTAAAAGAGGTTCTTTTTCATTTTCTGTTTGAAAAACCGAGTTTAACTCATCGGTGACAATCTGATCCCAAAATTGGTAGAGGTTTTTGCCTCGGCTGGTGCTGAGACGGCTGCCCATCTCCAAACGATAAGCTTGCATCAAATCCAACGGTTTTAACAGACCGTAGAGTCCTGATAAAATACGCAGATGGTGCTGAGCATAATCGAGATCATCAGCAGAAAAACTCTCCACGTTAAGGCCGGTGTAAACATCGCCCTTAAAGGTCAACAGCGCCTGTTTGGCGTTGTTGAGATCAAAGGGAGTTTGCCATGCGAGGTTGCGTTCAAAATTGAGTTCAGCGATGTTACTGCTGACCTTCATCAGCTCGCTGATGTCCAAAGCGGAGAGTTGGCGTAGGCGATTGTTGAGCTGCTGGGAGTGCTCAAGCAGCGTCGGTTGGCTCTGTTTTTGGATCGGACTGGGTTTGAGATCAAGGGTCTTGGCTGGGGAGATGACGATCAGCATGAGGTTTCCGCAGGGGTGAGGTTGTTTTTCTGGAAGCGATAGAGGGCAATCTGGCCAAACAAGTTGGGCAACAGACGGGTGCGTAGGGTGGAGCGGTGGCGATTGTCTAAGACCGCCCGTTTTAGTACCTTGGCGTTGTGCTGCTCACAGAGCTGCTCAAAATCGTGCAGGGTACAAAGATGAATGTTGGGGGTGTTGTACCACTCGTGGGGCAGAGCGGGGGTCTTAGGCATCTGGCCTAGCAGACCCAGATGAAAACGACTTTTCCAGTGTCCCATATTAGGAAAAGAGATCACCGCTTGTTGGCCGATGCGCAACATTTCATCCATCAGCCGATCCGGTACGTGCATGGTCTGTAACGATTGGGTCATGACGACATAATCAAAACGGTTGTCGGCGAACATCTGCAAGCCTTCTTTGTCCAGATCAATTTGAATTACATTGACGTTTTTGCGGATGCACTCGGCGATGTTA
>JAUZRS010000122.1 GCA_030950195.1 Gammaproteobacteria bacterium | reverse complement strand
GTGCCAGTGCAGGGTGGCGGTTTCATTGAGGTTATTGCGCACATTGAAATTGAGGTTTTCACCGTTTCGTACTTTGATCACCGGTCCTAAATAGCTGCTGTTGATGCCGAAGGTGGGGGTGCTGAGACCGGCGATAAATTCCATGCTGCCCGTTTGCAAGTTGAGATCGAACTGGGTGCCGGTCATCAGTTGAGGGATGCGAAGCGGTTTCAGTGCACCTGTGTTGGCGTTGACGGTGCCGCCGTTGTTATTGCCCATTTTACAGCCCATTAGAGGGAGGCTTACCGCAGCAGCGGAGGCAAATAAAAAATCTCTGCGTTTCATCTGTTGATCCTTTGGTGTTTTGGAAGGGTGCGGGTAAAACTTGTGAGTGTATTTGTACATCGTTGCGAATGGCAAATAGGTTGACACAAATGGGAAAGGATTTTTTATTGAGGCGGGTCAGTGTGATGAAAAACACAAAAAAAAGGTGATTGACTTGACTGACTGGTCAACTATAATTCTCAACCATGAGAACTTCTGCTGCTGTTGATACCCGAGAACGTATTTTGCTGACGGCGCGTGAACTGTTCCACAGTAACAATTACGCAGACATTGGCATCAAACAGATCTGTGAACTTGCTAAGGTGCAAAAGGGCAGCTTCTATCATTTTTTCCCTTCCAAACGCGATTTGGCGTTGTCGGTGATCGACAGTATGGCCGAAGAGTGGGCGACGGGTTTTGTCCAAGAGGCCTTTGACCCACAACTGTTGCCGATGGAGCGTTTGGAGTATTTGATTGATGGTGCGTATTACTGGCAAAAAGCCACTAAGGATATTGATGGGCGTATGCCCGGTTGTCTGTTTGGTAATCTGGCCTTGGAAGTAAGTACACGCGACGACGTGTTGCGTGCCAGATTGAGCGCGGTATTTGAAAAAATCCAAAGGAAGTTTGCGCAGACGCTGGTTGAGGCGGTGCAGACTTCGGCCATTGAGCCACTGAATACAGACTTAACCGCGCAAGCGATGTTGGCCTATTTTGAAGGCATTATTTTATTGGCCAAGTCCCGTAATGATCCCGATGTGATTCAACAGTTGGGAGGGGCAATTAAATCTATTCGTATTGAAAACAGCGATTAAAATTTTTGTATCAATATTGACTGACCGGTCAACTATTGTTTGTGTAAGGAGGTCATTATGAGTTATGAAGTTAAGCAAACTCTGGATGCCAGAGGTCTGAATTGTCCATTGCCTATTATGCGTACCAAAACGGCGCTGGCCAATCTCAAAAATAGAGATGTGCTTGAGGTGTTGACCAGCGATCCCGGATCGTTGAAGGACATCGAGTCATTTTGTGTGCAGACGGGGCATAAGCTGTTGCTTCGAACTCAGTCTCAGGAAGATTTTATTTTTCATATTCGCAAATAAAAGAGGGATGAGTACGGCAGAAAAAAGGTTTGCGTGGAGATGGATGTGAATTGTTTTATTTGATGGTTTAACTTTGCGTTATTTTTTGTGCATAAAAAAAGCCCAGCAAATAATTTTGCTGGGCTTTGTCTGCTGGAGGTTACATACCGCCCATGCCGCCTCCCATATTACCCATGCTGCCTTGATTCATACCGCCGCCTTGGGTGCCCATGCCGCTTTGAGTCGGTGTGTTTCCTTGGTTACCCATACCGCCTTGAGTACCGCCGTTATTGATGGCGCTGTCGCCAGCTGGAACGGTTTCACCAGGAGCGAGAACTTTAAACATGCCCATCATGCCAGCGTCTTCGTGTTCCAAGATGTGGCAGTGGTACATGTAGTCACCGACGTTGACCGGTTCAAATTGACCGATAAAGCGTACGGTCTGACCGGGTTGTACCAATACAGTGTCTTTCCAGCCGAGATCGGCACCGCTGGCTGCTACGCCGTTGCGATCCAAGATCTGCCATTGAATGGCGTGAGCGTGGAAAGGGTGAGCCATGGGAGACATATTACGAATCTCCCAAATTTCGCTGGCGTTGGCGGTGACGTACTCGTCAATGCGGGTCATGTCGAAGCTTTTACCGTTGATGGTAAAGCTCATGCCGCCTTGAGTTCCAGTGCCGCCTTGGTTGCCCATGCCGCCGCCTTGACCGCCCATCATGCTCATGACAAAGCTGCGAGTGGTGCTGATGGTGGCTGGATCAATGCGGGTATTGATTTCAGCGCTTGCAGGTAGGTTGCTGTAGAGGGTGATGTCATCCACCTCTTGACGAGCGATGTCAAAGCGCATGATGTCCAGAGCTGCGCCGTTTGCAGGGGGTGTACTTGTTGTGCTGCCTTGGTTGCCCATGGCCATCATGCCGCCGCTAAAGGGTTTGCTGATCAGCATTACTTTCTCGCCTACCGCAAAGCTGGAAAAATCAATAACAATTTCAGCTCGTTCTGCCGGCCCCAGTGTGAGGTGTGTAACAGAGACTGGAGAGGGTAAAAGTCCACCGTCGGTGCCGATCTGCATAAAGCGTACGCTGTTACTCAGAGCGAAATCGTAGCTGCGAGCGTTAGAAACGTTGTAGAGACGGAAGCGATACTGGCGAGTGGCCACTTCGAATTTCGGCAATTCAACGCCGTTGACTAAGACCACATTGCCGTACATACCATTGGCATCTTGTGGTTGATCCATATAAAGCAAGTTGCGTTGACCGTTGCCGTTATCCACATCAAAACGACGATCTTGTACCATCAGAGGCACATCAAAGGCACCGCTGGGCAGTTCTTTGTTGGTCTCCAGAGTTTGGCTGACCGCATCTTCGATAATGAACGTACCGGCCAGACCAAAATAGACTTGGTGTGCGGTGCGTTTGTGTGGGTGAGGATGGAACCAGAGTGAAGAGGCCGGTTGATCCAGAGTGAATTGGTATTGATGCTGACCGCCAGAAACGATGGGCAGGTCGGGGTTACCGTCTTGAATGGCGGGGATTTTGAAGCCGTGCCAATGAACGGTGCTCTCTTCGGCGAGGTTGTTGTTTAGATTGAGGGACATCACATCGCCGCGTTGCGCCCGAATCAGCGGTGGCAGTTGAGAATTGTTGTAACGCATCATGGGCGTTGTCCAGCTGCCGTTGGGTGTGTCAATGATGACATTGACGTTGTCTGTTGCGCTCAAGGTATAGGTGGCTTTGCCGTCGTTGGCCACACCGTCTTCATCGGTCATCACCGGCAGATGTTTAAACGCAGGTAGGTTGGTAGCGGCCAGCAGATCTTGAGTGATTTGCAGTGCGTCTTGGTTTTGTTGTTGGGTTTGTTGCTGATTTTGTTGTAAGGCGGTGGGATCCATGCCGATTTGTTGTGATAACTGGGCTTGTTCCGCTGCGGAAAGATTGCCACTGCTGAGACGAGAAATGGTGTTTTGTAGCAGCTGTCCACGGGCTTGACCGTAGTTGGTGCGCTGGTCTTCTTGATCCAATGCGACCACGGGATTTTGGGTGTCTGTTGGGGTGATTGCCAGAGGATTGCCCTGAGCAACACCGTCAAGGCTGCCGTCTTTCAAGTCTTCGCCGCGCTTTTGAATCAACTCAAAGACTTGCTCGGGAGAGAGGCCTAGGTTTTTGGTTTCATAAGAGAACGAGATGGCGCGGTTGCGAGCCAAGGCTTCGCTGTTGTTGGCAGGCAGAGCGGTGGTGAGATTGCCGGTGCGCAGCAGGGTGTCACTGCTGGCCATGGTGCTGGTGGGGTCGGTGCCTTGCAGCAGTTGGGCTTCGATTAAGGTTTTGGCATCATCAATGGCTTGTTGAGGCGTGCTGCCAGCAGCCATTTTGCTGCGGGCTAATTCAGCCAAAAGGGTGGTTTCTGGGGTCAGCGTAATAAACTCGTTGTTGGCCAAGATGGCCATCAATTCGGTTTTGGTAAAGACCGCTTGCAAACCTTGTTGCATGCTTAAGTTGGCAGTTTGGCTGGTGGCTTCATCGGTGTAGTTGCCGCCCGCGCTTTTGATAAAGATCACCTCGGGCAGGGTGGTGAGGTTCGGCATACTAAAGGTGCCGTTGTTGCTCTGTACGTCAGAAATTATCGTACCTTGCATGTCCATGAGTTGAATTTGTGCCGCATCAATCGGGCCTTTAAAGACGCTGCCTTGCAAGGTTGTGATGCTGCTGAGTGGATCGGTGGCGCTTGATGTACTGCCGCCACAGGCGGTCAGTAAAGTGGCTCCGGTGCTCAATCCGATGAGCAGTGCTAAGGTTTTTAATTTCATTGTGTCGCTCCTGATGAAATAGTGTGAGGTGTTTCTCTGTTCCCCTCTTACATCGTGACAGAGGGTGAAAGGGTTGACGCTCAATCTGATTTTTTTCTTTCGGAGGGCAAAAACGTGATGCTGTTCACAAAAAAACGGGCTGGCCTACAGCTGAATTTTCAGCCCTAAATAGGCGTTGAGTAGGGAGCGAGGGGTGTCGTTGTTGGGTTGGTATTGACCGCTGCTGAGGGTGCTGACAAGTTGCCAGTGGTTACTGAGTGTGTAGTGGCTGTTTACGCTGAGTAAGGTGTAGGTTTCGTTGAGCTGTCTGGCGGTGTTGGGGTAGAGGTTTTTTTGCCATTGTAGAGCGAGGGTGCCTTGCAGTTGTTGCCATTGCCACTGGCCGTAACTGAGGTCGAATTGTTGACTGACGCTGTTGTAAAAGGTCTCTGAGGCGTTGAATTTTTGCAACGTTAAGGCCGCAGCCCAGCGAGCGTGATTGGCTGGGCTGGCAAAATAGTAAACAGCGCCAGACTCCCACTGTTGGCCTTGATAATTGCCAGAGGGAATGTGATTGTAGTTGCGCTGTTGCAGGCCGAGAGTGAGATCCAAGCCGCTGTTGTCGTTGGCAAAATAACCAAAGGTGTGATTGAGGCCAAAACTTAAATTACTGCTGATGGGCTGCTGTTGATTTTGGTAGTGGCGGGTGGTGAGTTGGCTGCGAGAGAGCCAGTTATTGCTGAGTGCCAGCAGTTTTTGCGCTTGTAGGTTCAGTTGTTGGATCTGTGCGTTTTGTTGTTGCAGTGCCGAGTCTTGATAGGCATAAGCGGAGGCGCTGAGGCCACCTTGGTTGCTGAACTGTTGCCAGTGACCGGCCAGAGCGATTTGCAACCCCAAACGGGGTTGATCGGGTAGAGCCAAGGGGGTGTTGTTTTGTTGGTTGAAGAGGTTGTTGTCACTGAAGGTGAGGCCGCTTTCCAGTTGCATCTGATTTTGGGCGTTGGCGTTGAGGCTGCTGATAAGAGTGGTGAAAAAGAGCCATTTGTGGATCATCAAGGTTGGTTTCTTCCCATGCCATTTGTGGGTGTGCCGTTGCCGTTGCCGTTGTTTGGGGTGGTGGTGGCTGGCATCACCATCTCATCAGGTCGGTTTCCCATCTGTTGGCGCATTTGATCCATGTTCATATCGCCCATTGGGCGGTTGGCGTTGGGTGGCATGGTATTGTGCATCGTGCCCATTCCACCTCCAGGATTCAGGTGGTTGCGCTGTTGAAACTGCTGAAAACGGTGCCTCATTTGATGCTGTTGTTCATTGCCCATATTGTGAAAACGTTGGTGACTTTGCAACAGTTTTTGGCGCTCTCTTGTGGGTAGGGTTTTAAAGCGTTGATAGTTTTTCTGCATCAGTTGTTGTTTGGCCACAGGCAGCGACTGCCAGCGTTGGTAGCGTTTCCAAAGTGTGGTGCGTTTTTCACTGGGCAAGGAAAGCCATTTTTTGCTTAGCCCCATCAGCTGTTGACGGCGGTTTTCGGCTAAAGTGGGCCACTGCTGTTCCATGCTCGCCAATAAGCGCCGTGATTCTTTGGGCAGCTCATTCCAATCGGTTGCAGCAAACACAGTGGGTGAGGTCAGCAGCAGTAACAACAGTGTGAGGAGACTGTTTTTATTTTTCATTATCTTCTCCTGTGCTGTTCTCTGCTGTGTTAGGAATCTGTAACAGCGTTTGAATCTGTTCATCGGACAGCTCCAACAGCATGGGCAGTTGGTTTAAAAATGCTTCGGGCAGAGCATCGGGTGCCGTTTCTGCGCTCCACGCGAGGCTGCTGACGAACAGGCTCAGCAGACAAAGACGGATGATGGGGCGTTTCATAACAGATCCTGTTCATTTTTTTATTCGCTAAGCTTGTGGTATTTTGGGTTGTTTGGCCAGCCATTGATAAAAATCGGGATTCTCTAACAGTTCCATTGGTACCTGTTCGTCACTGAGCCATTCGGGCAGTTGCGCGACGATTTGGCTTTCGGACTCGCTGCTGTTTTGTAGACTCAGCCAGCCAAAACCGGCGCTGATAAAGAGCAGTGCCGCTGCGGCATAGGCAGGCGGTGGTAGGAGAAACCGTAATGAATTCAAAAACGGTTTTTTTTCAGCCAACTCCAATGCCTCAAGGGTCATTTGCCGTAGGCGTTGCTGGTGTTTTTCCGCCAGCTTGTGCGCCGATTGGTTGAGTAATTCATTCGCTTTCTTCATTGATCCACTCTCCTAGGGCTTCACGTAAGGCGCTCATGGCGCGAGACAGATGGGTTTTGACACTGCCTTCGCTGCATTCCATTGCAGCAGCGGTCTGTTTGACGCTAAAGCCGTTCCACTGACGTAATAAATACGCCTCTTGTTGGCGGGCAGGCAGAGTCTGTAGCGCCTGTTGGAACTGGTGCTCCAGCTCTTCTGCTCGGTACTCCATTTCGCCACAGTGGTGATCGGCAATTTCTGGCTGACTTTCTTCATCTGTTTGTCCCAATTGGCCAAAACTGATGATCTGTAACAGTTTATGGCGACGGTACTGTTTGCGATGCCAATCGGCAATACGCCGATTAAGAATTTTGTAAAAGAGTCCTCTCCATTCGTCGGAGCTGTCTTTCTTTTTAGCACTGACAAAGTCGATCATGGCCTCTTGCAGCAGATCCAGAGCGGTCTCTTCTTGTTGGAGACGCAGTTGGGCGTATTTGAGCGCGGGAATGCGAATGTCTGTTAAAAAGGCATTCAATGCCAAGTCACTCAAAAAATGTGCTCCGTTAGTCTAGCGTTACAATGAGGTTATCGTAATGAGTGTGTAATCGGTTGACAGGGGAGAGAAAACCTTTGCAGAAGGCTCTGCAAAGGGGAGGGCGCGTTGCGGGTTAGCGGGTGCCAAAAACAACAATGGTTTTGCCGTGGGCGGTGAGCAAGCCGCGTACTTCTAAGTCTTTGAGTACTCGTCCGGCCATCTCCCGTGAACAGCCGACAATACGCGCCAGCTCTTGGCGAGTGATGCGAATTTGCATGCCATCAGGGTGAGTCATGGCATCGGGTTCTTTGCTCAATTCCATCAAGGTATGAGCAATGCGACCGGAGACATCGACAAAGGCTAAGTCCATTACCTTGGCGCTGGTTTTTCGCAGTCGATCTGCCAGCTGCGATGCTAAAGCAAAGATAATGTCCGGTGCTTCTTGGCTCATTTTACGAAAGTGATCGTAGTTGATTTCGGCCATTTCGCATTTGGTGCGTGCCACCACCCAAGCGCTGCGTTGTGTCTCTTCGTCGAACAGCCCCATCTCGCCAAAAAACTCGCCTTTGTTGAGGTAGGCGAGCACAATCTCGCGGCCATCTTCATCTTCGATTACTACGCTGACTGAACCCTCAATGATATAGTAGAGTGTATCTGGGGTATCTCCTTCGTGGATAATGGTCGTTTTGGCTGTATATTGCCGTTTGCGGCTGTGCAGCAGCAGACGTTGTATCCACGGAGTGTCTGGTTTTTGTTTCATTAATTGTGACATATCCTATCCTACCCGCCTTTGTGGTGATGGGGTCATGTTGGACGCGATTCATTCGAGCCCAGCGTTGAATAATAGTAACTTGACCTTACGAGAGTATGACATATGAAAGCACGTATAAAATGGCTGGATCACATGAGTTTTGTCGGTGAGTCTGGCAGTGGCCATTCGGTGGTCATGGATGGCGCACCCGAAGTGGGTGGTCGTAACCTTGGTGTGAGGCCGATGGAAATGGTCTTGATGGGGATGGGCGGCTGCACAGCCTTTGATGTCATGCTGATGTTGAAAAAGTCGAGACAAGCCGTCGATGATTGTGTGGTGGAGCTGCACGCTGAGCGTTCGGAGAGCGTACCAAAAGTGTTCACGCACATTCATGCTCACTACATTATCACAGGTAACCAGCTTTCGGAAAAACATGTTAAGCGGGCGGTGGCTTTGTCGGCGGAAAAATACTGTTCTGTTTCGTTGATGTTGGCGCACTCGGTGGAAATCAGCCACGATTATGAGCTTCGATCACCTGATTGAGTGCGTGGCAGTGATGCCGATTTATAGGGATTTTTTTATGGACAGTGGTGCAGCTCAACAGGGTGTTAATGAGGCATTGGATCATCTGGTGGTGTCTTACTACCATGCGTGGTTTCGTTTTCATCCGCGCTTGGCGATGGATGCAGGGATGCAGGATTACGCACATCTGTTGCCTTCATTGGATGAAGGTCAGTGGGGAGCCTTATTGGCGCTTAATGAAAAGCTGATTAATAGTTTGGATGAACTTAATATTAAAGAGCTGGATGAGCGCCGCCGCCTCAATTATGAGCTGTTACGTTCTTCGGCGTACCGTGAAAATCAGTCGCTGTTGAAAAATGGCTTGAACCGCCTTGATCCACAATATTTTTTGCCCTTTTGGGCGTTAAAGCAGCTGGAAATTTACCCCCTTGAAGAGTTTAAACCGGCGTTGTTACAGTTGCTGGCGGCGATTCCTGAGCATCTGCGTGGCGCACGGATGTTATTGCAGCGTGATGAAGTGCTTATGCCTCGTCTCTGGCTGGAAGGCTGTTTGCAGGTATTGCAGCAAGGTATGGACTATCTGCATGAGTTGCCAAATCGTCCGGTGGTGGTGCAGAACATGGTGCAATCCACAGAGTTGATGGTCTTGTTGGAGCAGGCGCAGCAAGCCTTGAGAGATTATCAGCATTTTTTGCAAAACACTCTGCTGCCGGTCGCGCAAACAGCGGTAGCGGTGGGGCGAGAGAGTTACCAGCAGATGTTGCTCAGTCAACATCGTTTGTCACTGGAACTGCCTGTTTTAAGCCGAACATTGCAGATTCAGTATGACTGTGTGCTGTCTGAGCTGAAAAAATGTTCGATGCAGATGTTTGCCGATGATGATTTTGTCGCCGTGGCTGAGCGTTTGCGGGTTGAGGCAGGGCGTGTGGATGATCCGATTGCCTGTTATCAGCAACATCTGCTCACTGCCCGAGCGTTTGTGAGTGAAAACGGCATGGTTGATATGCTGGGTGAGTCGATGCCTAAAGTTTCTGTTTTGCCACAGGTGCTCTGTTTTGATGAGCCATATGGCCGTTATCTCTCTTTGGCTTCTTGGGGTGGCAATCGTACGGGGATCTGCTGGTTGTCAGAGGATGAATGTGATGCGGCTTTGGCGCATGGTGCGGTGCAAGCGGGTTGGCCTGGGCATCATTTTCAGGAGATGCTGGCCAAACAGAACAGCGCGGCGCGTAGCGTG
>JAUZRS010000121.1 GCA_030950195.1 Gammaproteobacteria bacterium | reverse complement strand
TTGTTGCGATGATACTAAGGAATTGCACGAAGGGTGAATTTTAAAGCCTACTGTTCATGCGGCTTTCAGGTATAAACGGGAGTTGCTGTGGATTTAGGTTTATAAACAACTTAGAGTTAAATAAAAGTAATCCAGAGGTATTGGTTAATTTTTTAGAGTATTGGGAAATTAATGAAGCAGGCGGTGGATAAAGGCCTGCTGCATTGGAATCATCGGGAGATCAAAGCGACGGAGTTGGGACGGCGGTTTTTGAATGATTTGTTGGGGATGTTTTTATAACAGTTCGGTAGCCAACAGAGGGCGAGCATTTCAAAGCCGCGTAGGGCGCAATAACCAAAGGGCATTGCGCCGATAAAATAAGCAAACCTTAACTTCGCTGTGAACGTCTTACCCCCCCCCGATTTTCTGCTTTAACTATTTTTATAATCGCGGGTTTTTTTGGTGAAAAAATCTTGTGGGGTTAGGATCGGTGCATTTTCCACCTCGATCACCTCGGTTTTTTCTTTAACCTGTGGGGTGATGCTGGTCGCTGTGATGGCTTCGGCTTCGGTCTCTTTTGCATTGTTGGCAAGAGCAGCGATATCAAATTCGACCAGAGGCGGATGGCTGAATTGATTCAGCTGGCTGAGGTCGCCCAACTCATAGACGTTACTTAATGCCGCTGGGTGAAAATCATCGCTGTTGCAAAGGACAATGGTGTCAGGGATGTTCAGGGTTTCTTGATCGGAAAAAACAATAAACCCCAGTTTTTCATCGTGGTATTCAATTTTTTCTTTAAAGGCCCGCCAAAAACGTTCAGGATCGGAGGCGTAATCTTGTTGGGTTTCGCCTTTAAACTTGAGCAGAGTGAGTGTTTTCTCGGCGTAATGATAGACCGAAATTTCACCGTCTTTCTGCACCAGAAGGTAGTGATGGCTGCTCATCAGAGTGTCCCCTTCTCCATTTGAATCACTTTTTGTTCGATCTCTGCTTTGCTCAAGGTCGGTTCCAGTTCTTGGTACATATTGACCAAGGTATCACCGACCTCTAGTTCTTTATTGGTGTCTAATTTCCCTTCGACGTAGCCGGAAAAATCCGTTAATTTGTCCTCTTTAAAGGTGTCTAGAATGGTGTTAACTTCTTTGGCATCGGTGTTTTTATCGAGCTTTAAGCGCGCCAATGAGAGCCAAGTGGTGAGCGGGATGTCAAAGCCTTTTACCTCTTCAATGCCTTTGAGCGTAATTGAACTGCCAACGGCAGTGAACGCCATTTTTTCTCCATCTGTGGCGTTGTTAAATTTTTCTGTATCCAAAGCTATGTCGTTGCTTAAGTAAGCAATGTAGTCGTTATTGCTGTCAAAATCTTCAGGCTTTTTTTCCGCTTGCATCGCTTTGGCACCCAGCTCTTCTGGCTTGTCATTGGGCGTTAGGACATCAAGAAAGACCCCAATGATGCGAATAATGCTGCTGATCGCTCCAATATAAGGACCGGCTATTTCAAGAAAATTGGTGGCAGCTTTGGCTAAGCTTGAACCAATAGAAGAGGCGACGGAACTGACCACATCGACGGCGGCTGAGCAGACGCTGCTAATGGCATTGCCAACTGAACTCCAAAAACCCATACTAAATCTCCTGTACATTAATGTGATTGTCTGATTTTTAAGAGTGACTTTTCTCGGAGATCAAAGCTCTGTTTGTCACCCTGAAGAATCTCTTGGATAAATAAGGCCAAAACCTCATCGGTCACTTTCGTTTCATTTTTATAAAAGC
>JAUZRS010000120.1 GCA_030950195.1 Gammaproteobacteria bacterium | reverse complement strand
AATCACACGGCCATCTTGGCGCACAACGACAAATTTTTCCAAGGTTTTCCAGATGGAGTTTGTCTCTGTGTTTTTGTTGTTTTTTTGTTGCTCTTTGTTTTTAATCTGCATTACGATGGGGGATAAAGTTTCAATTTGTTTTTCCAGTTGATGAAGTGTGATAACGGTATTGTCAATCTCAGGTGTTTTGACACGGTTTAGCTGTTGAGCTGTTTGGTTTAGAGTATTGAATAATAAATTTACATTATTCGATTTGGGCAAAGTCTGTACTCGTTGCATGGCTGTGAACAGTGCTTTGGCTGCGCCATTTCGATTGTGTAATAAATTAACTTGATAGTGGGAAATTCTAAGCAGGTACTCAATTTCGCTGAGAACCGCTGCTTGGCTGCTGTGATGGCCGACTTGGTTGATGCGATTGCGCAGTGAGTTATCCACCCCTTGTAGTTGCTTCTTTAATATAGTTACATTTTTTTGTTGTGTTAAATTTAGTTTTTTCATATTTTGTTGCAGCTGTTCAATACGTGGGTCACTGCCAATTTTAGCCAGATCTGCGGCGCGTTGTTGAGGAATGGATAACAGCTGTTTATGAATTTTATTCTGTAACTGTTTTATTGTTTCTTGTTGCTGATAAAGATAGGTGGAGAGTACGACGGCGGACAGAGAAAATAAAAAAGCAAACAGAGAAGAAAGATTATAACCGTGTTTTTTTTGTTTTTTGTCAGCGACTGGGGTTGGTTTTTTAGTCGATTTTATCGTCTCTTTGGGTGGTGTTTTATTCACGGCTGTGGTTGGTTTTTTAGCGGCTGTCTCATTCATGGTTTCTATCCAAGGTCATGCGGTCTGCGTGTTTAATAAGAGTGTTGCTGATTTCAAGATCACTGGCTTGTGGGCTGATCACAGTCCAATTTTTAAAGCCTAACTCCACTGCCAATCGTTGTGTCTGTTTGCTGATTAGCAGTAGAGATGTCTGTTCTAAATAAGCTCTTCCTTGGGTGCTGGTGCCTACCATAGCATAAAGCGTGTTTAGACTTTCACTGCTGGTAATGATGATCAACTGAATCTTCTTTTGTTGCCAGAGTGGCAGTAAAAACTTTGACTTGTTGGTGGCGGGGCGGCGTTGATAAAACTCAAGGTAATCCACCGTAGCACCGCGTTTTTTCAGTTGTTGGGCAAGGTATTCACGACCGCCTTGACCTCGAAAAATCACAATGCGCTGGTTTTGTAGGTTCTGCATGGCGGGCAGTTCGAGCAACGCTTCACTGTTAAAATGACGTGTAGGAAAAAAATCCACGTTCAGATGGTGCTGTTGCAAGATTCTGGCACTGCCTTGGCCTACCGCTGCAATTTTTAACCCTGTTGGCCAGTCGCCATGGAGCTGCTTTAAAGCAAATGTAACCGCATTGGGGCTGATGAAGATGGCTAAATCATAAAGGAATAATTGCTCAAAAACGCGCTGTTGTGGCGGTTTTAATTCGCTGGCTGTGATCTGTAATAAGGGGCAACGAATCACGTTTGCCCCTAGGACGCTAAGGCGTTGGCAGAGCGGCTCGGCTTGATGTTCGGGGCGCGTGACGACGATGCCTAAACCGTATAACGGTTTTACCTTGATCATATTAACTGGGATGGATGCCCATGTTATTGAGAATAGCGCGAGCACCGTTATTGAGCAGGCTTTCGGCCAGTTGGGTACCGAGCTGTTCTGCCTGCTGAGCAGAGCCATGGATTTCGGCGCGCACCACTTGTTTTCCATCAGGACTGCCCACCAGACCGCGTAGATGCAGTTGCTCGCCATCAATGAGGGCATAACCGCCGATGGGCACTTGGCATCCACCCTGTAGTCGTCGGTTCATGGCGCGCTCTGCTGTGACGCGCAGAACCGTATCAGGGTCATTAAGCGGAGCCAATAGGGCTTCGATACGTGGGTCGTTGAGACGACACTCAATGCCAACGGCACCTTGACCCACGGCGGGCAGGCTCTGTTCCGGTTGGATAAAGGTTTTGATGCGCTCGGGCATCTCCAGACGAATCAGACCGGCGGCGGCGAGAATGATGGCATCGTAGTCGTCGTTGTCCAGCTTCGCCAAACGGCTGTTGACGTTGCCACGCAGATCAAGCAGTTTGAAATCAGGGAAACGTTCTTTCAGTTGGGTTTGACGACGCAGGGAACAGGTACCCACACGGGCATCGTTGGGCAGCTCGTCAAGGGAGGCGTAGCGGTTGGAGACAAAGGCATCGCGGGGATCTTCGCGCTGCATAACTACCGCTAACTGAAAGCCTTCAGGCAGTTCGGCAGGTACGTCTTTCATCGAATGGACGGCAATGTCGGCTTCACCGGCCAACATGCCCTCTTCTAACTCTTTGACAAATAAGCCTTTGCCACCGATTTTGGCCAGTGGGCTGTCGAGAATTTTATCTCCTTGGGTGACCATTTTGACCAACTCGATGTTTAAGTCGGAGTTGAGTGCCTGCAGACGGCGGGCAACTTCGTGGGCTTGCCAGAGGGCGAGAGGGCTTTTGCGGGTGGCGATGCGAATGGTTTGAGTCATAAGAGGTGCTTGCAGCTTCATTTAAGGCTAATATTAGGGAAATTTTTTCAATCCGTTTTTAACAGAAAATCAATTCAATGTCTTGTTTTTCAGGATAAAAAAGAGCGTTTGAGATGTTAAAGGTGTGTGTTTTTTATCTCTCCGTGGGTTTGCTTCCCTCTCTGTTGCTGGCCGCAGAGGTGCCAGTGGTGAGTGACTTGCGTCAAGAGGCTAAGTTGTCTCAACAGAGCCGTTTGCCTTTGTTGATCAGTTTTTCAGCAGAGGAGTGCCACTACTGTGAGTTGATTGAAGAGGATTTTTTAGAGCCGCTGTTGTTACGTCAAGTGGATCGAGATCGAGTGATTATTCGCAAGTTGGAGTTGGACGGAGAAGATGTACGTGGTTTTGATGGTGTGTTGCTTAGCCCTGCTGCATTGGCGCGTTTTTATGGGGTGACGGTGACACCGACGGTGTTGTTTTTGGATTCGAAAGGAGAGGAGTTAAGCGAGCGCCTGATTGGTATCTCCACTCCTGATTTATTTGGCGCTTATTTGGAGCAGAGCATTGACCAAGCACGCGTCGTTTTGCGGGAAGCGTTGGTTCGGCTCCCCAAGCGTCCTTGAAATCAGCCCAGTTGCATCGCTTTGAGTTTTTTCCTCACCGCAGGCAGGTGACGACGGCTGATGTCGAGACGCTGTTCTGAATTGCGAAAACAGATTAAATAACCGCCTTCGTTGTTTTTCACAATGCCAGAAATGTGGTTGTTGGCCACCAAGGCGTTGCGATGAATACGGGTAAAACCGTCGTTAAATTCCTCTTGCAGCAGCTTGAGTGAATCTTCGATCAGATCCTCACCTTCTTTGTGGTGAATGGTGACGTATTTGTGTTCAGCCAAAAAGTAGAGGATCTGTGGCACAGGGATCAGGTTGAGATTGCCTCGCTGGCGAACACAGATGTGGCTGCGTGCGCTTTGACGCTCCTCTTGTACCGCTGCACTCAGTTGGGCTCGGTTGGGTTTGATGGCTTTGTGCAGCGCCCGTTCGAGGCGCTCTTTGCGGATCGGTTTCATCAGATAACCCAGTGCGTGGGTCTGGAAGGCATCCAAAGCATGGTCGCTGTAGGCGGTGGTAAAGATAATGGCGGGAGGTTGTTCCAAGGTGGTCAGATGTTGAGCGGCTTCCAGACCGTCCATGCCAGGCATTCTGATGTCCATTAGGATCACGTCGGGCTGCAGGCGATCTGCCAGAGTCAGTGCGCTGTGGCCGTTATCGGCCTCGCCCACCACGGTGTAGTCGGAAAAGTCTTCCAGTAAGCGTTGTAGACGTGAGCGGGCTAGGGGTTCATCGTCAACGATCAGTACGTTCATAGTTTTACTCTCTCTCCCAAAGGGGCTTCCAAAGTAACGCGGTAATGGTTGTTTTTCAGCTGTACGTTCATCTTGCCACGGTTGGCAAAAGCGAGCGCAAAACGCTGGCGAACGTTGTCTTGGGCAATTTGATTACCCGATCGTGCTTTTTTACCATCAGTAGGTACGGGGTTGCTGATTTCGATTCTGATGTACTGTTGGCGTTTTTTGGCGGTAATGCGAATGGTGCCGCCTTTGGGCAGTTGTTCAATGCCGTGGTAGACCGCATTTTCCACCAGAGGTTGAATGCTTAAGGCGGGTAGATTGATGGAGTAAGCGGCTTCATCAATATCCCAGATGACACGCAGACGGCTGCCCAAACGCAGAGATTCGATGCGCAAATAACTGCGTGCCAGCTCAAGTTCATCTTCCAAGTTAAGGTTCTCGCTGCTGGAGAGGCTGGCGCGAAATAACTCGGAGAGGTCTTCCACCGCTTGTTCGGCCAAAATAGGGTCGGAGCGGGTCAGGCTGGCAATGATGTTCATGCTGTTAAAGAGAAAATGGGGGCGAATGCGCGCTTGCAGTGCCCGAATGCGTGAGCGGGCTTCGGCTTCAATGTGCAGTTTTGATTGGTGTTGAATATAGAGGTAACGCAAGGCAATGGCGGTGATTATGAAGCTGATGAGCAGGTTGCTCAGGAGTGAATCGAGCAACCAATCTTTTTGCAAACTGGCAGCGATGCCGGTGAACAGGGTGATGGCGTAAGAGAGCAAGGTAAAGAGGATCGTCAGTGTCTGAATGAGGCCAAAACTGATTAGAGCGGCTTGCACGTTGTTCAAACGGCGTAAAAATTTTTGCAGTGAGCACATGATGGAAATGCTGCTCAGAGCGATCCACTGAATAAACAGCGAAACCAGCGCTAAATAACTGAGGCGATCTATAAAGCTGCCCGGTTGAGCAATGGCGAGAACCATCGCCAATAATTCGGCGACCAAAATAATGATGAGTAAATTTCCTTTTTCACAAAAATCGGGTAGAAAAAGACCGCTCAGTTGAGATGATAGAGGCGGATCTTTATGGGTGATTTGTGCCATAAACTAAGGAAAAACTGCCATTATTGTATAAGTGAATAAGGTTCCGAAAGCCTTTTATCGGATAAATTGATCATACTCGTGATTATTATAAAAAACTGCAAGTGGTTGATTGTTTGGGTGGTTTCACCGCTTAACGGCCATTTTGCTGTTATTAACGGTCAATGTGCTTGCTATACTTGGGAATAATTAACAGTGAGAAGTAAATATGAGTCAGGAAAACAGTAGAAGTAAACTTCTGAGTGGGCGTTTTAGTGAGGCCACCGATGCCTTTGTTCAGGAATTTACTGCTTCGATACAGTTCGATAAGCGCATGTATCGTCAAGACATCGAAGGTTCACGAGCACACGCTAAGATGTTGACCAAGGTGGGGGTGTTAAATGACGAGGAGTTGGCTTCGATTTTAACCGGTTTGAATGAGGTTGAAGCAGATATAGAGGCGGGGCGGTTAGAGTGGTCGGTGGCGCTGGAAGACGTCCACATGAACATTGAAGCGCGTTTGACCGACAAGATTGGTCTGGCAGGTAAAAAACTGCATACGGGGCGCTCGCGCAACGATCAAGTGGCAACGGACATTCGCCTTTATCTGCGCGATGAGATGGAACCTATTTTGGCGCAGTTGCAACGTCTGATGGAGGCTTTGCTGGATCAAGCGAACAACAACGCCGAGGTGATTATGCCGGGCTTTACCCATCTGCAGACGGCTCAACCGGTCACCTTTGGCCATCACTTGTTGGCGTGGTTTGAGATGTTGATGCGCGATGCAGATCGTTTGTTGGATTGTCGTAAGCGATTCAATGTTTTGCCTCTGGGAGCCGCTGCCTTGGCGGGTACCAGTTACCCTATTGATCGTTTTTACACCGCTGAGCTGTTGGGGTTTGCTGCGCCAACGGAGAACTCGTTGGACTCGGTTAGTGATCGTGATTTTGCCATCGAGTTTTGCGCGGCCGGTGCCTTGATAATGACTCATCTGTCACGTTTCTCTGAGGAGCTGGTGCTGTGGGCATCGGCACAGTTTGATTTTATTGATCTGCCAGATCGGTTTTGCACCGGTTCTTCCATTATGCCGCAGAAAAAAAATCCCGATGTGCCGGAGTTGGTACGCGGTAAAACAGGCCGAGTAAACGGTAATTTGATCAGTATGTTGACCTTGATGAAATCACAGCCTTTGGCCTACAACAAAGACAATCAAGAAGACAAAGAACCTCTGTTTGATACCATTGATACCTTGCTGGGCTGCTTACGCGCCTTTGCCGATATGATGCCAGCGGTGACAGCCAAACAAGAGGTGATGTACGCCGCTGCCAAACAAGGGTTTTCTACTGCTACGGATCTGGCCGATTATTTGGTCTGTAAAGGTCTGCCGTTCCGTGATGCTCATGAGGTGGTGGGTAAAGCGGTGCAGTTTGGGGTGCAAGAAGGGCGTGATTTGAGCGAGATGAGCTTGGCAGAGTTGCAGGGCTTTTCCGCCATCATCAGAGAGGATGTTTTTGAGGTGCTGACCTTGGAAGGTTCGGTGGCCAGTCGGGATCACATTGGTGGTACTGCACCAAAACAGGTCAAACAGGCGGTGGTGCGCGGTCGTCAGCGTCTGCAAGCATTGTTGCAATAAGGCCAGTCTTTGGGGGGGAGGGCTGCTGGATTTGCAGCGCCTTGGTTTAGTTTAGGTATTTACGACTGAGGTTTTGCAGCGCGTTTTGAACTTGACTGTATTCACTCACCAGCTGTTGCTGTAACAGTGCGGCGTTTTCGGCTTCTCCAGCACGGCCTTTTTGTTCCAGTTCAAAGGCAACGGCCATCAGTCGTTCTGCACCCAAGTTGCCGCTGCTGCCTTTGATGCGGTGGGCGGTTTTGGCTAAGGCATCGCTGTCGTGTTGGGCGATGGCGGTGCCGGTTTGCTCAATCAGCTCAGGGATTGTGTCTTGAAACGTCTGTAGTAGAGAGGGCATTTCCTCTTCCATGATGTCGCACAGCTCTTCAAACATCGTCTCGTTGATGGTGGTTCCCATCGTGACTCCTTTCCATTAAAAAATAGTATTGTATCGCTTATTAAAGAATTTTTATTCTATTATAGCCTCAGTTTTGTTAGAAAATCGAGGAAGATCCTTATCTTTTCCGATTGGCCTCGTATTGATTGGCCACCATAATGGCTTCGGGTACCCGTATTTTTATCGCGGCGGCTATTTCATAAGATAGCCCAGGAATGGGTTTAATACTGACCCAAAGCACATTAATTTTTAGATTGAGGTCTGCAAAGACGATTTTGTCTTGATAGAGGTCAAAAATTTTTTCGATTTGAAGCACTGTTTCTTGTTGTTGCTTTAGGGGCTTTTTGTTGAGTTTGGGAATGTGTAGGATGAAATCAAACAGAGACACGCCGTTTTTATCTCGTTTGGGGGCGCGCTTCCAGAGCGGTTGGGAGGGTTCTAAGATCAGACTGTTTTGCAGTGATGTTGTTGCTTTTTTCTTGATATTCATAATATTAACCACTCAATGTTTTTTGTAACCATATGCTTATGTCGTTGATTTCAGCGTCACAGAGGCTGTGTGCCATTGGGTATTCATGCCATTCAAAGGGGATCTGTTTTTGCGCTAGGTTTTGGTAGGAGTGCTGCGCGACTTGAAGGGGGATCACAGGATCGTGTTGGCCGTGGGCGATAAAAATAGGCTGATTTTTGTGGGGGTGTTTTAGATCTTTTGGCAGAGGCAGATAGGAAGAGAGGATCATCAGACCGGCCAGTGGTTGTGGCGTGTGTAAGCCGCAGTGCAAGGCAATGGCTCCACCTTGAGAGAATCCGGCCAGAATGATTTGTTCATGTGTTATGCCGCGTTGGTTTTCACGTTGGATCAGCTGTTCGACTTGAGCGCAGGAGTGCAAAATGCCTGCGCGGTCTTGTGGGTACTCAAAGTCCATTGAGGTGAGGTCATACCAAGCGCGCATGGTTTGTTGGCTGTTGACAGTGATGGGACGAATCGGAGCGTGTGGGAAGATAAACCGCACCCCACCCAACTCCGCGGGCAGGTGCAGTTCTGGCACGATGGCTTCAAAGTCATGGCCATCGGCTCCCAAGCCGTGCAACCAAATAACGCTGTTTCTGACCTGTTTGGCAGTCTGTAATTCGACGCACTCTAGGATATTGCTTGTTTGCTGCATTGA
>JAUZRS010000012.1 GCA_030950195.1 Gammaproteobacteria bacterium | reverse complement strand
ATGGTCTTGATGATCGACAACTACGATTCATTCACCTACAACTTGGTGCAATACCTCGGTGAGCTGGGCGCAGAGGTCGTGGTGCAGCGCAACGATCAAATCACGCTCAAACAGATCGAGGCGCTAAAACCCGAACGCATTATGATCTCCCCTGGCCCTTGCACCCCCAATGAAGCGGGCATCTCCATGCAGACCATTGAACACTACGCGGGCAAGCTGCCGATTTTGGGGGTCTGCTTGGGGCATCAGAGTATCGGGCAGGTGTTTGGTGGCAACATCGTCCACGCCAAGGCGATCATGCACGGCAAAACCTCGCTGATTCATCACCACGGCAGCGGCGTTTTTCAGGGTTTGAGCAACCCGTATCAAGCAACCCGTTACCACTCGCTGGTGATCGAAAAAGCCTCGCTGCCCGACTGCTTAGAGATCACCGCGTGGACCGAAAACGACAGCGGTGAGCTGGATGAGATCATGGGCGTACGCCACAAAAACCTGCCTATCGAAGGGGTGCAGTTTCACCCCGAATCCATCTTGACCCAACACGGTCACGACCTTCTCGCCAATTTTTTAAAGATGTAAGCAATCCACCTTTGTAGGGAGCAGAACACCATGAGCATGCACACCGCCATTACCACCGTGATGGAACACCACGATCTCAGCAGCGAAATGATGACTGACACCATGCGTTTGATCATGACCGGTCACGCCACCGACGCACAAATTGGTGGCTTTCTGATCGGCTTACGAATGAAAGGCGAGACCGTCGATGAAATCGTAGCTGCCGCCCGCGTGATGCGCGAACTGGCCAGCAAAGTGCTGGTCTCGGGCAAACATCTGGTGGACACCTGCGGCACGGGCGGCGATGCTTCGGGCAGCTTTAACATCTCCACCGCCTGCGCCTTTGTCGCCGCAGCGGCAGGCGCACAGGTGGCCAAACACGGCAACCGCTCCGTCTCCAGCAAATCCGGCAGCGCCGACGTGCTGGAAGCAGCGGGGGTCAATCTCGACCTCAGCCCTGAACAAGTCGCGCACTGCATCGAAGAGATCGGCGTTGGGTTTCTGTTTGCCCCCAAACACCACAGCGCGATGAAACACGCCATCGGGCCGCGCAAAGAGATGGCGGTACGCACCCTCTTTAATGTGCTCGGCCCACTGACCAACCCCGCTTCTGCGCCCAATCAAGTGCTGGGGGTTTTCGATGCCGATTGGGTCGAACCCTTAGCCGAAGTGTTAAAACAACTCGGCAGTCGCCATGTGATGGTGGTTCACGCTGTGGACGGTCTGGATGAGATCAGCATCGCCTCGGAGACCTTGGTGGCCGAGCTGAAAGATGGCGAGATTAAAACCTATCAACTCAGCCCCGAACAGTTCGCCCTGCCGCGTACCGATCTGAGCCACATCCGCGTCGATGGCGCTCAAGAGAGTCTGACCATGATTCGGTCGGTACTGGCCAACGAAGCCACCCCTGCCCGCGACATTGTCGCTCTGAACGCGGGAGCGGCCATTTACGTTTCGGGTATCACAACCACTTTAGAAGCGGGAGTGGAGAAGGCGCTGGAAGTGATCGCCAGTGGTGCAGCGGCGGAGCGTTTAGCGAAGTTGGTGTCCCTAAGCCAAGCCTAAAAAGCATTTCCTAACGGAACTTTTTGACGTATCATTAAAAAAGATAAATACGTCAAAAGAGAACACTAATGCAGACCAAGCTCACCTTACGCCTAGATGACAACCTCATCGAGCAGGCAAAACGTTATGCCAAGCAGAACGACAAATCACTTTCTCAAGTGGTTGCCGACTACTTTCAGCTTCTGATCCAGAAAGAGAAGCCAAACAAAATCCCTCCCATCACTCGTTCACTCATTGGCTTATTAGAGTCGCAACAAGGCGATGAAGAAGAGTACAAAAAACATCTAGAGCAAAAGTACCTTTGAAAATTTTATTTGATACCAACATCATTCTCGACCTGCTGCTCAACCGAAAACCATTTGTTGAACTCTCCACAGAAGTGATTGGCTCAGTCGAAACAGGCCGCATCGAAGGCTATCTGTGTGCCACCACCATTACGACCCTCGATTATTTGCTCTCAAAAGCCCTCAACCGCAAACGAGCACGCATTGAAATCAAAAACCTACTCTCTCTGTTTCACATCGCTGAGGTCAACAGCAGCGTGGTTGAACGTGCATTAAACTCACAATTTAATGATTTTGAAGATGCAATTCAGTACTATTCTGCCACCAACTGTAACGTGGATGGCTTGGTCACTCGCAACAACAAAGATTACAAACAGACTCTGCTGCCGATCTACACCCCCAGTGAACTGAGAAGCCTGATTGCCTTACAAAACAACCCAACCTAATTTTTCCAGAGAGAGACCATGAGCCCCCTGTATCAGGGTAGTTGTCCGGTGAGTTGAATCAGTAAACTTAACGTTCAGGGGGCGGAACGTTTGGCGAAGTTGGTGGCACTGAGTAATCAAGTTTCAAGTTGACAAGCAGTACCAAAACAGTACCATAATATCATGCCCAAAAAAATTCGCGAATTGATCGCTCAATTGGAAAAAGCCGGTTTTACTAATCGAGGTGGCAAAGGTAGCCACCGAAACTTTCTCCATATTTCTGGAGCAAAAATTACACTTTCGGGCAAGTCAGGTAACGATGCACGTCGTTATCAAGAAAGGGAAGTTGAGCAAAAAATTGCCGAGGCAAAAAAATGAAAATAGCAGATCGCTACCTCAAACTTGTTGAATGGTCTGATGATGAGCAGTGTTATATCGGCTCTTCTCCAGGATTGATTGGTCCTTGCTGTCATGGCAGCAATGAAACAGAAGTCTACCGTGAACTGTGCGAAATCGTTTCAGAATGGGTAGAAATCCATCAGGAAGAGGGATTGCCACTCCCCTCATCTCTGGTCACGCGCACCTTTTCAGGAAAATTTGTCCTGCGTGTCGGTCAAGATTTACACAAAGCACTGGCAATTAGAGCCGCGCAATCCGATCGAAGCCTCAACAACCTCTGCACCGATCTACTGCGCGGCTCTCTCACCCACGATCACAAATAAACTTAGAGCAAAAACATGCAAAGTCCCCCCGACATCCTGCAAAAAATTCTGCAACGCAAACATGAAGAGATCGCTGAGCGGTCTCAAACGGTCAGTATTGATGACCTCAAGCAGCAATTGCAGCACGCCGATTCACCACGCGGCTTCACTGCTGCACTGCAAACCAAAATCAACGCGGGCAATGCGGCGGTGATCGCTGAAATCAAAAAAGCCTCGCCCAGCAAAGGCTTATTACGGGAACACTTTATCCCCGCCGACCTTGCTCAGAGCTATGAAAAGGGCGGAGCAGCCTGTCTCTCCGTCCTCACCGACCGTGACTTTTTTCAGGGCAGCGAAACTTACCTAAAACAGGCAAGAGCCGCCTGTACGCTGCCGGTGATTCGCAAAGATTTTATTATTGATCCCTACCAAGTCTACGAAGCCCGC
>JAUZRS010000119.1 GCA_030950195.1 Gammaproteobacteria bacterium | reverse complement strand
TAAGCGTCGATCAAGTGGTTGCTGGATTCTTGTTTCATGACGGTTGCTCCTGTGTCTGGAATTGTGTAGAGATGTGATTGTTTATTAGAGTTTAGTCCATTTTATGCGCCATTGAGAAATGAAAGAAAAATGAAAGAGTGCGGTTTATACTCCAATGCCTAGCACAAAATAACAATAGGGATACTCCACATGGCACGCTCTAGCACTCATTTATCGGCTCAAAAAAATCCATTTTCAGGAAAGTTTTCTGCCAAAGATTTGGGTGCGGTTCCTTATTTATCTCGGGATCGGTTGCTGCACTATATGCGTCGCCAGAGCAAAAAACGCTATGTGGTGGCGCTTCAGGGTCAGCCAGGACAAGGTAAAAGTGTGTTGGCGGCGCAGTATTTAGCGATGTTTGATTGTGCTTTTGTCTGGTGTGCGATGGATAAGGCGGATCAAGAGCCTCAGCAGCTGCTGTTTTCGCTGCTTTCGGCGTGTTGTTATGGTTTAGATCGGTTTGAGTGCGCGCATTTAGAGGATATTTTTCGCAGTGAATCGGTGTTGGATTTGCGTTACGCCGTGTCTCTGTTATTGGCGGCGCTTGATCAACATATTGGGAAAGACCTTTATTTGGTGTTGGATGACTTTCATCACCTTGCTGCTGCGCCCGAGTCGCTGGAAGTGATTCAGAATTTACTGGATGGGGCATCAGATCGCATTCATATCATGCTTTTGTCACGCTTGAATGTGGTTGATTTTTTGGGTTCCGCTCTGGAGAAGAGTAACGCTTTATTGATTAATAACCAGCAGCTCTCTTTTTATCTGGGTGAGATTCAAGAGCTGCATGTGGCCAATTTTAATCAGTATCTGTCAGAAGACGAGTGCAAGGTTCTGTTGCGTTACACGCACGGTTGGCCAGTTGGGGTGGATTTCTATGCCCAGCACTTTGAAGAGAGTCAATTGAGTTATCAGGATTTAATTGAACAGAATTATGTTGGCCAAGGTTTTTTTGATTATCTGAAAACAACGGCTTTTGATTGGCTTTCTGAGGAGATGCGTCAGTTCAGTTTGGAAATCGCCTATTTGGATCGTGTTACGCCCGAGATGGCTAAGGTGATTTCGGGGCGCACGGATGCGGAGTCGCTTTTACAAGAGCTTCTCTCTCAGCATGGTTTTATCAAGCCGCCTCTGATGGGGCGAGAGTCGTACTCTCTGTTACCGATCTGGGGTGCTTTTTTGCGTGAAAAAAGTGTGTCGCTGTTTCAGGATGATTATGGCGATGCGCTCTATTTGCGCTTGGTGCATTTTTGGGAGGGAAAAGGTGAGCATGAGAAGGCGATTGTCTGCTGTTTAAAGGCGAAAAAACCGCAAGAGGTGGATGTGATTTTTGAGCAGAATGCGGCTATATTTTTGGATCAGGAGAGCAGTCCAGAGCTGCGTTTGGTGTTGATGGCATTGGATGAGAGGGTGGTTAAACGGTCGCCTTGGATCTCGCTGTTGTACGCCAATGAGATAATGATGAAACAGCCTGAACGAGCGTACACTTATTTTCAATTGGCACGAC
>JAUZRS010000118.1 GCA_030950195.1 Gammaproteobacteria bacterium | reverse complement strand
AGTGCTGCGCCAACAGCGCCAAATCTCGGTTTGCCTCAGGAAAACCACACTCGATCAAGAGCAGATCCAAATGCGGTTTTTGGTTCAACGCCAACCAAAGGGTATCGTTACTGGTGGTATCACCGGAAAAACAGAGCGCATGCTCACCGTCACTGATGTAATAGGCCACCCCAGGAATGACATGGTTGACCTCAATCATATCCACTTCACGCTGACCTAAGGCAACCACCTCACCAATGGCTTGCTCTCGATAACGCATCACCGGCTTCTCTTCCGTTGGCAACAGACTGAAATCAGGCCAGATCAGCCAGTTAAAAATATGCTTTTTAAGCGTATCAAGCGTGGTCTGTTGGGAATAGACCAGCAGCGACTCGGTCGCCAGATCTTCAAATAGGGTATCCACCAGAGGCGGCAACGACATGATGTGATCAAGGTGCGAATGAGTAAGAAACACATGCCGTAGCAGACGCATTTCCTCCAGCCGCAGATCACCCACGCCCGTACCGGCATCAATCAGAATATCGTCATCTACCAAAAACGATGTGGTCCGAAGTCCCTCTCCAATGCCACCGCTGCAACCTAAAACCCGTAAATTCATACTGTTTTTTTCACCAGAGAATCACACCTATAATCAAGGAATGCTAGCATAAACTGACGATTCTCTACCAGCAGAGCCTATTGCCGCAATGTGAACCCGTTCACAAAAACAGAGTCGGACACGGAACTTCTTCAGCTCATAAAATTAAGTTAAGGGCTTCAAGCCCAGCCGCGCCTATGTCATTATGCACCTCTTATAGATAGACTTAAAAACCTATAGATAGACTTAAAAACCTAACCAATTGAGCAATATCACAATGAATACAGTGGTGGTGGGCGTTTCCACGACATTTTTATACAGCCTCTCCGCTATTTTACTGGCACTGCGCCTCTGGCAACGGCAACGGCAACGGCAACACAGCAGCAAATTACCCTTGCTACTGCCCGCCTTGCTGGCATTGGCGCTGCACGCCCTGCATCTGTATCAAAACATGATTGGCGCGGCAGGATTGCAACTGAGTTTTTTCAGTGCCCTGTCGCTTTTCAGTTGGATTATCGTCGCCCTGATGCTGATGTTGTCGATACGCCAACCGGTGGAAAATCTCGGCATTGGTCTACTGCCCCTGACCGCTGTAGCGGTATTGGCCAGCCTTGCCTTTGACGATCATGGAGCCGCCCTCAAGCAGCTTTCAGAAGGTCTTCAAATCCATATTTTGGTCTCGGTGCTGGCCTACAGCATGCTCAGTCTGGCCGCCCTGCAAGCGTTGCTGTTTTCGCTGCAAAACCGCAACTTACACAACCATCATCCAGGCGGTTTTATCCGCGCTCTACCGCCACTCTATTTGATGGAAGTGATTCTGTTTCAGATGATCAACATCGGTTTTATCCTCCTCAGCTTTTCACTGCTGAGCGGTTTTCTTTATTTAGAGGACATGTTTGCCCAACACATCGTGCATAAAACCATCTTATCCCTGTTTGCTTGGGGCATGTTTGCTACCCTGCTGATCGGTCGTCGCCTGTCAGGTTGGCGTGGCAAGCTGGCGGTACGCTGGACACTCAGCGCCGCTGCGCTGTTGATGCTGGCCTATTTTGGCAGCAAGTTGGTGCAAGAACTGATTCTTGCCTAAATAGCCTCGGTATTTTATTTTGCATAAGGTTGTATTGTGAACGACATCCCCCTCGGTGCCCTGTTTGGCATTTTGGCTCTTCTGATCATTCTCTCCGGTTTTTTCTCCGGCTCTGAAACGGCGCTGATGACCATCAACCGCTACCGCCTACGCCACATGGCCAAAAAAGGCCACAAAGGCGCACTGCGAGTCGATGCTCTGCTGCAACGCCCCGACCGTCTGATCGGCCTGATTCTGCTGGGCAATAACTTTGTCAACATTCTCGCCTCCATGCTCACAACTCTGATCGCGCTGCGCCAATGGGGTGAGTCCAGCATTGCCATTGCGGCGGGCTTATTGACATTAGTCGTGCTGATTTTTGCCGAAGTGGCACCCAAAACCTTGGCCGCGCTGCACCCCGAACGCATCGCCTTTATTGCCGCCTACGTCTACACCCCCCTAATGCGCATCGCTCACCCTTTGGTCTGGGTGGTCAACATTTTAGCCAACAACCTGCTCAAACTGATCGGCGTACAGGCCGACAAAAACCGCAATGAAAACCTCAGCCGAGAAGAACTACGCACCGTGGTCAACGAAGCGGGCAGCCTGATCCCTAAACGACACCGCGCCATGTTGCTCAACATCCTCGACATGGAGAACATTACCGTCAACGACGTCATGGTGCCGCGCAAGGAGATCCTCGGCATCGACCTTGATGACAGTTGGGACGACATCCTTACTCAAGTAAGCAACAGCCCCCGCAGCCGATTATTGGTCTACCGTGAAAATCTAGAAGGCGTAGTGGGGTTTTTAAATCTGCGTAAACTCGGCGGCCTGCACCTACGCAACGAAATCAACCGTGACAGCTTAGAGTCCCGCATTCGCGATCCTTTTTACATTCCCGAAGAGACCCCGCTGACCCAACAACTGATCGCCTTTCAGCAGAACAAGCGCCGCATCGGCTTGGTGGTGGACGAATACGGCGATATTTTGGGTCTGGTGACACTGGAAGATATCTTGGAAGAGATCGTCGGCAAATTTACCACCGACCGTCAAACCCTCAGCCCCCATCTGCACCCACAGGGTGATGGCAGTTACATCGCCGACGGCAGCACCCCACTGCGAGAAGTCAATCGCCAACTGAACTGGTCTCTGCCCACAGACGGCCCAAAAACCCTCAATGGACTTCTGTTGGAATATCTAGAGATCATTCCACAAACAGGCACCACCCTGCTGCTGGAGTCCCATCCGGTGGAGATCATCCAGACCAAAGGCAATGTGGTACGGTCAGTACGCATTCACCCCAAAATCAAAACCAACCCCACCGCCAAGAACGCCGCTTAAATGGCCAAAACAAAACAGCACTATCAGTGCCGCGAATGCGGTGCCATGAGCCCCAAGTGGAATGGCCAATGTCCCGACTGCAAACAGTGGAACAGCTTAGAGGAGACCCTTGCGCCCCCACCCAAAACCAACAGCACCACAATCGCTCGCAGCCGTTTCCAAGGTTACGCTGGGCAATCCAAAATCCTCTCCATGAGCGATGTGGCACTGCAAGCGGAACCGCGCACCAGCAGCGGCATCGGTGAGCTGGATCGTGTGCTCGGTGGCGGTCTGGTACACGGCTCCGTGGTGCTGCTCGGTGGCGACCCTGGCATCGGAAAATCCACCTTGCTGCTGCAAGCCATGGCCGCCCTCAGTCAGCAGCTCAACACCCTCTACATCACCGGTGAAGAGTCACTGCAACAAGTCACCCTGCGCGCTCGGCGTTTAGCCCTGCCTGAAAAGGGCTTGCGCCTACTGACGGAAACCTGTGTTGAACAGATCATCGCCGCCGCCCAGCAAGAGAAACCTCAGGTGATGGTGGTGGACTCCATTCAGACCGTCTTTACCGACCAGCTGCAAAGCGCCCCAGGCTCCGTGGCACAGATCCGCGAAAGCGCGGCACGACTGGTACGGTTTGCCAAACAGAGCGACACTTCGTTGTTTCTGGTGGGGCACGTCACCAAAGAAGGCACGCTGGCCGGCCCTCGGGTGCTGGAGCACATGGTCGATACGGTGCTCTATTTTGAAGGCGACAGCGGTAGCCGTTACCGCGTGGTGCGGGCGATTAAAAACCGCTTTGGCGCGGTCAATGAGCTGGGGGTCTTTGCCATGAGCGACAAAGGGCTGAGCGCGGTCAACAACCCCTCTGCCATTTTTCTCTCCCGTCACGAGCAGCCCGTGGCGGGCAGCGTCATTATGGTGACCCGCGAAGGCACTCGCCCTCTGCTGGTAGAAACCCAAGTGTTGGTGGACGAAAGCCACGGCAACCCGCGTCGCGTCAGCATCGGTCTGGAGCAAAACCGCCTAGCCATGCTGTTGGCCACTCTGCACCGTCACGGCGGCATCGCCATGTACGACCAAGATGTGTTTGTCAATGTGGTCGGCGGAGTGCGCATCAGCGAAACCGCCGCCGATCTGCCCGTGCTGTTGGCGGTGCTCTCTTCGTTTCGAGATCGCCCCGTTGACCCACACCTGATCGCCTTTGGTGAGGTGGGTTTGGCCGGTGAAATCCGCCCCGTACCCAACGGTGAAGAGCGGCTGCGAGAAGCGGCCAAACACGGCTTTACCCAAGCCATTGTTCCCAAAGCCAATCAGCCCAGAAAAGCCATTAAAGGCTTGATTGTCCATCCTGTCAGTCGCCTCAGTGATGCCATTGAGTTATTAAATTGATCCTTGAGCGGCTCTCAGGTACCGTTGCGCCTTTGGCGAACAGCTGACACTGAACACGGGAACACGGGCAATGGCAAAAAAAACCGCAGCGCGTAATTTTGAACAAGGCTTGCAAGAGCTGGAGCAGTTGGTGGAACGACTGGAGCAAGGTGAGCTGAGTCTGGATGACTCCATGGGCGAATTTGAACGCGGCATTCAACTGGCGCGCCAGTGCCAAACTCAACTGAGCCAAAGCGAACAAAAAGTGGCTATTTTGCTTGAAAAAGACGCACAGGTGGATCTACACCCCTTCACTGGCGACGATTGAACCGTGAGTGATTTCAAACAACAACTAAAACGACATCAACAACAGAGCGAACAGGCGCTTCACCGCTTCTTGCCCAGCATTGAAACTCAACCCCAACGACTGCATAAAGCAATGCGCTACGTGGTGATAAGCGGCGGAAAACGCATTCGCCCCACCCTCACCTACGCCACAGGTCTCGCTCTCGGCGTTGAGTTAAGCACACTCGACCGGCCCGCCTGCGCTCTGGAACTGATTCACGCCTACTCATTGGTACACGACGATCTGCCCTCAATGGACGACGACGACCTGCGCCGAGGCCGCCCCACCTGTCACAAACAATTTGATGAAGCCACAGCCATTTTAGTCGGCGATGCGCTGCAAGCCTTGGCCTTTGAGCTGTTGGCAGATCCAGACAACGCCCCACTCTGCGCCGAACAGCGCCTGCGGATGATCCAGAGCCTCAGCCACGCCAGCGGTTCGTTGGGCATGGTGGGCGGTCAAGCCCTTGATCTCGATGCCGTGGGCAACCTACTCAGCCAAGCCGATCTGGAAGCAATGCACCGCAAAAAAACCGGCGCTCTAATTCGTGCTGCCGTTCGTCTGGGCGCGCTCTGCGCTCCGAACATAGACGAGCAGAGCCTCAAACAGTTGGATCACTACGCCGCCGCCATCGGCCTCACCTTTCAAATTGTCGATGACATCTTAGATGTCACCAGCGACACCCAAATCCTCGGCAAACCGCAAGGCTCCGACATCGCCAGCAACAAACCCACTTACCCTGCTCTGCTGGGCTTGGCAGGCGCACAACATCACGCCAAGCAGATGCATCAACAGGCGTTAACGAGTCTGGAAGGCCTTGATGGCAATTTTCAAACCTTACGCTCATTGGCGGACTACATTCTGCAACGGCGTTTTTGAAATAAATCTGAATAAATTTTAGAGACACAGGTAGCCACAGAATCAGCACTTGCATAGGGGGTAAACGCCCTCCATAATCCCTCGATCATTCCCAGCCACCGTTAATTCATGCCACTAAAAAATCCTTATCCGTTACTGGAACGCACCAACTCTCCCGCCGAGTTACGTAAACTCTCGCCTGAAGAGTTGATGACACTGACCCAAGAGTTGCGGGAATTTTTAATCGAATCGGTGTCAAAAACGGGTGGACACCTCTCTGCGGGTCTCGGCACCGTCGAACTGACCGTCGCTCTACATAAGGTCTATAACACCCCCAAAGACCGGCTGGTCTGGGATGTCGGCCATCAAAGCTATCCGCACAAGGTTCTCACTGGCCGGCGCGAACAGATGCCCACCATGCGTAAACAAGGCGGTTTGGCCGGTTTTCCAAAACGCTCCGAAAGCGAGTACGACAGTTTTGGTGTCGGACACTCCAGCACCTCCATCAGCGCGGCTTTGGGCATGGCGCTGGCCTCAGCCATCAAAGGAGAAGATCGCAAAAGCATCGCCATTATCGGCGACGGTGCCATGACCGCAGGCATGGCTTTTGAGGCACTCAATCACGCAGGTCATTTGAACCACCCCGATCTGCTGGTAATTCTAAACGACAATGAGATGTCGATTTCCAAAAACGTCGGCGCACTGAGTCAATATCTGACCCGCATTCTCTCTAGCAAAGTCTATTCCGGTGTCAAGGAGGGTGGCAAAAAAGTACTCGCCAAACCGATGGTTGAATTTGCTCGGCGCTGGGAAGAGCACATGAAAGGCATGGTTGTACCTGGCACCTTGTTTCAAGAACTGGGTTTTGACTACTTCGGCCCTGTAGACGGCCACGACCTGCCCAATTTGATCTGCATTTTAGAAAATCTGCAACAACTCAAGGGACCACGCCTGCTGCATCTGGTGACTAAAAAAGGCAAAGGCTACAAAAAAGCGGAAGAAGATCCTTGTGTTTATCACGGTGTCTCACCCTTTGATCCTCACACGGGCACAAAACCCAGCGCACCCTCGCGCACCAACCCCAGCTACACCGCCGTCTTTAGCCAATGGCTCTGTGACATGGCCGCTCGGGATAAAACCTTGGTGGGCATCACCCCCGCCATGAGCGAAGGCTCTGGTTTGGTGGAGTTTGCCAAACAATACCCCGAGCGTTATTTTGATGTAGCCATTGCCGAGCAACACGCCGTTACGCTGGCTGCGGGGCTGGCCTGTGAAGGTTTAAAACCCGTGGTGGCCATCTACTCGACTTTTTTGCAACGCGCTTACGATCAACTGATTCACGACGTGGTATTGCAAAATTTACCGGTGCTGTTTGCCATCGACCGCGCTGGGCTGGTGGGAGCCGATGGGCCCACTCATGCGGGTAGCTTTGACCTCTCCTTTATGCGCTGCTTGCCCAATTTGGTGATTATGGCCGCCAGCGATGCCAACGAATGTCGGCAGATGCTCTACACCGGCCATCAACACAATGGCCCAGCGGCGGTGCGCTACCCTCGTGGCAGTGGCCCAGAAGTCGAGATTCAGAGCGAAATGGAGCTGATCCCCTTAGGCAAAGCCGAACCTCGTCGTCAAGGCAAAAAAATTGCCCTGTTGGCCTTTGGCAGTCTGCTCACCCCCGCCTTGCAGGCCGCAGAGCAGCTTGATGCCACGGTGATCAATATGCGTTTTGTTAAACCCTTGGATGAACAGCTGCTGCTTGAAGTGGCGAAAGGGCATCAACTGCTGGTCACTCTGGAGGAAAACGCCATCGCCGGTGGTGCAGGCAGTGGCATCAATGAATATCTTCTGAGCCAAAAAGTACAAACCCAAATTTTAAATCTAGGTCTGCCCGATCAATTCAGCGAACACGGCGTACACAGCGAACTACTGAGTGATTATGGCCTTGATGCCCAGGGCATCGCGCGCCAAATAAACACCTTTATTGCTTCAAAATAGAAACGGGGCGCTGCACCAACTTCGCCCGCGCCTTGAAGTGTGTTTTACCCCGTAAACCGTGAATCTGCACCTCTTCGCCCGGCGTCAATACCGAGGTGGATTCCAGCAAGGTATACACATCCAGCACCGGATCACCATTCAGTTGAGTAATAATATCCCCTGCCTCCAAACCAGCTCGATAAGCCGGACCATTACGATAAATGCCGGTCAATAACACCCCACTTTGCAGCTCTAATTTTTTTTGTACCCTCAAGGAGAGATCCTGCGCCGCCACTCCCAACCAACCTCGCACCACCTCTCCATGTTCAATGATTTGGCTCAGCACCGTCTGCACCAAGGGGGCTGGAATGGCAAAACCGATACCTTGCGAACCACCGGAGCGAGAAAAAATGGCGGTATTAATCCCCACCAATTCACCACGAGGATTGATCAGCGCACCACCGGAGTTGCCTGGGTTGATCGCCGCATCGGTCTGAATAAAATCTTCAAACGTACTCAGGCCCAAGCGATCTCGGCCTGTGGCGCTGACAATACCTTGCGTCACGGTCTGACCCACACCAAAGGGGTTGCCAATGGCCAACACCACATCGCCAACAAACAGGTTCTCGGCAGCAGAAAACGTAATCGCGGGCAAATCTTCCTGTGGCACTTTCAGCAACGCCAAATCCGTCTCAGGATCACTGCCCACCAAGCTTGCCTTTTGCGGCGTGCCATCACTGAACATCACTAAAATATCACTGGCATTTTTAATCACATGATTGTTGGTAACAATGTAACCCTGTGAACTAACCACTACCCCCGAACCCAAACTGCGCTCCAGATGCGATTTTTGATCTTCACCAAAAAATTTTTGTAATAACGGATTTCGATACTGAGGTGGGTCTTGAATCCGTTTGGTGGTGTAGATATTAACCACCGATGGCGATGCTTTTTGCACTGCGTTACGATAAGAGTAAGGTTCTAAATTCTCTTGAGCTGGCTTCAGCAGTACGCTGCTCGATACTGCTTGTACAATCTCCACTTGCTGGCGTTGGGACGGCAGAACTGAAAACAGCACCAGTGCCACCAACAATCCCAATGCAGTTGCTTGCAAGATAAAGGTGAGCAGGGGACGATTTGGCATTGAAATTCCTAAAAAAGCACAAATTAAGGTGTATTATGGCCTCTTTTTGGCATAATGCTAAGAATTAAAATATCCATTCACTCTGTTTGAGTTATGAGAATCATGTTGGAACGCAACACACTGCTGGCCTATCTGGATACACTCTTAGCCAAAGATGACTTCCAAGATTACGCGCCCAATGGATTACAGGTTGAAGGCCGTTCACAGATCAAAAAAATTGTCACCGGTGTCACCGCCACCCAAGCGCTAATTGAAACGGCCATTGATAACAACGCCGATCTGCTGTTGGTACACCACGGGTTTTTCTGGAGGGGTGAAGACCCTTGCGTGCTGGGCATGAAACAGCGCCGCCTAAAAGCACTGCTGCAAGCCGATCTTAATCTGGCCGCCTACCATCTGCCATTGGACGTTCACCCCACATTGGGCAATAACGCTCAGTTAGCGCAGCGATTGGGCATCAGCACAACCCAAAGTGTGTCTGCGGGCGGCACACGGGACTTACTGTGGCTTGGACAATTGCCTCAGGCAGTTTCAGCCCAACACTTTGCTGCACAACTGGAACAGCAACTGCAACACACTCCCTTGTTGATCGAGAGCAGTGACAAAATGATCAAAACCCTGGCTTGGTGCTCCGGTGCAGCTCAAGGTTTCATTAGCCAAGCAGCGACCCTAGGCGCTGATGCTTACCTCAGCGGTGAGATCTCTGAGCAGACGGTACACATCGCTCATGAGTGTGATATTCACTATTTTTCTGCTGGTCACCACGCCACAGAACGCTTTGGAGTACAAGCACTGGGATCACACTTGGCGGAAAAATACGCTCTGGAACATCAATTTATTGATATTGGTAATCCAGTCTAAGCGTTTATGATGGTTAACTTTAGCTTAATAAGAAATTCTTTATATGCTAAAATTATTATTTTCTAAATAACTTTTTATTTGTGGGAGAGAGTCCATGTCTACTGAAGCTGTAGATAAAAGCAGGCGCCGCTTTCTTACAGCTGCGACCGGTGTGGTTGGAGCTGTTGGAGCTGCTGCCGTGGCAGTTCCGTTTGTATCCTCTATGTTGCCGAGTGCTCGTGCTCGTGCCGCAGGAGCACCTGTTGAAGCCGATCTGAGCAAACTGGAACCCGGCCAGCTGTTAACCGTTGAGTGGCGCGGTAAACCCGTCTGGATCGTACGTCGCACTGAGGAAGCACTGAAAACCTTATCCAGTCTGGATTCCAGCCTGCGTGATCCTGCCTCTGATGTGATCAGCCAACAACCTGAATACGCCCACAACGCAGTACGTTCGATCAAACCCGAGTTTATGATCATGGTCGGCATCTGCACACACTTAGGCTGCTCTCCTACCTTCCGCCCTGAAATGGCACCGGCTGACTTAGGCCCTGCCTGGAAAGGCGGATTTGCCTGCCCTTGCCACGGTTCACGCTTTGATTTAGCCGGTCGTGTCTACCAAAATGTGCCTGCACCAACAAATTTAGTGGTTCCTCCACACAAATACCTGAGCGATCACTTTATCCTAATTGGTGATGATGGGAGCGTAGCTTAATGAGCAAGATGAACAATTTTATGGGCTGGGTTGACGCCCGCTTCCCTGCAACCAAGATGTGGGAAGAGCACCTTTCCAAATATTACGCGCCAAAGAATTTTAACTTTTGGTACTTCTTTGGTTCATTGGCGCTGTTGGTGTTGGTATTGCAAATTGTCACCGGTATCTTCTTGACCATGAACTACAAACCTGACGGCGCACTGGCCTTTGCTTCCGTTGAATACATTATGCGCGATGTGGAGTGGGGTTGGCTAATTCGTTACATGCACTCCACCGGTGCCTCGATGTTCTTTGTGGTGATCTATCTACACATGTTCCGTGGCATCATGTACGGTTCTTACAAAAAACCTCGTGAGCTGATATGGATCTTCGGTATGATGCTCTACGTCGCTCTGATGGCCGAAGCCTTTATGGGCTATCTACTTCCCTGGGGACAAATGTCTTATTGGGGCGCACAGGTGATTATTTCACTTTTCGGTGCCATACCTTATGTAGGCGAACCACTGGCACTATGGATTCGTGGTGATTACGTCATATCCGATGCCACTCTGAACCGGTTCTTTGCTTTCCATGTCATTGCTGTACCGTTGATCTTATTAGGTCTGGTCGTGGCACATATTCTGGCTCTACACGAAGTAGGCTCTAACAATCCCGATGGCGTTGAAATCAAAAAACACAAAGATGAAAACGGTGTCCCCTTGGACGGCATCCCCTTCCATCCTTACTACTCGGTCAAAGATCTGGTGGGTGTTGGGGTGTTTTTGATCCTCTTCAGTGCAGTGATTTTCTGGGCACCCGAAATGGGCGGTTACTTTTTAGAACACGCTAACTTTGTTCCAGCGGATCCACTCAAAACCCCTGAGCACATTGCCCCCGTCTGGTACTTCACCCCTTTCTACGCTATTTTGCGTGCCGTACCTGACAAGCTGCTTGGTGTCATTGCGATGGGTGCTTCCATTGTGATTTTGTTTGTTTTGCCATGGCTGGATCGTAACGGCATACGTTCGATTCGTTTCCGTTCTTTGGCCTACAAACTAAACTTGGCCATCTTTGTAATCAGTTTCGTTGTACTGGGCTGGTTAGGCATGCAACCCTCGACCCCCACCTTGACGCTCTTTTCACAGATTTTCAGCGCACTCTATTTTAGTTTTTTCTTAGCGCTGTTTTTAATCAGCAAAAATGAAAAAACCAAACCGGTTCCAGAGAGGGTCACAAACTAATGAAAACACTCCTTCTAGCATTTTTGATCACGTTCATGCCACTGACCGGTATGGCCTCTGGCAGTTCCGTGCATCTGGACGAAGCCAATATCGACCCGACGGATAACGCATCCTTGCAACGTGGGGCGAAATATTTCATCAACTACTGCATGGGCTGTCACTCGGTTAAATATCAGCGTTACAGCCGCATGGCCAGTGACTTAGGCTTAAGTGATATTCAAGTAGAAGACAACTTGATCTTTACCACCGATGAAGATGGCGCACCGTCTAAGGTTGGCTCGTTAATGACGATTAATATGTCGGACAAATACGCCAAAGCCGCTTTTGGAGTTGTACCACCAGACCTGAGCTTGGTGGCTCGTTCTCGCAGTCCCGACTGGATCTACACCTACCTGCGCAGCTTTTACCTAGATGATTCACGCCCCATGGGTGTAAATAACTCACTGTTCAAAAACGTCGGTATGCCTCACGTTTTATGGGAATTGCAAGGCTTGCAAACGGCACGCTACGAAGCTCACGAAGAGGGTGCTGAAAAACACATCTCACATCTGGAGTTAACTCAAAAAGGCAGTTTGAATGAAGCGGAATACAATACCGTAGTACGAGATTTGGTGAATTTCCTCGCTTATGTGGCGGAACCCACCAAGCAGAAACGTGAAAGCATGGGCATTTGGGTTATTTTATTCCTGATTATTTTCACCTTCATCGCGTATCAGCTGAAGAAGGAATACTGGAAAGACATCCACTAAGTTGTTTTTCTGTTAGACTCGCGCACCCTTGGAGCCAACTTCCTCGGGTGCGTTGTTGTTTTTGCGCTTTTATCTTTAAAAAATGAAATAAATGGAGCCCTGGCTATGTCGTCAATCGCCAATCGTCGATCTGTGATGATGCTGTTTTCTGTGCCGAACTGTTTACACAGTCATCGTGTGCGTATTGTACTTGCCGAAAAGGATATTACGGTAGACATTCTTGATGTAGATCTGGACAACAAACCGGAAGATCTACTGGACATTAACCCCTATAACTCCACCCCCACTTTGGTGGATCGTGAATTGGTATTGTACGATTCACGGGTAATTATTGAATATTTAGACGAGCGTTTTCCTCATCCGCCACTGATGCCTGTTGACCCCGTCTCTCGGGCGCACACTCGGCTCTCGCTGTTTCGGATCGAAAACGATTGGTACAGTCTTGTAGACGAATTGGAAAGCGGTGATGCTGCTCGTGTTGAGACGGCTCGTTTACGTTTGACCGAGGAGTTAATCGCTTCCAACGATATTTTTGCCGTCAAGCCGTTTTTCCTCAGCGACGACTTCACATTGGTGGATGCCAGCTTGGCCCCTCTACTCTGGCGTTTACCATTCTACGGCATTAAAATTCCCGACACCGCGCCCGATCTAAAAATTTACATGCAACGTATTTTTGCCCGCGAAGGGGTACAAAACAGCCTCAGTGAAGCCGAAAAAGAGTGGCGCTAACAAATGTCAGATATTATGACCTCCAATCGTGCCTATCTGGTTCGTGCCCTGTTCGACTGGATCATTGATAACACGTTAAGCCCTTACTTGTTGGTGGATGCTTCCACCCCACAGGCAGTGGTGCCACAACAGTTTGTCGAAGATCAGAAAATCGTCCTCAACATCAGCCCCAGTGCCACCAGCAATTTGGTGCTGGGCAACGATGCCATCGCTTTTAATGCGCGTTTTTCTGGCCAGCCCATGAACGTCTCTTTTCCGATAGATGCGGTGATGGCCATTTACGCAAAAGAGAACGGCCAGGGGATGATGTTTGCCAAAGAAGATGCCACTGCTTTATTGGACAATGAAACCGAGTCTGATCCTGAACCAAAACCACCCACACCGCCTGCCAGCAAAAGACCCACGCTGAAGGTCGTCAAATAAGCCCCTTTATCATCTGCCAACAAGCACCTTATCCGTTATGACATCACCTCGTAAAATATTGGTCACCAGCGCCCTCCCCTACGCCAACGGCTCAATTCATTTAGGCCACTTGGTTGAATATTTACAGACCGACATCTGGGTTCGTTTCCAAAAAATGTGCGGTCATAACTGCACCTACCTCTGTGCCGATGACGCTCACGGCACCCCCATTATGCTGCGCGCTCAACAAGAGGGCATCAGTCCAGAGACCCTGATTGGCAGAATTCGCGCCGAACACGAAGCAGATTTTGCTGATTTTCAGATCGAGTTCGACAACTACCATAGCACCCACTCCGAAGAGAACCAGTTTCTCGCCAACCACATCTACACTCAACTGCGTGACGCAGGCCACATCAGCCGACGCACCATCAAACAAGCCTACGACGAAGAGGCAGGCATGTTTCTGCCCGACCGTTTTGTCAAAGGCGACTGCCCCAAGTGTGGTGCAAGCGATCAATATGGTGATTCCTGTGAAGCCTGTGGCGCAACGTACAGCCCCGCTGAACTGAAAAACGCCGTCTCAGCGATCAGTGGCAGCGCACCAGTGGAACGTGAATCAGAGCACTACTTTTTTAAACTGGCCGATTTTGAGCCGATGCTCAAACAGTGGACGCAAGGCGAGCACATGCAGCCCGAAATCGCCAACAAATTGCAAGAGTGGTTTGAAGCCGGCCTACAAGAGTGGGACATCTCCCGTGATGCACCCTACTGGGGTTTTGAGATTCCCGATGCGTCAGGCAAATATTTTTACGTCTGGCTCGATGCACCCATCGGCTACATCGCCAGTTGCAAACACCACTGCGACAAAAACGGCCTTGATTACCAAGACTTTTGGAAGCCCGACAGCGACGTTGAGTTGTACCACTTTATCGGCAAAGACATCGCCTATTTCCACACCCTTTTCTGGCCTGCCATGCTCGAAGGTGCAGGCTTTCGCAAACCCGATGCGGTCTTCTGCCACGGCTTTTTAACCGTAGATGGTAAAAAGATGTCCAAATCCCGTGGCACCTTTATCAAAGCGCGCACCTATCTGGATCACCTCAACCCCGAATACCTGCGCTACTATTTTGCGGCCAAACTCAGCTCCGGCATCGACGACATCGACCTAAATTTAGAAGATTTTGCTCAGCGAGTGAACTCCGACTTGGTGGGCAAACTGGTCAACATCGCCAGTCGTTGCGCCGGTTTTATCAAAAAACGCCACCAAAATCAGCTTTGTGAGCTCATCGACAATCCCGAGCTGCTGGCCGACTTTATCGCCGCAGCGCCCAAATTAGCGCAGCAGTACGAAGCCCGCGAGTTTGGTAAAACCATGCGCGACATCATGGCTCTAGCGGATCGAGCCAACCAATACATCGACGAGAAAAAACCGTGGATCATGGCCAAAGATGACACTCTAGGCCAAAAGGTACACGACGTTTGCAGCATGGGCATCAACCTGTTCCGCATCCTGATTGGCTACCTAAAACCAGTGCTGCCGGTTTTGGCACAAAAAGCCGAACTGTTCCTCAACATCGAACCACTCAGCTGGGAGCAGCTCAGTACGCCACTGATCGATCATAAGATCAACAAATTCAAGCCGCTGATGACCCGCATCGACCTCGAAAAAATCGAAGCAATGATGCAGCAGACCCAGGGCGAGTTAGAACAAGAACACGCTCTGAAACTCTCCAACAGCCCAAAAAAAACCACCACCGCACTGGACAAAGAACCGCTCGCCGCTGAAATCAGTTTTGATGATTTCGCCAAACTGGATCTGCGTATTGCTCGCATCGACAAAGCCAAGCACGTTAAAGGTGCAGACAAACTGCTGCAATTGACCTTGAATCTGGACGGTGCGACTAAAAATGTTTTTGCCGGAATCAAATCCGCTTATCAGCCCGAAGAATTGGAAGGTCGTTTAACGGTCATGGTGGCCAACTTAGCGCCGCGAAAAATGCGTTTTGGCCTCTCAGAGGGCATGGTGCTGGCCGCCGGCCCTGGAGGTGATGAATTGTTCATTTTGCAACCGGACAGTGGTGCAAAACCAGGCATGAAAGTGAAATAAGCATTTTGCTTCACACGCAGAAAACGCTTGTGAAGCGAGCTTTTTTTCGATAAAACCTGCAATCCAAAGCCCATATCTGCTATCTTTGCTCCAGCATCACAATAAAATCAAAAAAACACCCAATGACCCACCACAACCACTCTGATTACCACACTTATGGATAAATCCATTCAAGTCCACGATTATCAAATCTCGACTCGAAAACTAGCCCCTTCGGCAGCCGCCGTTGTCCGCAGCTTAAAACGCCCCCGTGTAATGGAGTATCTGCACGACGGCGGTGCCAATCGACGTATTTTTGCCGTCGAAGGTCAAGCCGGACAGGGTAAGACCACCCTGATTTCACAGTTTTTGAAAGAGTATCAATGCCCTAATCTCTGGTACCAGCTGGATGAAAATGACACCCAGCCGATTCATCTTTTGGCCGGTCTACTGTCGCTCTGTTACCACAATTTTTCAGATTTTGAATCACCCTTTTTAGAGCGTTTGGTGGAGTGGGGCGAAACCACCGATGACAAATTAGAGACCGCCGTTAACAGTTTGGTCTCCACTTTGGAACGCTACATTGGCAATGAACGTTATCTGATATTAGACAATTTTCAAATTCTGGAAGGACATAAAAAATCAATTAAAATCGTGCAAATGTTGCTGGATCAAGCACCCAAACAGCTCAAGTTCATCTTGATCTCTCGCCTACCGGTCACCCTGCTACTGGGCAAACGCAACTCACCTCAGGAGTGGCTGACCCTCGGCAATCAGCGTTTGGCCTTTAACCACGACGAGATGCATCGCCTTTCCAGCGAAATCTTTGGCAACACTCTCACCGAAGAAGCGTACCAAGAGCTGTATAACAACACTCAAGGCTGGCCTGTCGGGCTGATCTCCATGGGTCACAATCAAGACGACACCCTGCCCTCACCCAGCGGCATTATCACCGATGCCAAAAGTGCGATGCTGCTCAGTGACATCGGCTCCTACTTTAAATACGAACTGCTGGAAAAACTCCCGCCAGAACAGCGCAGCTTTCTCTCCCAAATAGCCCTACTGGAAGAAATAAGCACACCACTGGCCAGTGCGGTCACTCAGCGAGAAGACACGCAAAAACTGTTATGGCAACTGCTTGAACGCCATGGTTTTCTCTACCGTCTCTCGCGCACCAACTACACATTGCACCCGCTGTTGCGCACCTACCTGCGCGAAGAGTCACAAAAGCAGCTCAGCAAAGAGGCGCTGAACCAATACCTACGGCGCATTGGCAACCACTTCCAAGAGGAAGATCAAACCCACAAAGCAGTTTATTATTTTCTCAAGGCCGGTGATTACCAACATACCGAATCACTGCTGCAACAGATGAACGCCCGTCTGCTGAAAATTCCTCAGCACACCAGCGATCTGGAAGAGTTACAGCAACTTCTGCCGCAAAAAATCAGTGAAAATTCAGGCTGGTTATCGCTGCTGCTGGCCGCCATCCAGATGGAAACGGCTCCGCTGGAAGCCAGTAGCCACTTTGAACGTGCCAGAACCCTGTTCAACGAAAGTGACGATCAAAAAGGCTTGTTATTACTGATCACTCAAGAGCTGCTGTTTCACGCTCTGATTGATGGCCGCCATGAACAGTGTGCCGGTCTGCTCTCAGAGGCAGAGCCGCTCTACCAAAGCCTGCATCAGCAGATTGATCCCTACTCAACCATCTACATCAACAGCTCCTTGAGTGCTGCCAGCCTGTTTGTCCATCAACAACAAGGCCCACGCGCCCTAAACGACACCTTGCGCATTGCCGAACAGGGAAAATACCGTGATTTGATGGTCCACATCCATCTGTTACAGGCCTTTCACCGAGTTCTCACCGGCCAGCTTAATGCAGCCAAAGAAGATCTAGAGGTACTACATCAAGCACTGCATCAAAACCAGCTCAATCAATTAGAACGCTGCCTGACCTTTACCGTCGTCAGTTATTGGCTCTATAAGTCCGCCAACTTTAGCGCCCTGAAACGTCATCTCACGCAGAAAAAAGAGCTGCTCAACGAAACATTACTCAACCAGACCCTACTTGCTTCGGTGATCCAAGTTCTGCAAGTACAGATGTCCATTGCCGAAGGTCATTATGCCCAGGCTCGCAGCTTAGTGCGACGCACCCGCAGCATGGCCTACATCAATGATCATCGCCCGCTGCACAACCGCTTGATGCTCTATCAAGGCCTACTGGAAGCGATGAGCGGTGAATCCACTCAAGCTGCGCAAATTCTGAACGAACTGGAGCAGCGCATCACCACCGAAGGACCGTTGGCGATTCACGACCACACCCTGATCGGCACCATTTACATGATGCTGGCCAATTGGGAACCCGCCAAACGGCACTTAGACAAGGCCATTCAGTGGGGGCAAGTCTATGATAATCAACAGGCCATTGCTGGAGCACTACTGCACCGTATCTTTGTCCAGATTCAGCGTGATGAAACCGCCACTGCCACCGCCGACATCAATCACTTCGTCTCCTTGATGAAGCAGATCCAATACCCGCATTTTGACCTCTGGTTGCCGCGCATCAGCGAAGAGGTCTTCCGCTACGCGGTGACAAACAACATCGATGCCGAATACATGCGTGAAATCTCCGCCTCACGGCTCGACATCGGCATGGATGCCAAGGGCAACTCCATACCCATCCTCCACATTGAGTGCCTAGGCCGTTTGGATTTTTTGCTGCACACTGAAACACGGCTCTCACAAGCCGATTTAACCCCCGCTCAGCGTGCCTTAATCGCTCTGTTGCTAACCACCCCTGAACTGCACATGGATCAAGCGGACATTCAACAAGCCCTATGGCCCAACAGCCCACTGGAAAAAGCCCGTGCCACCTTTGATGCCCTATTGTCACGCCTGCGCAGCACCTTTAATAAATCACTGACCCCGCACTCAGCAAAGTCTTACTTGCTGCTCAAGCGAGGTGAACTGTATTTGATTAATTGCCAAGCGGATCTGCTGTTGTTTGCTCAAGAAGGGCAAAAAGGGCTGAAGCTGTCCAAGAGCGGTAAATTCTGGGAAGCCAGCCTGTCACTTTATGCCGCGCTGGAAAAATGGCAAGGGGAATTCTGTATTGGTGTTGATCTGGCCTACTCGGTACGCGATTTACGCGATCACTTGGGCAGCCAATACGTTCAATGCTGTAAAGCACTGGCCAACATTGCCGCCACTGCCAACCGACCCCATGAAGCCATTCAACTGCTCACAGAGCCGTTCCGTGCCGATCCCAGTGATGAAAACTTGGTCAGTACCCTCTATCTGTTGCACCGCAAAATTGATCAACGCGAAAAAAGCATCAAAATTTTACGCATGTACCGCAGCGCCCTAATTGAAGAGGGCATGGGCAGTACAGAGGCCAACGAAATCGTAGTGGAACTCTACACCAATCTCAAACAGCAACTGCTCAACAGCGAGCCATAAACCCGCACTGCGGATTTAAAAGGTAAAGGGTTTGCTGCCGTTGTGAGTTTTTACCACCATCGCAATGGTGTCTTCCAACGAGGTACCCGCCTCAATCAGCGCATTATGGTAGGTGGTCAAAACCAACGCCGCTTGATCTCGCTGCCCCAGCTGTTTATAAAGACTGTAAAGCCGACGTACCAAACTTTCATCGCTGGGATCCCGTTGGAAAAAGCGCTTTAATAGATCAACGGCCTCCTGATGCTCCCCCTCTCGTTCCACCAACTGCGCCAAAGCACGGCTGCACTGAGCGTGCTGTTCATTGAGCTGTTCGCGCAGATCATCAATCACCAGCAAATTCTGCTCTTCAGGGCAGAGCGGACCTTGCCAGTAGTTGACTGCCTTGCGCAAACAGAATCCTGCCTCCCAGTGTTTACCCTCCTTGTAGAGACGCAAACCCTTCTCGCTTTGGCGACGGAAATGGTGCAAATCCACCTCACAATTACTCAAACAGAGTACACCCCGTTTCAAGACAAAATACGACTTTGCCTTCCACGGTTTCAGCGCTTTATTCAAAGTGCTTCTGACCCGAGATAAGAGGGCATCAAAATTGGCCCGCGCCTTTTCTTGCGGACTGTCGGGCCACAACATCAGCTGCACCGAAGCTTGATCCAAACAGAGATCCGGAGCAGTAATTAACAGCGACAACAGAGAACGTTGAGCGGGAGTCAAATCCGACTGTTGCAAACGAGACTCGCCAGATAACGTAAAGGAGATGTCGCCCAAACTCTGCACATGCACCATCGGCAATACTTGACCTTTATCATCCACTCCCACATCCAAACATTGCACCGCCAATTGACGTAAAAAACGCGATTCAACGCCATTTTTTATGCCCGTCAAATAGAACTGCATCGCCACATCGGGTATCCACACATCACTGTAACGGCCATTGTGTTGTGGCATCACGGTGACAAATTCTTGGGTATCTTGTTTAGCCAGATCTTCTTGCCCCAAGGCATGGAACAGAGTCGCTCGCTGCAACAACACCGCCGACTGAGTAAAATAATCTTTACGCAGTTCGGCGCGTTTGTGCGCTTCATCCAAAAACAGTTTGGCTTCTCCGTGATCGCCCAACTGCAGATAAGCGGCTCCCAAAACCAGCAGAGCATGCAAACTGTGCATATCACCTTTGGCCACTAAGGCCAACTGTGCCAGAGCTTTTTTGTGTGGTGCACTGAAGTTATCCAGCAACAGATCCAACAGAGGATGATAAGGTCGTAAATACTGACTTATAGCCAAATGCCGACCACACGCTGGCAAACCCAAATTTTGCTGTAAAAGATGTTTGGCGGTTAAAAAATCACCCTCCGCCAACGCTGCCTGCATCTCCCAGACGAGCAACAATGCCCCAGCCAAGTTTTGCTCCAAAATAGGCTGCGACAGATAGAGTTTGGAAAGCCTCAGATGACGTTTCAGCTCTTGCAGTTCACCTGAACGATAGAGCCAATAGGCCATTGCAGCATAAATATACCCCTGCTCCAGTGCATCACACCAAGTCTCACCAATGACCCCGTGCAGCGCCTCCATATCGCCTTTTGCTTCCAACAACTGACCCGAGGATATAAGGTCAAACAGGCGCATAAGGCGAATGCGCAACGCCAAACGTTCAAAACGGTGTTCACTGGCCAGACGCAAAGCGTACTCCAGCGAGTTACGTCCCAACTCGGCATTATCATGAATCACCAGTTGAGCTGCGCCCAGACAAGCGCTGATGTACGCCTTAGCGTAATGGTTCAAACTGTGTTGCAATTCGCTGTACAGCACTGAAGCTCGCTGATAAAGGTTCTGCACCTCTTCAATTTGGCCACTGACTAAGGTGTGAAACAGAATTGAAAGTGACAACGCCAACAGCTCGCCCTGTTGATCGCCCTCTGCTCTCAACTTATTCAGGGCAAGATGCAGCGGCTCACGAGCCGCAGCAGGATCACACTCCATCGCAGCCGTCGCTTGCAATAACAACAACCATGCCGAATTTGACTCCTTACGAGCCAACAGTTGCAGCACATCTTTTGGCTCAATATGGCAAACAATCTCCAATAAAGTCGGCCCCATCAAACGCAACAGCTGCTCCACACTGCGCAAATCCCCTGCCCTCAAGGCATAAACCACCGCTTGGCGCGGCTGTTTTTGAGAGACCAGACGCTCCATAACCCGCTGTAGAATCTCTTTAAGGTTATTGCGTCCCAAGTACGCACTCGCCTGTTGGCGCAAGATCGAACGCAATAAGGGGTGCATCTCGAACACCGCTTGTCCAGGACGCTGATAAATAAAACCGTGCTGTTCCACCATCTGTTGCAGCAGTGCCGCAGCGTCTTCACGTCCGCTGACCGTCAATACCAGCGACAAGGAAATCGACTCCAACAACGCCACTCGCATCAGAAAATCACGCACATCATTGGAGAGGCCATCCAGCAACTCCCGTTGAAAATAATCACTCAGAGCGGCAGCACTGTTGGCGGCTCTTGACTCAGGCAACAAATACGTCAAACCCACAGGCCAGCCTAAAGAACGACGAAACAGCTCTGCCGCACGGCTTTGAGAAGCCCCTTTAGAGATTTGAGCCAATAGAGAAATCACTTCATCACGACTGAAGGCCAATTGGGCGTTGTCGATAATGCACCACGACTGCGTGGTGTGAATGTCACTCAATAAAATCGCCACTGGGGTGCGTGAGGTGATCAAAAAAGTGACGTCCATCGGTGTCATCTCAATCAAGCGCTGCAACAGAATCAGAGCGGAATTGCTCTCCTCCAAGACCTGCAGACCATCTAAAACGATATGAACACTTTTTTGCGATTTATGATTTAATTTAACGCAAACATTCAAAGAATGTTGAAAGGCTTCCAGTAACGCCGTCTCATTTTCTAAATCAACAGACGATAACGATTCCAACGGCGGACAAGAGAAACCCAATAACGTCGCCTGACAGGCCTGTGCCAAGGAGATCAACAACGTCGCTGAATCACAATCCTTTTCATCCAACCGACACCACGCATAGGCACTGTCCAGATGTTCCAGATATTGAGAAACAAGTACCGACTTGCCTTGCCCCGCTTGGCCTTCAAACACCGCCACTTGGCGGTGGGTAGCGCGTTTTGTCAAACGCTCAATCAGACGGGGGCGAAACAAAAATCGCTGTGATTCAACAGCAGGGCGTTCAAATTTACTGGAAGTAGAGACTTTATCGTCATTCATCGATCAACCGTTCTCATTCAACTAACATTTTAGGACAATCGTCTTTCATGATATAAATGAAAAACACTCCCGCTTTCTACCACGACTGCACTCATTTTCCCAGTCTAAAGCGAACAAACTCACTTTTTAGGGGCTAAAACGTCACACCCAACACATCTGCTGCAAAAATACCCCATTACAATCAGCCGGTTCTAACCGATCAATTCCAGTCCCAAAGAAGATAAGAATTTGTTAAACTACCGCTCCAATATCACTTTAAATCACAGCAGCCACTGAACGACATGAGCGAATACGCACTAATCCTCATCAGCACCATTTTGGTCAACAACTTCGTTCTAGTGAAGTTTCTCGGCCTATGTCCCTTTATGGGCGTCTCCCGCAAGTTGGAAACAGCGGTGGGAATGGGCTTGGCCACCACCTTTGTACTGACCTTATCCTCAGTTTGCAGCTACTTAGCCAATCAATATTTGCTGATCCCCTTCGAGCTGGAATTCCTGCGCACCATCACCTTTATTCTTATCATCGCGGTGGTCGTGCAGTTCACCGAGATGGTGGTGCATAAAACCAGCCCCCTGCTCTACAATATTTTAGGTATTTTTCTGCCCCTCATTACCACCAACTGCGCCGTCCTAGGTGTGGCGCTACTCAATATTCAAGAGGATCATACCTTTGTTGAATCGGCTCTCTACGGTTTTGGTGCCGCCATCGGCTTTTCTATGGTTTTAGTACTGTTTGCTGCGGTACGCGAACGGGTCGATGTGGCCGATGTGCCCACCCCCTTTAAAGGCAACGCCATCGCCCTGATTACCGCCGGTCTGATGTCCTTGGCGTTTATGGGCTTTTCAGGCCTAATCAAGGTATAATCCATGCTCAGTGCTCTGATTGTTCTCACCTTGCTGAGTCTGGCTTTCGGCCTACTGCTCGGTTTTTCTTCGATTCGTTTTAAAGTCGAGGGCGATCCGGTCGTAGACCAGATTGATGCCCTGCTGCCACAAACTCAGTGCGGTCAATGTGGTTATCCTGGTTGTCGCCCCTATGCCACGGCGCTTGCCGAAGGCAATGAGGAGATCAATCGCTGCCCGCCAGGTGGCGAAGCAGGCATACAAGCGTTGGCGGATCTTCTCGGACGAGAAGTGATCCCCCTTGATCCAGAAGCGGGTGAAGAGAGTGAACCTGAATTGGCCATCATTGACGAACACGCCTGCATCGGCTGCACCCTCTGCATTCAGGCCTGTCCTGTGGATGCCATCTTAGGTGCCGCCAAACAGATGCACACGGTGATTGAGAGCGAATGCACCGGCTGCAAACTCTGTCTTGATCCCTGCCCAGTGGATTGCATTCTTATGGTGCCCAACCCAGAGAGCCTGAACAGTTGGAAATGGCCTTATCCAGCCTCAAAACAGCCAACGGCTGCGCAACATAAGACAGCCTCCTAATGCCCGTCGAACAACTCTCCCATTTCCACGGTGGCCTCAAGCTGCCCGGCTTCAAAGCACTCTCCACCAACAGCCCCATTCAAAAAATGGCTCTGTTAGCGGAATATCGGCTGCCCCTGCAACAGCACATCGGCGAACCTGCTGAAGCCATCGTCAGCGTCGGTGAACGGGTACTCAAAGGCCAGATGATCGCCCAAGCGCAAGGCTCCATCAGCGCCCCCATTCATGCGCCCACCTCCGGTACCATCAGCGCCATCGACAAACAGGCGGTAGCGCACATATCCAGACTGCCCGCCACTTGCATCACCCTCACCAGCGACGGCCTTGATGAAGCATCGCCTGCGCATCCCCTTGGCGAGACGTACCGCCAACTGGGCAAACAAACGTTATACGAGCATCTGCGCCAAGCGGGCATTGTTGGTTTGGGTGGCGCAACGTTTCCCACCGCCACCAAACTCGCCCTCGCTTCGAGACGACCTTTAAAAACCTTGATCATCAACGGTGCCGAGTGCGAACCCTACATCACCTGTGATCAAAAGCTGATGGAAGAGCGCGCCGATGAGGTGTTAAAAGGCATTCATGTTCTGATTCACAGCCTGCGTCCACGCCAATGCCTCATCGGTGTCGAAGACAACAAACCCGCTGCCATCAACGCCTTAAACGAAGCACTCAAAAACGATCCCACACCCTCATCCGTGTCGATAAAAATCGTCGCCATTGCCAGCCTTTACCCAACGGGCGGGGAAAAACAGTTAATCAAAGTCCTCACCGACCAAGAGGTGCCCAGCGGCGGTTTCCCTGGCGACTTGGGCATTGTCTGCCAAAACATCGGCAGCGCCTACGCCATCTACCGCGCCATCTACGAAGCTGAACCGCTGATCTCACGCATCGTCACCCTCACCGGCGCGGGCATTCAAAACCCGGGCAACTGGGAAGTGCTGATTGGCACCCCCATTAAGCAGTTAAGTCAAGCCGGTGGTGGTTACACGGACGACGTACAACGTCTGATCATGGGGGGGCCAATGATGGGCTTGGCACTGCACAGCGATGAGCTGCCGATCAGCAAAGCCAGCAACTGCATTTTGGCGCTCAGCAGCAGTGAACTGCCCAAAACCGAAACCGTCAGCCCCTGCATTCGCTGCGGTGTCTGTGTGGAAGTCTGTCCTGCCAATCTGCTGCCACAACAACTCTACTGGCACAGTCGTGCCAAAGATTTTGATAAAGCGCAAGACAACAACCTATTTGATTGCATCGAATGCGGCTGCTGTGATTACGTCTGCCCCAGCCACATTCCTTTGGTCAGTTTTTATCGTTACGCCAAAACCCAAATATGGAACGCCGAACGAGAGCGACAAAAAGCAGATCAAGCCCGCGAACGACACCAATTCCGCGAACAGCGCATCGAATTGGCAAAACAGGAAAAAGAAGCCAAAATGGCCAAACGCCGCGCCGCTCTCAAGGCCAAAAAAGCCGGTGACAGCAGCAGCTCCGCCAAACAAGACGCCATCAAAGCCGCTCTGGCACGGGTACAGGCGAAAAAAAGCAACAAAGCCTCTAACTCCGAAGGCACACAAGGTTAACCCTCATGCAGTTTGAAACATCCGCCTCCCCACACAACAACGACGTCAACAACGTTGCTCGCGTTATGCGCCATGTGATCTACGCCCTGATTCCCGGCACATTGGCGTATGCGTGGTTTTTTGGCCCTGGTGTGCTCATCAATCTGGCACTGGCCATTGCTCTGGCTCTGGGCTTTGAGGCGCTGGTACTCAAACTGCGTAAACAAGCCATCAAACCGGTACTCAGCGACGGCAGCGCCCTTGTCACCGCTTGGTTGCTGGTCTTAGCACTGCCGCCCCTCACCCCGTGGTGGATGATCGCCATCGGCATCGGTTTTGCCATCATCGTTGCCAAACAGCTTTACGGCGGCCTCGGTTACAACCCTTTCAACCCCGCCATGGTGGGTTACGTGGTGCTGATCATCTCTTTTCCTCGTGAGATGACCCTCTGGCCCGCCCCGCAGGAATTAGCCCAACAGAGTTTTGGTCTCTGGCAAAGCGCACAGATCATCTTCAGCGGATCATTGCCCAATGCCCTCAGTTGGGATGCCATCACCATGGCCACTCCGCTGGACATCACCCGCACCCAATTAGGGCAGAACATGATGCTCTCAGAGATCCAAGACAGCCCGCTGTTTGGCACTTTCGGTGGCGTAGGCTGGGAATGGATCGGCAACTGGTTTTTTCTCGGCGGCCTCTACCTTCTCAAAGTTAAAATAATCGATTGGCGCATCCCTTTCAGCCTCATTGCCACGTTGTTGATTGCCACCACCCTGACCTACGCCTCGGCTCCCGATGCTCAGGCCGGCCCCATGTTTCACCTCTTTAGCGGTGGTGTGATACTGGCGGCCTTTTTTATCGCCACCGACCCCGTCAGTGCGCCTGCCAGCAATCGAGGACGACTGATCTACGGCTGTGGCATTGCGCTGTTTATCGTGATTATTCGTCAATGGGGGGGCTACCCTGATGGCATCGCCTTTGCGGTTCTGCTGATGAACATGGTAGTGCCCACTATTGACCACTACATCAAACCGGCTGTCTTTGGCCAGAGCAGCAAGGAGTAATTATGAAACGTGCTCTGCGTCAGATCTCTTGGACATCGTTAATTTTGGCCAGCTTTGGTTTTATCGGCACCCTGTTGATCGCCGGTACTGAAGCCATCACCCATGAGCGGATTGCCGAAAACCACCGCCAATTATTACTTAAAAGCCTGCACACCTTGGTACCCAAAGAGCGCATGGATAATGACCCCTACCGCGACAAAATTCTCATACAGGCCGCTTCACTGAGCAAAAACCCCACCCCAGTCTATCGCGTACGAAAAGAGGGCAAGCCTGTCGCCGTTATACTTTCCCCTGTCGCCCCTGACGGTTACAGTGGCAGCATCACACTTTTAGTGGGAATCTATCTGGACGGTACTTTGGCAGGAGTACGGGTCAGCTCCCATCGCGAGACCCCCGGCCTTGGCGATGGCATTGAATCCCAACGCAGCGACTGGATTCTTGGTTTTAATGGCAAATCGCTGCACAACCCCACTCAAAAAGGCTGGGCGGTGAAACGCGACAACGGTCAATTCGATCAATTTACCGGCGCAACCATCACCCCCAGAGCGGTGGTGAAAGCGGTCTATAAAACCCTGCTCTACTTTCAAACACATCAAGAGATGCTGTTTAACACCCCCACCGCCACCGCCACCGCCACCGCAGGTAATGATCATGAGTGACAACGCAAAAATTTTCCGCGAAGGCCTCTGGAACAACAACGCCGGATTGGTTCAACTACTGGGACTTTGCCCGCTGTTGGCAGTCACCTCCACCGTAATCAACGGCCTCGGTTTGGGCTTGGCTACCATGGCCACCTTGGTGCTCTCCAACAGTGTCGTATCCATGATTCGCCATGTGGTACGTCCTGAAATCCGCATTCCGGTTTTTGTTTTGGTCATCGCCGCCATCGTCACCAGCATTGAGCTGGCCATGAGCGCATGGCTGCACGGCCTCTACACCATCCTAGGTATTTTTATTCCCCTCATTGTCACCAACTGCGCCATTATTGGTCGTGCCGAAGCCTTTGCCTCGAAAAATAACGTCAAACAAGCGGCTCTGGATGGCTTTGCCATGGGTCTGGGGTTTACCCTCTTGCTGGTGGTGTTGGGCGGTATGCGTGAGTTGATTGGCATGGGCACCCTCTTTTCACAGGCTCACTTGATGTTTGGTGAAGCGGCGCGGGGCATGACCCTGCACCTGATGGGCGAGGATTATCGCGGTTTTCTGCTTGCCATTTTGCCGCCAGGTGCCTTTTTTGGCATGGGCATTTTAATTGTGGTCAAAAATCTCATTGATCAACGCCGCAAAGATAAGGTCTCCAGTCTGGCAACAATCAAGGTCGTAGTTGAACCGGCTCAGCCTCCTGCCACCTCCTAATGAACAGCCAAAAACGCGCTGACATTTTCAGCCGCTTGCGGGCGGCCAATCCGCACCCGAAAACCGAACTCAACTACCAAAGCCCTTTTGAGCTGCTGATTGCCGTCATTCTCAGCGCCCAAGCCACAGACAAAGGGGTCAACAAAGCCACCGCCAAACTCTATCCCATTGCCAACACCCCGCAACAGATCTTTGATCTCGGTGAAGAGGGATTAAAGTTGTACATCAAAACCATCGGTCTGTTCAACGGCAAAGCGCGCAACATCATCAAAACCTGCGCTCTTCTACTGGAAAATCATCGAGGCGAAGTTCCACAAGGACAAAAAGAGTTGGAAGCGCTGCCCGGCGTGGGGCGAAAAACCGCCAATGTGGTGCGCAACACCGCCTTTGGTGTCGCCACCATCGCTGTGGATACCCACATTTTTCGGGTCTCCAATCGCATGAATTTGGCTGCAGGGAAAAACGTCGTCGAAGTAGAAGAAAAATTGATGCGCTGGGTACCAACGGAGTTCAAACAAGACGCGCATCACTGGCTGATCTTGCACGGTCGTTACGTCTGTGTGGCGCGTAAACCGCGCTGTGGCGCGTGCAGCTTAGAAGATCTGTGTGAATTCAAACAAAAAGTGCTCGATTAATTTAACCCAGCCAACAAGACCTTTACTATGTTTTTCAGCAAAGATCGCCACTCCCTACGCAACACCTATCTGCACGCGTGGCAAAAGTACCAGCAAGGCCAACCGCTACATGCAATGGAAGAGATTATCGCCCATGTAATTGCCGAACATCCCGAGTATCATAAGCAGTTGCAGCAAGTGGAAAAGGACTATCTGCCCGAAAGCGGCGAGAGCAACCCCTTTTTGCACATGGGGTTGCACATCGCCCTGCGCGAGCAATTGAGCACCAATCGTCCCGCTGGCATCGCCACCCTGACGCGCCAACTGTTGGCCAAACTCAAAGACGGCCATGAAGTGGAACATCAGATGCTGGAGTGTTTAGCAGAATCCCTCTGGCAAGCGCAACGCTACCAGAGAGCCGCTGACGAACAGAAATACTTAACCTGCGTGCGTCAACTGGTGATCAAAATTTGCCAAGAAGAGCCACAAGTTTAAAAATTCAGACGGATGCCCACATGCAGGCGGTCATCCAACGTCACATCTCCGGCCAATTTCAGGCGCGTATTTAAATAGCGATAGCCCAAATACGCCCGCGCAGAAGGCATGACGTTCACCTCCACCCGCGCGTCTATTTGAACCACTTCTTCCGTATCACCAAAGCTGGTAATGGCAGGAGCAAAATACGCCTCCAAGCTCAACGCAACGGGAATTTCAGCAGGCACAACGTAACGCGCCATGCCACCCAAACCCACCGCCGCCACACTTTCATCGCTGCCGTCCAAGCTGGCGACGTAGGCTTTCGCCCCCACACCCAACTGCACCGGTAAGCGTTCACTGGCCGGATGACCTAAAACCAATATATTGGCATTGGCCATGTAATTACTGGAATCATCGTAAAAAACACCCACTCCAATGTCCGCACCGCCGCTGCCCAAGGCGCTAGCATCACTCAAAAATTGAAAATTGGCGGTTTTACTGCTCAAGCTGATGTCCAAGCTGGAGGCACTGACCGCCGTACAGGTCAACAAAGAAACGGTAAATATGACACGTTTTAACATCGAATAACTCCCAAAAAAAAATTCGTGGGCAAGCTTAGACCCAGCCTCACAGATGGTGCAAGCCGTAACCCTTGGATTTTTTGCAACAGACCGCTACTATTCCGCATTCGCCGTGCAAATCAGCGCCTTTTTCAACAAAGAAGAATCCTATGCCAACCGACAGCCGCCAACAACAACTGCAACAGTGGATTAACGAAGTCAAACCTGAGCAACAAGGCACTCTGCAACCCGCCTCCAGTGACGCCAGTTTCCGGCGCTATTTTCGCCTGCAAACGGACTCTGGCAGCCTCATTGCGATGGATGCACCACCAGAAAAAGAGCACAGCCAATCCTTTGTGGACATCGCTCAACTGCTGGAGAGTGAAGGCCT
>JAUZRS010000117.1 GCA_030950195.1 Gammaproteobacteria bacterium | reverse complement strand
CTCCAGACTCCAATCTTTATCTGGAGATGAGCAATACGTTGGTGGAGCTGCAAGAAGCGTCACGCGCGGTACAGGATTTTGTTGATGGTTTAGAGCAAAAACCCAATTCTCTTATTTTTGGTCGTTGAGGGATTTTTCATGCCTTTTTTTAGAAAAAAAATCCGCGTGATTTTTTTATTGAGTTCTGTTTTTTTCAGCGGCTGCGCCATTGATCTTCATCAACATTATTTGCTTTCGGCGATCACACCGACACCCCCCCCCAAAAACAAGATGACTTCATTATTGCTGGTATTAAAACCGTTGGAGTTGCCAAACTACGTTAAACAAGCGCAAATTTTAACCCATGAACAAGGCAGTAGGGTTGCACTGTCTAAAATAAATTTGTGGGCTGAACCGATGATCAATGGCGTTGAACGGGTTTTAACACAAGACTTAGCACAACGCATTGAAGGCGAAGTATTACCTTCTGCACAGCGCCTGCAAGCAAAAAAGATCGACTATTTTATCTTAGTCAGCATCAGCGATTTTATCGGCACACTCGGACAAGAGGCGCTGCTGTCGGTGCATTGGCAAATTTTGGATGGCAAACGCCAAAAGACGCTGCGTTTTAAACGCCAAACCTATCGAGAAACCTTGCCTGATTACACCTATGAAACCTTGGTTATAGCACAGAGCCGTTTACTGGCGAGTTTGAGCGATGATCTGGCGCAGGCGGTTGTTCAGCTTTCGGATGAATAGAACAAAAATAATAAGACTCCAACCAAAAATCACACCTAAAAAAAAGCCGGAAAAACTCCGGCTTTTTTACTCCCTTTAAATCAGCGAATTCGGCTCAATCAAAGTCGTTATCCGACACTCGATGCTCGCCAAAACGCTGTTTTCTGATCGTACCGTTGGCGTTGTACTCATGACACGCGCCACTGCAATCGCGTAACTCACTCACCGAGTAATTGGTGTTCGGCGTTTTTTGATGCTCGCTGGCATTGTAATCATTCGCATGACAGGCCGCACAATCGGGTTGGTACGCTGGAAAACGCCACGGGATCTGCTCGCTGTTACTGATGTGACAATCTCGACACGCCAACCCGCCACGATGATCCCCAGGATAACTGGAAGTGGTGTGGCGGAAGGTCAAGCGCGATGACCAGCGCGTGGTGGTGTGACAACTGTCGCACTGCGCCGTGGTGACAAAATGACGGCTACCCTGCCCCGTTGCCGTCACCCCGTTGTGGCAGGTTGAACAACGCCCCGCTGAATTTTCATGGTTAAAGCCACTGGTCTGCCAATTGCCAGGACTGTGACACGTATCACACTGCGCGTTGGT
>JAUZRS010000116.1 GCA_030950195.1 Gammaproteobacteria bacterium | reverse complement strand
GTCATCCCGGTCAGATGGTGATCCCTCCAGCTCAAGTGCGTATTGTCAGTGCACCGCAAGCAGGTCTGTTGCAAGCGTTGCTGGTGGCGGAAGGGGAGACGGTCGTTGAAGGAGCGCCGTTGGCGCGCCTGGAAAGCTCAGAATTGATGGTATTACAGCGTGATTATTTACAGACCGTGACGCAGTTGGCTCTGGCCTTGAGTGACAAACGGCGTGATCAAAAGCTCTACAAAGAGGGGGTGATTGCGAAACGTCGTCTGTTGCAAAAGCAGAGTCGTTACGCAGAGTTGCAAGCGGTTGAAGATGAAGGGCGGCAGACGTTGATGTTGTCTGGGATGAAAATGGATGAAATTGATGTGTTAAAAAGCAGCCGCAAGCTTTCCAGTCAGTTGGTGATTCGTGCGCCTGCTGATGGTGTGGTGATGAAGCGTCTGTTGACACCAGGTGAACAGCTTGACCGTATGACACCGATCTACCGTTTGGCTAAACTAGAGCCGCTGTGGCTGGAGATGTATCTGCCCTTGGCGCAGTTGAAAGACGTGCGTGTGGGTGCGGTGGTGCAATTGGTGGAACCTGAGGTGCAGGCGCGGTTGATTTTGATTGGTCGAGAGGTGAACCCAAACAATCAAACAGTGATGTTGCGTGCGGAAGTGACTAAGGGCGTTGAGCAGTTGCGTCCAGGGCAATTTGTTGAGGCGCGCTTGGCGCTGGAAGCGCAGGCCTCTCAGTTTGAGGTGAGCAGTTCGGCGCTGTTGCGTCGTGATGGGCGGGTGTATCTGATGGTGCGTGATGCTTCGGGGTTTGTGGCGCGTTCGGTGGCTGTGGTGAGTCAGCAGGCAGACAGAGCTTTGGTCAGCGGACGGCTGAAAAGCAGTGATCTGTTCGCAGCCACAGGGGTTTCGGCTCTGAAAGCGATTTGGTTGGGTTTGGGAGGGGGTGAATAAATGCTCTCCAGAGTGGTGCAGTTTGCCTTAACCCAACGCCTATTGATGATGTTGTTGGTGTTGCTGTTGGTGGGTGTGGGCATTGGCGCGGTGAAAAACATCCCCATTGATGCCTTCCCCGATGTCTCTTCGACTCAGGTAAAGATCATTATCAAAGCGCCAGGTATGACCCCAGAAGAGGTGGAGGCGCGCATTACCGCTCCGATTGAAGTGGAGATGTTGGGCATCCCGCAGCAGACCATGTTGCGTTCGGTGGCCAAATACGCTTTGACCGACATTACAGTGGATTTTGAGGACAGCACGGATATTTATTGGGCACGTCAGCAAGTGGCTGAACGTCTGAGCGGTATTTGGGCTGATTTACCGCAGGACATCAGCGGCGGTATTGCGCCGTTGACCACCCCGCTGGGTGAGATGTTCATGTTTACTGTGGAGGGCGATACCCTCACCTTGCAAGAAAAACGTTCGTTGCTGGATTGGGTGATTCGCCCGGCGCTGCGCGGGGTGCCTGGGGTGGCGGATGTCAACTCGTTAGGAGGTCTGGTACGCAGCTTTGAGGTGGTGCCCGATAACGCGCAAATGGCCGCTCGTGGGGTCAGTTATGCTCTGTTGATTGAGGCGTTGAAAAACAACAACCGTAACGACGGTGCCGGTCGTCTTAATGAAGGTGAGGAGGTGTTGTTGGTGCGCAGTGAGGGCAGCATACGTTCCTTGCAGGATGTGGCCGACATCGTGGTGAAGCAGGACGGTTTGGTGACGGTTAAGGTCGATGATGTGGCCAAGGTGCAGCTGGGTTCCATGACCCGTTACGGTGGTGTGACGCGCAACGGTGAGGGTGAAGCTGTGGAAGGATTGGTGTTGGGTCTGCGCGGTGCCAATGCCAATGAAGTGGTGAAAGGCGTTCGCCTTAAACTGGAAGAGCTGCAAGCCTCGTTGCCGGAAGGCATTCACACCGATATTTTTTATGACCGTGGTGATTTGGTGTCACGGGCGGTCAATACGGTCTCAAAAGCCCTGACAGAAGCGATCATATTGGTGGTGATTTTGTTGTTGCTCTTTTTGGGTGACATGCGTGCCTCTTTAGTGGTGGCGCTCTCCTTGCCTTTGGCGGCATTGGCGACCTTTATTTTGATGTCTCAGTTTGGTTTGACCGCCAATTTAATGAGCTTGGGTGGTCTGGCGATTGCCATCGGTATGCTGGTGGATGCCTCGGTAGTGGTGGTGGAGAACATCATGGTTTATTTGTCGGACGATGAAAAACGCAAAAAACTGCCTCGTCTGCATCTGATTTATCGCGCGGTGCGTGAGGTGGCGGTGCCCGTCACCTCTGGCATCATTATTATTATGCTGGTCTTTTTGCCACTGCTGACCTTGCAGGGGCTGGAAGGCAAACTGTTTATCCCTGTGGCGTTGACCATCGTGTTTGCTTTGGGCGCTTCTTTGGTGTTGTCGTTGACGGTGATTCCGGTGTTGAGTGCGTTTTTAATGACCAACGTGACGCACACTGAACCGTGGTTGGTGCGGGGTTTAAATCGCATGTATGCCCCTTCATTGCAATGGGCATTGCAGAACAGCAAGGTGGTGATCGGCAGTGCGTTGCTGGGGTTGGTGGCCACAGCTTTGGCTTACGGTCAGATCGGTAAAACCTTTATGCCGACGATGGACGAAGGCAGCATTATTGTGCAGTTGGAAAAACTGCCCTCCATCAGCTTGGAACAGTCGATGGCAATGGATCTGCGGGTTGAAAAACGTTTGATGTCGGTGCATGAGGTGGACGGTGTGGTGGCGCGCACCGGCTCCGATGAGATTGGTATGGATCCGATGGGTTTGAATCAAACCGATACGTTTTTGATGCTGCGCCCCGAAGATGAATGGCAGGTTGAAAATAAAGCAGCGTTGATCGAAAAGTTGCGTTTGGTGATGGAGGATTTTCCTGGGGTTTCCTTTGGTTTTACCCAGCCTATTGAGATGCGGGTGTCGGAGATGTTGACTGGCGTGCGCGGTGATGTGGCGGTGAAGTTGTTTGGTGACGATCTGGATAAGCTTAATCTGGCCGCGCAGCAGATCGCCGATGTGCTGCGCGGTCTGCGCGGTTCAGAGGATGTCTTTTACACCGAAAATGACGGTGTTCAATATCTGAAAGTGGTGTTAAATCGTGCTGCCATTGGCCGTTTGGGTCTCTCTGTTGAAGCCGTTGAAGCGATTTTGCGCGTTCAGCTGGAAGGCACGGTGATCGGTACGATCCATGAATCGGCACGGCGTACCGCTTTGGTGTTGCGTGGCGATGACAAGGTGCGTCAATCCGCCTCGGAGTTTAAAAACCTGCTGCTGACCTTAGAGGACGGTCGTAATGTGCCGCTCTCTTTGGTGGCGGACATCAGTCGCGTAGAGGGGCCGGTACAGGTCAACCGTGAGCAAGGGGCGCGGTTGGTGGTGGTGGCGGCCAATGTGCGAGGTCGTGATTTGGTGGGGTTTGTGGAGGAGGCGAAGCAAGCGGTGCAACAGCAAGTGCAACTGCCCAGTGGTTACCAGTTGGCTTGGGGTGGGCAGTTTGAGAATCAACAGCGGGCGGCAACTCGTTTGAGTTTGGTGGTGCCGGTGGCCATCGGTTTGATTTTTTTGCTGCTTTTTTCCACCTTTGGTTCGGCGCGGCAGGCGGCTTTGGTATTGACCAACATTCCGTTTGCCATGATTGGCGGCGTGTTTGCGCTCTGGTTCTCCGGTGAATACATGTCGGTACCGGCATCCGTGGGTTTTATCGCCCTGTTGGGGATTGCGGTTTTGAACGGCGTGGTGATGCTGACCTACTTTAATCAGTTGTTGGCGCACGGGGTACCGATGGCAGAGGTGGTTTTAGAGGGAGCGAAACGGCGTTTACGACCGGTGTTAATGACCGCCACCATTGCGGCTTTTGGGCTGGTACCGTTGCTGTTTGCCACCGGCCCTGGGTCTGAGATTCAAAAGCCGTTGGCGGTGGTGGTGATCGGTGGTTTGGTGACCTCTACGTTATTGACGCTCTATCTATTGCCGATTTTGTACCGTCGTTTTGGAATTGAAAAGGGAAAAGGGTATGTCTGAGTCTTGTTTGATGACCTTGGTCTCCAGCCCAGAGGTGGAAGAGAGTTTGTTGGATTGGCTTTTGGGGCGTGTTGAGGTGAGCGGTTTTTCCAGCCATAAAATTGATGGTCACAGCAGAGATCACATGCATTTGAGCTTGGCCGAGCAGGTCAGTGGCCGTCGTCGACAGGTGATGTTTCATATCCAGTTGAACTACGCTGTTGCAGAAACGCTGTTGCAGGAGTTGAAAGAGAGTTTTCCTGGGATGGGAGTTCACTATTGGTTAACGCCGGTGATGGCAGCGGGGCGTATCGAGTAAATTTTGTTACCCGTGCGATAAGCAGAGCCTATTGCACGGATGGTTGTTTTATTGCGGTTCGTTGTGCTTGGCTTCCATAGTGAACCAAAAGGCTAAGACCATAAAAAACATCGCGTAGAAAAACTCCTTAAATTCATCCAATGGGTAAACGAGTATCGGATCCCCGTAGACACCGGTGATTTTAAAGGCGATGTAGTTGAGCACAAACAGGCCGCCGATCCAGATCGGGGCGATGGGAATGCCCGCATATCGGTAAAACGTCCGCATCGGCTTAATGTAGCGATTGGAGAGCGGAATCAAGACGGTGGTGATGAGGCAGAAGAGGGCAAAGAGGCGGTTCATGCTCAGCATTAAACTCAGAAACGATTTTTTCTCACCCTCGTCATCTTCATCAAAAAAGACCCAAATATTATGCAAATTGGTCTCTTTTTGTGCGTTCATCTCTTTGAAATTTTCCGGTGTCTCCCAGCCAAAAATGCGTTGTCCCCAGCTCAGTTCTTCACCAAAACAGACAAAGAAAAACAGCGCCAGTAAAACAAAATAGACGTTGCGCTGGGTTTTTTTGCCAAAAAATTGATTCTCTGTCTGTTTGGAGCCTATATAGAGGTAGGTGAAGGTGACAAAGGTGGTGAACAGAAATAGGGCGCTCATATATTCGATGGGGTGATCTTCGTCACCCAAGACGACAATGTAATTGGGGTCGGCTTGGTAGATAAAAATGTAGGTAAGAATGACCCCGATGGCCAATAACCCTTTTATAAACATGGTCTCTCCTTAATTGAAAATGGCGTATGTGCTTAAAGCAATAATGGAACTCAAAAGCGTAATATAATCCCCTTTTGCTGATAAAAGTCATAATCCCATAATCTAGAAGCGTATTGGCTTGACGAAAGGGTAGCGAGCGGGCATTAATGGCCGCTTTTTCTATTTTTGGCTGACTGAATAAGGTGTCTTATGAGTGAAACCTCGCCTGTGGTGGTGATTGAAAAAATGGTGGCCGGTGGTTTGGGTTTGGCGCATCTTGACAGTGGCAAGCGTGTGTTGGTCAGTGACGTTTTACCCGATGAGCATGTGCAGTTGCGCCTGTTCAGTGAGAAAAAAAATCATGTCATCGCGGAGCCAGAACAGATTGTGCAGGCGGCTGCACAGCGGGTAAAACCAGAATGTCGTTATGAAGCCCGTTGCGGTGGCTGCAATTTACAACACGCGGCTTACCCTGCTCAGTTGCGGGTTAAACAGCAGATGGTCAGTGATGCTCTGCAGCGAGTGGCGGGGTTGCCTGCTGAGGTGGCTGAGGCAATGCCTTTACCCATTAAGTCAGAAACCGCCTTTTTCTATCGGCAGCGGATTCGTCTGCACGCATCCAAAGACGGTTTTGGTTATCGGATGAAAAAGTCTCAGCGAGTGGTGCCGATCAAGCGCTGCTTGTTGGCAGCAGAACCGCTCAACGAGGTTTTGATGCAGGTGGTGAGCGATTACCCTTGGCAGGCGAAACGCGGCCTGTGTGATTCCATCTCATTGCAACTGAATCCGGAGAGTTCAGGGGTAAAGCTGATGCTTTATTGTGATTTGGATTTTTTGCGTTTGGAGCTAAAGGCCTTTGCCCGTTGGGCGTTGCAGCACGACGGTGTGGAGGCGGTGTTCGCTGAGGTGAAAAATCGCGGTGTGTTTACGGCTGATGGTAAACGTGCTGAGGGCAGTGAGGCTTTGCTGCTAAGTGCTCACATTGATGGGCGGCGGGTAAGCTGGGAGACGGGGCGCTTTTTTCAGGTCAATCTGCCCCAGAACCAAACTATGTTGGATTATGTGAAGCAGCATTTAGAGCTGGATAAGACGAGCCGAGTGTTGGATCTCTACTGCGGGGTAGGTAATTTTTCTCTGCCGTTAGCAGAACGCTGTCATGAGCTGTTGGGGGTGGATTCACAGGGCGGCGCGATGCGCATGGCGCGGCTCAACGCCAAAGAGGCGAGTCTGGAAAATTGTCGTTTTCAAAAAGGCGATGCCGGTCTGTTGGCAGAAAAGCTGGTGGAAAAAGGTGAAAAATTCAGTCATCTGCTGATAGACCCACCTCGGCAGGGTGCTGCGGCGTTGTTGTCTTCCATTGCTGCTTTGGGCATTGAACAGATGGCTTACGTCTCTTGTGATCCAGTGACCTTAGCGCGAGACCTAAAACAGTTGCTGGCGCAGGGTTGGCAGCTGGAGAAGCTACAAACCTTTGATCTGTTTCCACAGACTCATCACATTGAGAGTGTGGCTATTTTGCGCCGTGTTGCAACTTAGGGTTTTTTGCGCAGCAGGTAAAAGAGGCCGTATTGTTCGATTTTTTCTAATTGGACACGTTGTGATTCGTTGAGACGGCGTTGATAGTCGCGCTCTTCGATAATGTAAAAATCTCGGTTGGGCTGGGTTAGTTGCAGCGCAATTTTTGTCTCTTCTTTAAGCAGTGGAATTTGGCCTTGGCTGTAAAACTCGCCTGAATGTTGGCGTTGATAGAGGGCGATCAATTGGCCATTTTTGCCGTTTTGACTGAGTTCATTATAGGTTTTGAGCAATTCGATTTGTGAGAAGTCATGCCGCATGAGGGTTTGTTGGCTGGCAACAAAAAAACTAAAGATCAACGGCGCGATGAGCAGCGAGAGGATCAATGCTGAACTGATGCGCTGTTTACTTGATTGCTCCTGAGACGCACCCCAGAAATCACTGAGCAGGATAACCAGAGCCGGTAGGGCGGTAATGACGTAGGTCAGCAGGACATTGCCCGCCATGCTGAAAAAGAGCATGGGGGTGATTGACCACAACAGAAAATAACTGCGCCACGGCGTGTTGAGTGAGAGTGGCGGTGTTTTTGTGAAGGGTTTTTTTAGTAAATAAGCGATCACCCATAACGACCAAGGGAAGGCTGAGATGATCCAGAGCAGCCAGATGGTGCCTTTGGGCTGAGTATGGGCTTCACCGTAGAGGTCACCGCTCCAGCCGGGTTCTAAAAAGCGTTTCCAATGTTCGCCGACGATAAAGTATTCCAAGAATCCGGGGGTGCGGCTTTCAGCTAACAGATACCAAGGTAAGCAGATGGCCAGCATCAGCAATGTGCCGCCGATCCACGGCGCACTTTGCCAGAGACGTGACCAGCGGTTGTGCCACAACACCCACAGGCCGATGGGCATTAAGATCAAGACCACGGCCACGGGTCCTTTGGCTAACATGCCTATGCCTAAAGCGGCAAAAAAGAGATAACCCCAGTTTTTGTTGGGCGCACGGCTTTCATCCATGGCACGCCAAAAGGCCAACATCGCCAGAGTGGTGCTGAACAGCAGTGCCGATTCGGTCATCACGCCAGCGGCAATGCCAAAAAAGAGCAGTGAGCCACTGAGTAGGGTGATGCCCAGAAGGGCGCTGTTGTTTGTCTGTCGGTGGCGAGCGAGTTGATAGGTAAGCCACAAGACCAAACCGGCGGGCAACAGGTGCGCCAATCGAGCGGTGAATTCATTGATGCCAAACAGAGAAAAACTGCTGGCGGTAAGCCAGATGGAGAGCGGTGGTTTACCCCAGAAAGGCACGCCGTAATCAAATTGCGGGGTGATCCAGTTGCCCGTCTCCACCATTTTGCGTGCCATTTCGGCGTAACGCGCTTCGGTGGTGTCCATCAATGGGTAGAGACCCATGGTGATCAAGCGCAGCAGGACAATAAGGGCAAAAACAATCAGCAGTATATGGCGGGTTGATAGCGGTTGTCGGTTCACTGCGGTGGGTTCTCGTTACTCCGTTCTGTGGCTGTGTGGCTGGGGTAGTGTTGGTTGAGCAGATAGAGAGGGCGCTGTTTGGTTTCGATAAACATGCGTCCCAGATATTCACCAATTACCCCCAGTGCCATCAATTGCATCCCACCTAGAAACAGGATCACCACCATCAATGTGGGGTAACCTGGTACGGGTTCACCAAACAGAACGGTTTTTAGAATGACCCAGAAGCCGTAGAAAAAGGCACCAGCGGCGGTGAAAAAACCGATGTAACTGGCCAGTTTGAGCGGCGAGACACTAAAAGAGGTGATGCCTTCCACGGCCAAGTTCCACAGCGCGAGGTAGTTCCATTTGGTGTCACCAGCGAAACGTGCATCCCGTTGGTAACTCATGGATTTTTGAGAGAATCCAATCCAAGCAAACAGCCCTTTCATAAAACGATTGCGTTCGCGCAGTTGGCAAAGCACATCGACTACTCTGCGACTGAGAATACGAAAATCGCCCACATTGGCGGGAATGTCAACGCTGCTTAACTTATTTAGAACTCGGTAAAACCCCCAAGCAGTAAATTTTTTCAGCGCGCTTTCACCGTCACGTCGAGAACGCTGCATGTAGACCACATCAAAGCCTTTTTGCCACTCGAGCAACATTTTTGGAATCAATTCGGGGGGGTCTTGTAAATCAGCATCAATTAGCACCACGGCATCACCGCGACTGTGATCGAGACCAGCGGTGGTGGCCAGTTCTTTGCCAAAATTACGGCTCAGATCGACAATGGCGATGCGTTGATCTGCATCGCGAAAACCTGTGAGCAATTCGAGGGTGCCGTCGTTGCTGCCGTCGTTGACGTAAATGATTTCGCTGTTGGGAATTTGATCCAGTACTGCACTTAGACGTTGGTGAAACTCGCTAATGACTTCTTCTTCATTGTAAGCAGGTACCACGACGGAGAGTTGGGGAGTATTCGGGTTGGCAGCGCTGCTGTTCATGCAAAAGTCCAGATTCGGTTAAGCCAATAATTATTTATAAACACCAGACCGGTGGCAAGCAGCTGGGCGAGCAGATAGTGCCATTGCCACAGCTCGACGGTCAACAGCAGAATGCCATAATTGAGCGCCATGCCCAAAAGAACGATGCCGGAAAAACGCGGCAGAGTTTGGCGGTGGGTTTTATTGCTCTGGAAGGTGTAGTGGTAATTTAGCAGGTAGTTGGTTACGGCACCGAGCAGAGCACCGATGCTGGAGGCAGTGGGCGCATTCAGCAGCAGCCACTGTACCAATATTATCAGGACGAGGTAGTGCGCCGCTGTGGCGATTAGACCGGCGTTAAAAAAACGTCCCAAACGTTGCAGCTCAGCGTCTGGCATCAGCTCGTAATAGGGCTGACGCTGGGGAAATTCACATCAATCTGTAACCCCCCCAGTTCAGCTCGATGCAGTTCAATTTTGGCGTTGTGCAGATCACAAATGCGTTTGACAATGGAGAGGCCTATGCCACAGCCCGCTGCTTGTGGGTCTTCGCCCCGATAAAATCGGCTGAAAACCTGTTCGCGTTCTTCTTTTGGAATGCCAGGGCCGCTGTCACAGACGCTCAGGCGCAGTTGATGTTCTGTTTTAACGATGTTGACCTGTACTTGGCCATGATCAGGGGTGTAACGAAGGGCGTTGTCGATTAAGTTACGCAGCAAAATGCGCAAAGCCGGTGAACTGCCAAACAGATAGTGGCGATCACTGTCATCGGCCAGACCGAGGTCAATCTCTTTTTCCAGCGCCATCGGTGTGGATTGCACAATGGCATCTACTGCCAGAGTGTGCAGATTCAGTGGGCCGTGTTGCTGGGTTTGATTTTCCGGTTCCAAACGTGCCATGGTCAGCAGTTGATCAATCAGGTGGCTGGCACGATCGACCCCTTGCAGCAGTTGTTTTAAGGCGTGTTTTCTGGGGGCGGTTTCTTTGGCGGCGAGTGCCAATTGAGCATGGGTGCGCAGTCCTGCTAAGGGCGTACGCAGTTCGTGAGCAGCATCTGAGGTAAAACGTCGCTCTTTTTGCAGCGAGTGCTGTAGACGTAAAAAAAGCCGGTTCAGTGCTTTTCCAAGGGGCAGAATTTCTTTGGGGGTTTTGCTTAGTAGGAGTGGGTTGAGGTTGTTTTCATCTCGCTGCGAGAGTTCGACGGTGACCTGTTTAAGGGGCCTTAGACCTTGCGTGACGGCAATCCAAAGTAAGACGGAGAGGATCGGCAGGAGGAGGATGAAAGGAAAGGTGATTTCACGCAGGATGTCATGGGTCAGTCTGTCACGTAAATTGTAAGGTTGGGCACTGATGATGAGATACTCTTCTGCCTCATCCCAGGTTCCATAGATGCGCCATCGTTCACCGAAAAACATCAGGTCGCTAAAACCAAAGGTGCTGCTGTAGTCGTGATCCAGCTTCTGCATCGGTGTGTCTGGGCTGTTGATCGAGTGCAAGATCAGTTGGCCTTGGCGGTCGAAAACTTGGAACACCAGTGTGAAATTAAAATCGTGGTTGTGGCCATGCTCTTCACCTTCAACGGTAAAACGATCCTCTAATTTGATTTCACTCAGATAGTCGATCTTTTTTTTCTGTTTGAGATCGGAGATGATGATGGAGCGCAGCAGACGGGTGGAGCTGGCCAGTTGGGCATCAAACAGTTCCAAGGTTTCGTGTTCTGCACCTTCGTAGCTGCTCCAGAGGCTGATGGCTCCGGTGGCGGTAACGGTCAGCAGCAACAGAACCAGCAGGCGGCGGCGGAGGGACATAATTATTCCGCATCACCTTGGGGTTTGTCGATCATGTAACCCACACCACGAATGGTTCGAATCAGTTTACTGTCCAGTTTTTTACGAATGTGGTGTATGTAGACTTCGACGGCATTGCTTTCTACTTCATCGCTCCAGCCGTAGAGGCTCTGTTCCAAGCGTTCACGGGAGAGCACTCGGCCTCGATTTTCGAGCAAATTTTGCAATACGGCAAACTCACGTCTGGATAAGGTCACGTTTTGATTGTTGTATTGCAGGGTGTGAGCTGCGGGGTCGAGCACAAGATTGTCGTGTTGCAATACGCTGTCAGTGCGACCATGAGCGCGGCGAATCAACGCACGCAGACGGGCGCAGAGTTCTTCTAGATCAAAGGGTTTGACCAGATAATCATCAGCTCCGGCATCCAGACCACCGATACGATCATTGATGCCATCTTGAGCAGTGAGAATCAAGACGGGGGTTGAGTTGCCCTGTTCACGAAATTCTTTGAGAACGGTGAGGCCAGGCAGTTTGGGCAGTCCCAGGTCAAGAATGACCGCATGAAACTCATTGTCTTGCAGGGCTCGTCGAGCGGTTTCACCGTCCTTGACCCAATCAACGGCGTAACCGTCGTTGCGTAAGCCCGTGTGAATGCCGTCACCCAGCAGAACATCATCCTCGACCAATAAAACGCGCATTGTGAAACACCTCATATAAACTGTGCGGTATTCTGTGATTGTGCATCACCTAGGAATTCTAGGGTAGCTTAAACGGGCGTTGATGATAGCAAATTAGCGCTCAACGTGTTCACTCGTAAAGTTCTGGCGGTTATGATTTGTAGAATTTTGTCAGGAGAGGCGAAACTCATGTATTTTCGCGTGAAAATGGCTTGGATTGTGGTTTGTTTGTTGTTGTTGGGTGATTTTGTTGCAAAAACAACTGCATTGGAGGGTGTTGCTTTTTAGCAACTGTGTAGGGCTCCAAACGTGATGATTAAACCTATAACCGGCATTAGATAGGCCTTTAAGCGTCTTTGGTGCTGTTCTTCTGCACAAAATTCCTGACATTTTTATGAAAAAAGCAAAAAAGAGTTGTTTTAGAGCAACGGGTTTGCTATTGTTCGCCGCAGTTGCATAGTTGTTTACCACAAAAATTCGTGGTTTGAGCTGATTTGTTGCTTTGTTAGGACGATCCGGAACATCTGGCAAGAAAAACTAATTTTTTTATTTGTTAAATAACTGATTTAAGGTGAATAAAATGAAAAAGACCGTACTTGCTGTCGCGCTAAGTGCTTTGTTTGCAGGTTCTGCAATGGCTGATCCTAAAGTGTATGGTAACTTCCGTGCATCTATGAACTTCGGTGATCTGAATGGCGCTGATAATGGCCTCAGTGTTGTAAACAACGCGTCTCGTTTAGGTGTGAAAGGTTCTTCAGGTACCGACAGCCTGAAAGGCATTTACCACATTCAAATGGGTGCTAACAACGACGCTGGTGGTGCTGCTCTTTCATCACGTTTTTACTTCGCTGGCCTGAAAGGCAGTTTTGGTAAAGTGATCTACGGTCGTCTTTCTACTCCTTACAAAATGGCCGGTGTTAAACAAGATCCCTTCTACGATACCAGTGCTGGTTCTGGTAATGGCGGTTCTAACTACGGTTACTCTGGTTTGAACAACGGTTTTACCGACAACAGCATCGCGTTTTACTCTTCTAAAATTGGCGGTGCAATCAGTGTACATGGCAGTTTGAGCATTGATGATTCTGGTAACGATGACCATGACATCGGTTTTGGTGCAGAATTCTCCAACAAAATGTTCAAAGCCGGTGTTTCTGTGCTTTCAATTGGTGATGATGCAGCCGATGCAACTAATGGTGCCATCGTAGCTAAGGGTGCCGGTGTTGATACCGCAACTCGTGTTTACGGTTCAGCTAAACTCTCTGGCATCACCGTTGGCGCTTCTTTTGAAACCGTCGATACCGGTGCAGCTAACAGCCGTAACTACGTGCACGTTAACGGTTCTTTCAAAGTCAGCTCTGCTATGAAAGTGGCTGCTTCTTTCGGTTCTGTGACCGACGGCAACACCGGTACTGGTTTTGATGCGACCGGCACTGGCTTCTCAGTGGGTGCATTCTACAATGTACTGCCTAAAACCCGTTTGAGCGCCATCTTCAGCAGCGTTAATTATGATGATGTTGCTGTGATCACTGACCGTTCTGGTTTGTCAGTGGGTGTTGTACAAAGCTTCTAAGTTTTTTGCAGGCTTTGATGCCTGACTGAAAAACGGAAGTCTTAAAAGGGCAAAACGTGAAAACGTTTTGCCCTTTTTGCGTTTTGTTCGATAATAAACAGATTCATACTTAGAAAGGAATGGGTGTTTTGTCGATGGTCAGTTTAGAGCGCTGTGAGGAGTATTGGCTGGGCAGTTTTCAGGCGATGGCCAGTCCTTGTGAGATCCTGATGGAAGTAGAGGATCAAGGGTTGGCCTCGGATCTGTTGAGCCTTGCGATGGGTGAAGCTCAGCGTATTGAGGCCAAATTCAGTCGTTATCGTGATGACAACATCATTGCCAAAATCAATACTTCTAAGGGTAAAAAAATCCACCTGGATGAAGAGAGCGCGGGTCTATTGGATTGTGCTGACCGGTTTCACTGCTTGAGTAAAGGTCTGTTTGATATTACCGCCGGGGTGTTGCGACGCATCTGGTCTTTTGACGGCACGGCTGCACTGGCCACACAAGCGCAAATTAATGCCATTTTACCCTTGGTGGGTTGGTCAAAAGTCAATTGGCACAGCCCCTATCTGCAATTGCCCACTGGGATGGAAATTGATCTGGGTGGCATCGGCAAAGAGTATGCGGTGGATCAAGTGGTGCAGTTGATTGCTCGGCAGACGCAGGCCAGTGTATTGGTTAATTTTGGCGGTGATTTGGCGCTGACGTGCAGCAAAAAAGACGGTTCTGCTTGGCGGGTGGCCTCTCATAGTGGCGATCAGCAGGGGCGTGTTTTGGCTCTGCATTCAGGCGCATTGGCTACCAGTGGTGATTCCCACCGTTATTTGCTCAACGAGGGCGTGCGCTACAGCCACATTCTCAATCCACACACAGGCTGGCCGGTACAGCAAACGGTTGGCAGCGTCACCGTGGCGGCATCCAGTTGTGTTGAGGCGGGCATGTTGGCCACATTAGCGCTGTTGCAAGGATCTGGAGCCGAGCGGTTTTTAGAGCAGCAGGAGGTGATGTACTGGCTTAATTAAGAGAGGGAAGACTCTTCGACGTGCTCTTGAAATGCGGCGAGTGTTTCGCGGTAGAGTTGTTCCAGTTCGTTATAAAGTGCTTGATTTTGCTGCTGGTGCAGTTCGCGTAGGGAGGTCTTTTCTGCTTGTTGACAGAATGTGAACAGTTTGTCTGCGCCCAGCTCTGCCGCGTTGCCTTTTAGAGCATGTACGCTGTTTTTGAAGCTGAGAAAATCAATCGGTGTGTGTAGAGATTGGTGTACTTTTACCAGTAATTTATCGCCGTCGTATTGAAAACCTTCCATTAAATCAGCAACAAAATTGCCGTGCGGATCAATGCTGGAGAGTTCAGCCAGTGTTTGGCTGTTGAGTAGAGCGATTTCTGTAAGAGCACCTTTGGCTTGGACTTTAAAGGTTGAGGTTGCCTGCTGGCTTTTTAACGCTGAACTGTTGATGGCGTCCAATAGACGTTTGCTGTCGATGGGTTTGGTTAAGTAATACGCTGCCCCTGCGGTGAGACAACGGTTGACGGTTAATTCTGTTGCGTCAGCGGAGAGCATCAACATCGGTGTGCTGTCATTGGGGTATTTGAAACGATGGGTCTTTAATACATCAAGACCGCCCAGATGATCCATATTGATGTCTAAAATGGCCAGATCAAAACTCTGTTGTTCAAGTGCTTCCAGTGCTTCGCTGCCGTCATTGACCAGCGTGACGTGGTGACCGGCCCGTTGCAGTATTTTTTTGATGATGGTTCGATTCAGTTCATTGTCGTCGGCGGCTAAAATCTCCAATTTTAAATGGGGGTTTTTAGCCTGTTGGTAGGCTTCAATGGAAAAGGGTATGGGTTCGCTTTTTACCAGATGCCGTTTTTTTGGTTTTGCGGTTATCACCTCAAAATCGAGTTCGAACCAAAAATGGCTGCCGACATTCTCTGTGCTTTCGAGTCCAAGCGTGCCGCCCATGGTTTCGATGTTCTCTTTAATAATGGCCATTCCTAAGCCATTACCGCCGTAACGGGAGTTTATTTCATCGTTGGCTTGCTGAAAACGTTCAAAAATCTTTTGTTGGTTGGCTTTACTGATGCCGATGCCGGTGTCGTTGATTTCAAACCGGATCAAGGCGTGTTTTGGTTTCTGTTGTCGTAAGCTGATTTTGATTTCGATGTGACCCTGCTGGGTAAATTTAAGCGCGTTGCCGAGCAGGTTGTTTAGAATTTGTTTGAGCAACAGGGGGTCGCCGTGTAATTGCTTGGGAACATCTTGGTTCATTTGACAGAGGTAGCGTAGGTTTTTGCTTTCGGTGCGTTTTTTAAACAGGCCACTGAGGTCGGCCAGCAGTTCGTTTAAATCAAAGGTGCGTTCTGATATCTGCTGTTTACCGGCTTCAATTTGTGCGCGTACCAGCAGTCGTTCGATCAGTTCGAGTAAGCTCTGAGCGGATCTATGAATGACCTCGCAGCACTCCCGTTGCTCTTGGTTGAGGTCGGTTTCGGCGAGCATGTCGTTCATGCCGGTAATGCCGTTCAGTGGCGTGCGTAGATCGTGACTGATATTGGATAAAAATTCAGATTTGGCACGGTTGGCGCGGTTGGCGTTCTCAATGGCTTGGTGCAGATCGCCGATCAATTTGCTCATGTAGTAGGGGATGGCAAACAGAACAATCAGAAATCCAGTGCTAAAAAAGAGGTGTTTTGACCAAAAGTCGCTGAGCAGCACCACCAAGGAAAAACCAAACAGGCCAATGGCCGCAGCGTGGCGCAACTCGCTAACGCCGTAACGAAAACCGTTGCCCATAATCACCCAGAGGTAGATGGCGATCAGCGGTGTACCTGCTTCACCGGCACTGCCAATGACCAGAGAGGTGGCTCCTAGATCCATCAGCATATTTATCCTGCGGCGCAGATTGCAGGGCGAGGGGCGAAGTTTTAGGCTTAAACCGTTCAGCAGTGCGTAGAGGAGAAAGAGACCGCTGATCAGCTGGGGTGACAGCAGGTGAGGCAGTTCGGTTTGAGGGGTGAAAATAAAATGGATAAAAGCCAAACTGCCAATGACGATGCGCCATTTGGCTTGCTCTCTTTCATGGCGACAAGGGGGGGTCATGTAGGGTTAAGGATGAGCTTTGGCCGTGGGCACTTGATCGCGGAGCTGCTCTTCAACAATGCGGATTTTATCCAATTGCTGAAAAAAAGCATCAACGCAGTCGGGGTCAAAGTGACTGCCACGGAGCGATTCGATGTGTTGGGCGGCTTTTTCAGAGCTCCATGCCGGTTTGTAAGGGCGAATGGAAGTGAGGGCATCGTACATATCGGCCAAGGCGATGATGCGAGAGACCAAGGGAATTTTATTGCCTTTGATGCCTGCTGGATAGCCGCTGCCATCGAATTTTTCATGGTGGGTAAGGGCGATGGTGGCACCTTGTTGAATGTAATGAGAGTCGCTTTGTTTCAGAATGTTGTAGCCGATGGTGGTGTGAGTTTTCATGATTTTCCACTCATTGGAATTCAGTTTTCCCGGTTTGAGCAGAATGTGATCGGGGATGCCGATTTTGCCGATGTCGTGCATGGGGGCGGTACGTTCAATCTCTTCGCAGCATTTGGTGTCTAGATTCAGTGCTTCGGCGATAAAACGAGCGTATTTGGCCATGCGAATCACATGGTTTCCGGTCTCTTCGTCACGGTATTCACCGGCTTTGGCCAGTCGCAGCAGGGTTTCTTGTTCACGGCGAGCGACTTCTTGGGTGGCTTGCTGAATTTGCTCTTCCAGAGAGCGGGCGTGATATTGAATCGTTTTGTGTTGTTGGCGCATTTTGAGTAGATTACGACAGCGCGCTTGGCATTCTTGCTGGTCGATGGGACGGCTTAAAAAGTCGCTGGCACCGGCTTCTAGGGCATCATAACGGGTCTGTTTGTCGGCGACGATGGTAACGATCATCAGTGGCACGTCGGCGCAGTGTGGTATTTTGCGAATTTGGCGGGTAAGCTCGACTCCGTTCATGCTGGGCATTTTGAAGTCGCTCAGAATCAGGTCGGGGCTGTGTTCCTCCAGCCAGATTAGGGCCTCTTTGGGCAGGGAAAAAATTTTTACGCTCAATTTGGGGTCGATGCCGAGGATGATTTTTTCCAGAATGCGACTGCCGGTTTGTTGGTCGTCGATGATCAAGACCCAGGATGGTATTGGGGCTTGCTTGTGATGAGGGCAGCTGTTTGTCATGGTACACAACGCTTCCTTGAGCGGTATCTCCAAGGGCTTGATCCCAAGGGCTTGATCCCAAGGGCTTGTTCCCAAGGGCTTGATCCCAAGGGCTTGATCCCAAGGGCTTGATCCCAAGGGCTTGATCCCAAGGGCTTGATCCCAAGGGCTTTAGTAATTAAGAAAATTAGTTAACTCTAACGTGAGTTTTATTCTACGGAAGTTTAGGCTTAAAAGCCAATAAAATGTGTGTTTTATTTAATGACATAACCTGACCCTTGTTGGGTTTATTTGGAGTGAAATTGGTGTCATCAGAACGGTTACAAAAAGTATTGGCGCAGGCGGGATTGGGTTCTCGCCGTGCAATGGAAGTGTGGATTAAACAAGGGGTGATTAAGGTCAACCAACAGGTTGCCGTGTTAGGAGCGAAGGTCGAAGTGGGGGACCGCATCAAGGTGGATGATCGCCAATATGAGGTCTGCGAATTGGATGAAAATGAGAGGCCGCGTCTGCTGCTCTACCATAAACCCGATGGCGAGATTTCAACCCGCAACGACCCTGAAGGGCGTAAAACGGTCTTCCATCGGCTGCCCCAGCTCAGAAAGGGCCGCTGGATTGCCGTTGGGCGCTTGGACATCAACACCTCTGGGGTGCTGTTGTTCACCAACTCAGGTGATTTAGCCAACCGTTTGATGCACCCGTCGAGTGAAATCGAGCGCGAATACGCGGTGCGTATTTTGGGTGAAGTGGATGATCAGATGTTGAAAAACCTTAAACACGGCGTGGAGCTGGAAGACGGTCCGGCCAAATTCGACAGCATCGAAGATGCCGGTGGGCAAGGCAGTAACCATTGGTATCACGTCACCCTAAAAGAGGGGCGGAATCAAGAGGTGCGGCGGCTCTGGACCTCGCAAGGGGTGACGGTCAGCCGTCTGATTCGGGTGCGGTTTGGCGATTTGTTGCTGCCTCGTGATCTGAGG
>JAUZRS010000115.1 GCA_030950195.1 Gammaproteobacteria bacterium | reverse complement strand
CTCGGCATCGAGCAACTGCCAGAGCAGATCTTTTTCCGTGTGATCGGGGCTGGCGGGATAGCCCATCGCCGGACGGATGCCGCGATACTGCTCGGAGATCAGTTCGTCGTTGTTGAGCCGTTCGTCGCTGGCGTAGCCCCACAACTCGGTACGAACCTTGTGGTGCAGCCACTCGGTGAGCGCCTCGGCAAGACGATCCGCCAAGGCTTTCAGCATCAGTGAGCTGTAGTCGTCGTGATCTTGTTCAAACTCGGTAATCTTGGCATCAATGCCCTCGCCAGCGGTGCAGGCAAAGGAGCCTAAGTAATCGGTCACACCGCTCTCTTTTGGAGCGATAAAGTCCGCCAAACATTCGTTGTAGTTGCCCTTGGGTTGCTTGCCTTGTTTATGCAGGTTGTGAAAGGTGGTCTTCGAAGGGAATCATTCGACCTCTTAGTTGGTGGACAGATTTACTATGCCACTACAGTTTTAAAAATCCAAACATGGTGTTTTTTCCGTGACGTTTTTGGTGGTTCATAGGCCAAATTAGGCGACAACAGGTTTAATTCTATTCAGTTTCATGAATATTTTGTATTCTTTTAATCAACATAGCAGATTGCTGATCATATTGATATTGGTCAAGGGTTTTGTCCTCTATCTTTTTGACAACGTCATCAATAATAAATAAGGGCACAAGAAACCATTCTCTTGGTTCCACGGGCTTGCCAAAACGATCATTGATTTTAATCTTCAGTTTAGCTGAGTTGAAAAAAGTGTGGAGGAGGTTTTCCAGTTTAGAGCGGTGAATGTTATAAAGTTGATATGTGGCTACGATTTCGACTTCTGCAAGTAAAAAGGTGGCATCTTGTTTTGCATTGGCAATGCGTTTTTTAACGTCGTTTCCCGTTACGCCGATTTTATGTATGATTTCACGGTTCTCACAGATCATCGGGTGTTCCGATTTGCTGCGTAGCACATAAATAGTACCACTGTTTTGATCATCGTCGTCTGTTTTTGACTTTGCATCTGTTTCATTTTCAGCAGAAAAAAGTGGGCCGTGTGAAACAGCGATGATGCGCCGACTGGTTTGATCTTTATGCAGAGCGCGTTGCAGTGAGCGCAATAAAATATCGCTCTCGGTAGCGTTGTCATAGATAACGCGCAGGCGGCTGTCTGGTCGTCCGTATTCGGTTTTGAAGGTTTCGCCCACTTCAGCCACATAGACTTTTTGTCCGGCTAAAATGAAAAAATCACCCTGTTTTATATTGGCGTTATTTTTTTCTTTATTTTTAAAGGGGCGAGTCTCCCAAGCCCCATTTTTTAGATGATTTTGAATGTTTTGAAACCGCGCCTTAAAGGGAGCAAAATCGACGCATTTTTCACGGTTGGCAATCTCTTCGGCGCTGTTGACCTCGGCTCTGGGTTTGACGTGTTGCAGTTGGGTCATGTCATTGGCTGGGAGGGCTTCGACCCCTAAAGAGGTCAGCAGTGTTTCATCATCGACCTTTTCAGAGTTGTCATTTTGTTCTGCCTCCTTTAGTAGTTCTTGATAATCAAACTCTTGCAGCAGTTCTCGGCATTCAGCTTGTTTGCGAATTTGCTCTAAGCGCATGGCGTAGAGGCGTTCAAAGATGTTTTGTTTTTCACCGTGTTGAGGTTGGCGATCATGCTCTTTAACAAAGGTTTGAATCTCTTCAAATCCGGCGATGATGCGCTCTTCACGCGGACTGTAATTGGCTTTTTTTTTGGGAGTAGTATCAACGCCCAGTTCATTTAATAGGTCGAGGTTGGAGAGATTATCCACGTTGTTGCTCCATTGTTTTCTGTTGAAGAACAGAGACCCCTTCAGCCATTCGTTTTTCCCAGCCATCGCTAGACGTTAACGATGGCAGCCGCCCCCGATCTTTTTTGAAGGCGAGGGCGCGGAGTGCCAGTTCGCGTGCTTCTTCCAGAGAAAGGTTAATCCGTTTGGCGGCAATGATGGCTTCGACTCGTTTTAAACTGTCTTCATTGATGGCTTTGGCTAAAATTGAGTAGGCTTCGTTAAAGGGGTTGATGCTGTCGAGCAGGTCGATGTCGAGTTCTGTTACATCGGTGACAAATTTCCGCACGCCGTGAATAAAGGCTTTGTTGTCATTGCTGGCATTGCTGGCATTGCTGTTGTTATCCGTTTTAGTCGGAAGGTTGATGGCTTTTTTCGCTTGTTGAGTGAGGTTCAGCGCAGCAACGGCGTGTTGGCGTATCGCTTCTTGATCTTCCTGATCCATTTCGGGGTAGCGTTCTTTAACGATTTTTCCCATGCGTACGATGGTGAGTTCTTCTGGTAGGGTTTCTTTGTCAAACAGGCCGCGTTCTACGCTGGGTTTGTCTTGCACAAATGCGGTGACTACTTCGTTAAGGTCTTCTTGGCAGACCCGTTTGGCACTCTCGCTCTTTGGGGCTTGCAAGCCTTTAATTTCAATTTGGATTTCGCCGCTTGTTGTATTAACTCCGACGTTGCTGCCTTTGGAGTCATAACCCGTTTCGCCGTAATCGAAGCCTGCTTCTGGGGCGCTCTCTTTTGTTTTTTGGCTGAATTTGAATTTAGGTGCCAGAACTTGTTCCATTAGCAAGCTGGCGGAGATGGCTTTTAAGGTGTCGTTAACCGCATCGGCAATTCGCTCTTCATCGGCATCGGGTTCGGCGATGAGGTTGGTAAAGCGGGT
>JAUZRS010000114.1 GCA_030950195.1 Gammaproteobacteria bacterium | reverse complement strand
ATGATCTGGATGATTTCGGTCAGGCTGGAGCGGTAGCCGACCGTGAGAGCGTGTTCGCACCAGATCCAGTCAAAGCCTTCTTTGGCCATGCCGAGGGCAATAATAATATCGACATAATCACGGTCTGTTTTTATTTCGCTGCTTCGCAGTGCGCTGGCGACTTTATCCCGTTTTCTGGGGTCATCGTCCACTAGGTCGGCAATTTTTAAGATCTGACCGGTACGGGTTTCGACCTGATGAAAGCCGGTTTTATCGTCCATTCCGAGCCAGGTTCCAAGCTGGCTGATAATGTTTTCCACTTCTTTTATTTTATCTTTGCTGCTTTCCCGTGAGTTGACGTTGGGAATGTGGATAATGGTTTTTTCAGTGGGATCGAGTACGTCTAAGATCTCTTCGGTGTAGTCGGCGGTGTAGAAGTAGTAGCCGATGTTGAGGGTTTTGAGGTATTCGTAACCGTTGAGTTGTTCGTAGTAGGTGTAGGTGATGGTTTCAAACTTATCTTCATCTTGGGGTGAGAGTACGGCTTCTGCGTCACCACGGAAGTAGGAGCCGGTCATGGCGGTCAGATGTACTTTGTCGCGTTGAATCAGTTGGCCTAAATGGAGGCCGAGTTTGTTGTCTGGGTTGGCACTGACGTGGTGAAATTCGTCGATGGCGATGAGTCGGTTGTCGAAGGCTTCGAGGCCGAAGCGTTCGATGGCAAAGCGGAAGGTGGCGTGGGTGCAGATGACAATTCGGTCTTCGCTGTTGAGGAAGGTTTCTATGGCGTTGATTTTACCGTGGTCGCCACCGGGGGCGTTGCAGAGGTTCCATTTAGCTTCGACGTGCCAGTCGCTCCAGAAGCCAAATTGGCTGAGGGGTTCATTGTGGAAACTGGCTCCGATGGCTTTTTCGGGGACGACGACGATGGCTTGTTTTATGTTTTGGTTGTGCAATTTGTCGAGGGCGATGAACATTAAAGCGCGGCTTTTGCCGGAGGCGGGGGGTGATTTTATCAGTAGGTATTGTTCGCCGCGTTTTTCGTAGGCGCGCTCTTGCATCGCTCGCATTCCCAGTTCGTTGGGCTGGGTGGAGTTGCCGTTGCGGGAGTAACTGACGGAGACGGAAGGGATGGTTTTTTGTGCTGTCATGTTAACGCACCTCTTTTTTTGTATTAAGACAGTCTATTGTTTTCAGTAATGATTTTATATTTATTTTTCTCACTTATCTTTCCATCCACTTGGGTTTTTAAGAGCTTTTTTTGCAGACGATGCCAATCGGCGTTCTACTTTTTTTACATCTTCGACAGGTGATAGGCTTTCTGGCCGAATGCCACGATCAAGTAGAGTTTTCCTGATGGCTTTATTGTTGGTGATGTGCTCACGAGATATATGTTGTTCTTTATTCATTTTATTTTCACGGGCATTATGAATGGTGATTTCAGTAGCAAAATCTTTAGCTTTTAAAATAATAGTGGGAGTAAAATCTGCTAGGGGGCGATTGTTGGGTACTTGCCATCGTGCTTTCATTGCCTTTGTGTTGTTACCAAATAGGGCTTGATCACCTTTGCTACGAATCAAGGCAAAATTTTGATTGCCGCCGGTCTGTTGGTAAATGACTTCGGACAGCTCTTTTTCGGTATGGGTTAGTTTTTTTCGTGCTGATACCCGTTCGGTTTCAAGTAGCTGTTTTTCAATAAGTTCTGCTTTACGGGTTTGCATGGCAAAGTAGGTTTGTGCGAAGGCGATTTGCTGCTTAGTTGGGTCACCATTTTGGGCGATAAGGTAGCAGCCGTAGCGGGTGAGCATAATGTCGCTGATGTTTCGTTGGCCACCAGAACCTAATTCTACCATTTTGCTGACATCGGCAAAATGGTCGAAAGTAGTGTGCCCTGATAGTTCACAGGCGGTTTTGGCTTTGGATATAGCATTGAGGAAGTTGTCCCATTTACTGTACCCCAGCAAATGTTGTAGGTCACGTGCCAGCCAATATTCAACACTGTTTTCGGTTTCTTGTGCATGGCCTTCAAAAGATTCTGTCATTTGGTGAATCAGGTCATTTTTCATAGCGTTGTATTTCCTTATTGTTACTTACTTTTTTTGAGACTTCTTACTATGGAGGTGATCTTGTGTGCCATTATTTTACGACAACTTACTTCTTGGTTTTTTATTTGTTTTTTTCAGAGTTGTTTTATTGGCAGAATTGGTCATTTTGGTGTACAGATCAAATAATTTTTCCAGTCGCTCGGTGTCATTTTTAAAGCGACGACCGATATAAATCCGCTCCAGCACTTCATCATTGAGTTGATGGGCGTGGCGTAAATTCTCTGGCATGGCATCGGGTTTGTATAAATCGGCAATGGTCGCAGGGAAATGAGCTTCACGGGCAAGCAGAATATCCTCGGCACACTTTGTTAGGTCAGCTTTGTTTTTTTCGGTGAGCTTGGGGACGGGGAAGGTGTTCCAGCCTAGGGTGTTGGAATAACGAAAGTCTGTTTTTAATTTTCCACAAACTGTTGCAATCCACATTAAATGTAGACGTGATGCTATGAGTGCTATATTCCATAGAGGGGCATCGTAGAGAGCAAATGCAAGGTTTGTGACTGTCGAAAATTCATCTATTAGTCCTATTGGAAGGAATTCTCGTTTCTCTGAAGAAACACTAGGGATGATGATTGTCTGGTGTTTTCCTATATTCATTTCCCTCA
>JAUZRS010000113.1 GCA_030950195.1 Gammaproteobacteria bacterium | reverse complement strand
ATGGCGTAGATGGCGCTTTCAACGCTGCCCAGCACGCGGCCAGCGTAGTGGGAGAGCAGGTATTCGTAGATCAGGCCGCAACCGGCCAGCACCATCATAATGGAGAAGATGGCCAGATCGTACAGCAGCAGGGATTTGGGTTTGGAGGCAGGCATCAGCGCTGTTGTTGCAGGCGTTGATCTAACTCATGCAAGCGGGCAGGAGTGCCGATGTCGAGCCACTCGCCACGGTAGTGTTCAGCGCTGACTTGTTCTATTTTCATTGCTTCTCGTAACAGTGGTGCTAAGGGAGCCACACCTGCTGGCAGATTTTGAAATAGTTTGGGGTGGTAGAGACCGATGCCACTGAAGGTGAGTTTTTCACCGCCCCGTTGTTCGTTGTGCAGCAAACCGTTGTGTAAATAAAAATCACCCTTGGGGTTGTGTTTGGGGTTATTGACCATCAGTAGGTGCGCTGATTTTCCTGTGGGGAACTGTAAATCGTGCAGTGGGGCATCGCACCAGATGTCGCCATTGATGACCAGAAAAGGCTTTGTTCCCAGCAGTGGCAGGGCTTTTTTAATCCCGCCTGCGGTCTCCAGTGCGGCGCTGCCTTCGTCGCTGTAGTGAATCTCTAAACCGTAAGCAGAACCGTCGCCGAGGGCGGTTTGGATCTGATTGCCAAGATGAGAAAGATTGATCACCACCTGTTGAATATTGGCTTGCCTCAGCGCGAGCAGATGGTATTCGATCAGGGTTTTGCCGCCCACTTTAAGCAGCGGTTTTGGCGTGTGGTTGGTGAGTGGACGCATGCGTTCGCCTCGTCCTGCGGCCAGAATCATCGCTCTCATTGGGCGAATTTTTCTTCGATATTTAATTCGTGCATCAGCTGGGCAAAACTCTGTAGTTCAGGATAGATTTCGCAGACCTCGATAATGTAGGCAAAGGTGAGGGGAATGTCTTTGAGGTAGTCCGGTTTGCCATCGCGCTGGTTGAGGCGTGCAAAAATACCGATGGCTTTTAGATGGCGCTGCATTCCCATCAGATCAAACCA
>JAUZRS010000112.1 GCA_030950195.1 Gammaproteobacteria bacterium | reverse complement strand
CTTTTTTTCTTTTTTTATCTTCAACTAATGGATTTCCTGTACCCACAATGGAATGATTGTAATCACCCTCACCTTTATAGGTTTGCAGATCAATTTTATGACAAACCACCGCCATACTTTTAAACACCAGTTCCTCATACTCATCGTCAAACGAGGGGGCTTTTAAGTGACGCAACAACGCATGAACCGCACCTAACCATGCCGTCATGGCAGGAAAACCAACGGTATAGGGGCTAGAAATGGCGTTGGCATTGTGAATTTTAACGTGTGGAATCAACAAAATATTTTTCATTGTAACGCTCCCTCACACTGTTCTAAAACCGCACGAATGTGCTTGAACTGCTCATCACCCAACGCCAAAGCCTCCCGATCCAATATTTTTTTATACGAATTGACAAACCAGCGCACCAACTCTTCCTCTATTTTTTCAAACCACACTAGGTCTTCAAAACGAGACACCTTGTATTGCTGATCCAACCATATTTTTTGATGCAGTGGTAAGGCGCTAAATCGCTCTGTATCAGACCAACCGGCCTCCAAAGAACGCAACAACCATAAACGATCCGCCACTTGATAAAATATAGAACGCACCAACCAATCACGCTTAGAACGCAGATGCCGGTTGTTCACGTCGGCGCTCAATAAACGCTGAAATTCTAAAAATGATTCTTTAAACAACCCCAACCACAACGATTCGGTGAAGAAATTCCGCTTCGGTTTGCGTATCGACTCCGTTTTTAATTCGGGTGGCAGTGATGAAAGCAGATACGCAACACCCCCATTTTGGCTGTTAAGCACACTGATGTTTTGTGGTTTTGTACCACCAAAACCAATCGCGGTTAAACCATAAACCTCTGATAAAGTCCGCTCATGGAATACGCCTTTTTTCTTTGCTTCACGCACCTCTTTTGCCTCATCGGAAAAGCGCATGGAATTAATCCGCTCTTTCAAGGTATACATTAAACCGGACGGCGTTAAGGTCGAAAGTAAGTGATATTCATCCGCAACAGGAAAATAGACCTGCTTCACCAAACCGCTGGTTTTTGTGCCGCCCTCCACGTTCTCTTTAATCGCCAAAAACCCCTGCGACAAATCAGAAAAAGAAGCCGTTGGAATAGTAAATTGAGCCTGAATGGTCTCACTGTTCTCTTCTAAATGTTGCAAAATAGAGCGCCCATCTTGCAAGATCAGCAACAAAAATTTATAAACATCCATTGCCGCTGCATTACCAAACACATCCAATCCCACATCTGCATTACCCGTACGCAACAGGCCGTCCGCTCTGCGTGAAGCGGCAGCAATGATGGAGGTGATTTTTGAGCTGGGATGACTAAATTTACTCGGATGACTGACCAAAGAGAGCTGCCCTGCTCGTTTTGCCGCACTGGGCAACCAAGTGGCCAAAGAAAACTCATGTTGTGCCTGCTGCACAACATCCAACCTCTCTTCATCAGAGAGTTTATTACTGATTTTTTTCTTTAACCAAGCCTCTTTCCGCTCGTTTAAAAACTCGCTAATCGCTGGATCTAACATATCCTTCAGCCCCTATCGGTGATGACATGGGAGATAGAATACTGGACAACAACACTTAATGTCAACCACTGCAATACATCTATAAAAAAATAAAACAGAGCGTTTAAAAATAAAATAATCGTGTAAAATCAAGCTACTACTGAATAAGTAGCTTAGAAAACTGCAATACAACTATTTTTTTACTGCCGAATAGGCAGATTTTTCACCCTCCAAAAGCAAAAAAACCGCTTTTGGAGACTTTAAATATTATTTAGCCACCAAACCAAATTGGCTGGAATAGTGAAAAGATAAGTTATTCGCATCTTTGCCATACGTCGGCAAATTAATTTCACCGTAAACCAACGCCGCCCTCTCCAAATTGCTTCGTCCCAATCCTTCCAACAACTGCGGGTAGTCTCTCTGCAACCAAAAGCGAGCTTGTTCTCGTCTCGTCAAGCGTTCATCCACCTCGATACTGTAGGTTTTTTCAATTTTTGAGTATGGCTGACCATAACGGCCTTTTTCCACAAAACACCACTCATCTTCATCAGGCACTCGAAACACCGTCAATTGAGCCGCACCCCGCCGAAACTTAACCAACTGTTGTGGAATCCCCGTCAACCACCAGCAACTGCTCAACCAGCCTTGCATGGATTCCGGGCCACGTTGCGTGTAATCGGTGAGCAACGTATGAATCACCTCATGCTCCAGATCTGCCAAATCCTGTGTAGGTCTTAGGGTCGATTTTTTACTGATTCTCAGTTCGGCATCCAACCTTTTGGCTAATTTTTCCACCTCAAGCAGTTGAGTTAAGTCGTGACTCTCTAAGCGGTGGTGCTCAGACTCATAACCAGGACGACAAAAAACAGGTTTATCACGCTCTTCTGCCTGCAAAAGAACGCCTTTTAAGTTGTATTGCAACAGGGAGATGTTCGGCTCCAGCAACGACTCTGTTTGAGTTCGATGACGCAATACGCGCCCCGCCAATTGAATAAAGGAACGAAATGACGACGGTTCCACCACCGCCCAATCGAAATCATGATCTCGCCCGACCTCTTCCACAGGTGTCGCCACCAAAATAAAAATGACATTTTTTGACTCAATAGACTCTAAATGCGCTCGAATCACCGCTTGATCAAAAACAACCTGAGATCCGCTCTTCCGTTTCAAGACTTGATCCAAATGTTTTTCCTGTTCACTCCTCATCAGCAAAATTTGCTGGCTGTGATAGGCCATCACCCGCACCTCAACCCCATCGGGCCAATCTGCGTTCAATAAAAAGCGAGTCAACTCAATACAAGGCGCAATATTGGCCACCCTCACCACGCCAAAACTGACCTGCTTGCCTGTTTTTTTATCTATCTCATGGTGATTTTGGTGTTTCGTTATCACCGCTAATTGTATTGTGCTAAAAAACTGCTCTCGAAGTACTT
>JAUZRS010000111.1 GCA_030950195.1 Gammaproteobacteria bacterium | reverse complement strand
GGGGTTTTAATGACCACCATTTCAGAAGTTAATAGGTCATGCGCTAGATAGATCTGAATGGTATTGCTGCTGTGCAGCTCTTTAATTATTTTATAGTGATCTAACTGCACCCCCATTGAGAGAGGCGGTGGAAAAGGCAATAACGTCAGTTGACGGTAATATTCATTTTCATCTTGATTAGGCAGTTGTTTAATCTGTAATATTTGACAGGTTAAATTATCATCACTGCCTGCTTTTAAGGCAGCTGCAATCACCATTTGAGAGGCTTTTTCAGGAGGCGATTTTAGAGCAAGATTACACAGTTGCTCTTCATTTAAAAATTCATGGACACCATCACTGCTGAGTAAAAAAAGATCATTCTGTTTTACAGTTTCTGCGCGATAATCGAATTGCACCGTGTGTTCTGCCCCCATCGCACGAGAGAGATACGTTTTGTTTCGATCCACCACTAAACGATGATCTTTGGTTAAACAAGTGATACCCCCGTTACGAATGCGATAAATACGTGAATCACCGACATGAAATAGATGAGCGGTGGTGGATTTAAGAATTAATCCGGCAAAAGTTGATGCCAAACTGAGCTGTGATGCGTAACGCCGTTGCCCTTGACTGTAAAGCCAAGAATTGAGTGACCGTAAAATACGTTCTCCTGCTGTTTTTACTCCCCAAGAGGTGGGTGTACTGAGGTAATCACTGATAAAACCACGCACACAATGTTCACTGGCCTCTTTACCCGCTTCACTGGATCCAACGCCATCAGCCGTTACTGCTACGATACCGCGATGAGTTAATTCTACATCGTCTTCAGGAATTCGAATGCCACAGCAATCTTCATTCTGTTCTTTGATGCCCGCTTGGGTACACTGCCCTACTTCGACGATCAATTGGTTGTTCATAAAATTAAGCGTCTTTAGTTAGTGGAGCTCGATTTTTTCAATACTGCCATCATCATTTTTTTCATACATAAACCCTTTTGGCTCGTCCAAGACAAACAAAATCAGCACAAACACTACAAATGCCACTGTGGAAATGGTGAGAAAGAAGAGCTGTGAAGAGGTAAAGGACAACACGGTTAGAAAAGCAACCCCTCCTACATTACCAAAGGCACCGGTCATACCCGCAATTTGTCCCGTCAAACGCCTCTTTACCAAAGGTACCACCGCAAACACCGCTCCATTTCCGGCATTAACAAACAGTGAGGTAATGATCATTGCTCCCACGGCCATTGGGACAGACCAACTTTGATCAATTTGTCCCATTAAAAAATACCCGAAGGAGAGGCCGCCTAAAGTAACGCTTAAGACCATTTTACGTCCATATTTATCACTGAGATAGCCGCCTGCTGGGCGCATGACCAAATTTAAGGCTGCAAAAATAGAGGCAATTAAGGCTGCTTGTGCAATGCTTAAATCTGCGCTTTCCTTGAAAACATCAAAGAAAAAGAGCGGCAACATAGAAATAACCGCCAATTCAGAACCAAATGTAACCATATAAGAGAGATTTAAGGCCGCCACTTGACGAAATTTATAACGATGAATCTCTGCTAAAGGCCGCGCATCAGGAATAAAAAGAATTTTGTTGATGCGATAAATTTGCAATACTTGGTAAATATAGAGCAGTAGCAAGGTTGCATAAATGCCATAGGTTAAAGAATCACTAAAGATATTCAAATTGGCAGGAGAAATTTTCCAAGCCAAAATGGCCAGTGCCAAATAGAGGGGCGCTGTCATAAAACAGTAAAAATAAAAATCACCTTTACTACTGACCTCCAATGCACCTAGATTTTTCGGTCTAAAATAAGTTGTCCCTTTTGGATTATTGCTCACTGAAAAATAGAACACAAAGGAGAACAGCAGTGTCAGTATTCCAGTGGTAGCAACCGCCCAGCGCCAACCCTCATCACCACCAAACATCAGCGCCAACGTGGGTAATAAAATAGCTGCGCCTGCGGAACCAAAATTACCCCAACCTCCGTAAATGCCCTCAGCAGTACCGACCTGTTTAGCGGGAAACCACTCGGAAACCAAACGAATGCCAATGACAAAACCAGCGCCAACAAAACCAAGAAGAAAACGGTACGTTGCTAACTCTGTATAACTTTGAGCCGAAGCAAAGAGAAAACAGACTGCACTGGAAAGAGCCAAGAGAACAGAAAAGGTGATTTTTGGACCATGTTTATCAACCAGCATGCCGATGATAATGCGAGCTGGAATGGTTAGTGCCACATTTAAAATAAGCAATAACTTAACTTCTTGATCTGAGAGGCCAAACGTTTCACGAATGGACGCCATCAAGGGGGCAAAGTTAAACCAAACCATGAAACTGAGAAAGAATGCAAACCAAGAGAGGTGCAAAATTTTCATTTTACCGTTGAATGAAAATAGGTTGATACGACTTTGATCAACACCTGTACCCATTGCCGCCATGCTGCACTCCTACAATAAAAAGAATAAAATAGTAATTTTACAATTATGCTTTTTAAGCAAAAAAAATGCCAATATTAATAAGTCGCAAGATCGTAAATTTTTTTGTTAATTTACAATAGGTTATGAAGAAATCTTGCTTTTCCAATAAGACTGTTTTATTTTTAAAGATCTATTGAAACGATATTTGACCCAAAATAGTGCAGAATGAGCAAAAAGATGAATTGCTGATCATTTTGTCTTCAACAGTCTGTTAAGAGAAATTACCGCGTAATTTGAGCGTGATTGAAGTGAATGTTTAGAGGATTTTCTGTTGTGGCCTCAAGGTAAAACGAACATCTTCCCCCACCTGCCGTACTTCGCTGATATTGAGATCAACGCGGTCAGCCATTTTATCCAGACCTGGAAGGTTAAACAGCCCACGCGCTTCACTGCCCATAATATGCGGAGCCATATAGACGATAATTTCATCTACAACACCGGCTTGCAAAGCAGCACCGGCCAAGGTTGGTCCGGCTTCGATCAACAGTTCATTGATTTCCCGTTGAGCCAATAACGACATGACTTCGTTGAGATTCACCCTGCCCTGCTGCTGACCTATTATTTCAACATCGACACCCTCTTGTATGAGTGTTGCTCTTTTTTCAGCCGTGCTGGTGTGGCCAATCAGCAGCGTTTTACCCGCTAGGCCGAACATTTTAGCCTGAGGCGAAATAGATAATTGAGAATCTAAAACGACTCTCAAGGGGTGCGGTACGTTGATCCCAGTCAAACCCTCTAAATCTGACGGGCTGAGCCGCACGTTCAACGAAGGGTCATCGGCCAATACGGTACCAATACCGGTGAGAATGGCATCGCTGCGTGCGCGCAAACGATGCACATCAGCACGAGAATCAGAACCGGTGATCCACTGGCTTTCACCACTGGCCATCGCGGTGCGACCATCGAGGCTCATGGCTAATTTGAGCCGCACAAAGGGTCTGTTTTGTTGCATCCGTTTGATAAAACCGGGGTTCAACGCCTCGGCTTCCGACTGCAACAGCCCTACTTCGACCTCAATCCCTACCTCTCGCAATAATTTCAGGCCGTTGCCTGCGACCAAAGGATTAGGGTCTTGCATCGCTACCACCACCTTTGATACTCCAGCTTTAACCAATGCCGCAGCACACGGCGGAGTTTTACCAAAATGAGAACACGGCTCCAAGGTGACGTACGCGGTAGCGCCTTCTGCCTTCTCAGCGGCTTGGCGCAGAGCGTACACTTCGGCGTGTGGTTCTCCGGCTCGCTGGTGCCAGCCTTCACCAACGATCTGCTCGCCGTAGGCAATCACACAACCAACCCGAGGATTGGGGTGCGTTGTGTAACGCCCTCGATTGGCCAGTTGAATGGCACGGCTCATCATCTGATGATCAAATAAAATCATGGTGAGGGTTCTCGGTCGAGGCGATCCAAGGCTTCACGAAACGCTTGCAAATCTTCGTAACTTTTATACACGGAAGCAAAACGAATGTAGGCCACATGATCGAGTTGTCGTAATTCCTCCATCACCCATTCTCCTAACAAGCGTGAGTTAACTTCACGTTGACGGCAGGTTAACAGACGATGGCGAATGTTTAAAATGGCATTATCCAATTGCTCAGTAGAAACAGGGCGTTTCTGCAACGCCAGCGCAAGACCCGCTTGCAGTTTTTTTTCGGAGAAAGTTTGGCGTTCGTTGTTATTTTTAATGATGCGCGGCAGCGCAATGTCGGCTTGTTCGTAGGTGGTGAAACGTTCCCCACAGCTCAAACACTGTCGTCGCCGTCGAACTTGTGAGCCTTCATGGGCATCGCGAGAATCAATGACTTTGGTGCGGGTGGCTGAACAGAAGGGACAGCGCATATTCGCGTCGCCCCTAATCGTTACGCGATGTAAACGGGAAAGGCTGCACACAGTGCAGCGGATTTTTCACGTACGGCTCTGATAATTGCATCATCGCCCTTGCTGTCGATGATGTCGCACATCCACGCGGCCAAGTCAGCGCATTCGGTTTCACCAAAACCACGGGTGGTGGCTGCGGGTGTACCGACGCGAATACCGCTGGTGACAAACGGTGATTGAGGGTCGTTTGGCACCGCATTCATATTGACGGTGATGTGGGCAGATCCGAGCCATTTGTCCACATCACGCCCCGTCAGACCGGCTTTGATAAAGCTAACCAAAAAGAGATGATCATCTGTGCCACCAGAAACCACATCGTAACCTCGATCAATAAAGACGTTGGCCATGGTTTGAGCGTTTTTGATCACCTGCTCCTGATAGGTTTTGAATTCAGGTTCCAGTGCCTCCTTAAAAGCCACCGCTTTGGCGGCAATTACATGCATTAGAGGACCGCCCTGTCCACCAGGAAAGACCGCTGAGTTGAATTTTTTCTCTAATTCAGGGTTGGCTTTAGCCAAAATTAGACCGCCACGAGGACCGCGTAGAGTTTTGTGGGTGGTGGTGGTGGTGACATCCGCAATCTGCACAGGGTTTGGATAGAGACCAGCGGCAACCAAACCGGCAACGTGTGCCATATCCACAAACAGATAGGCATCAACGGCATCCGCAATGTCACGAAAACGCTGCCAATCGACGATACGAGAATAAGCCGAGAAACCGGCCACGATCATTTTGGGCTTATGTTCTTTGGCCAAACGCTCCACTTCATCGTAGTCAATTTCACCGGTTTCAGGGTTCAAACCGTATTGAACGGCGTTGTAAATTTTGCCTGAAAAGCTCGGTTTCGCGCCGTGGGTCAAGTGGCCGCCGTGCGCCAGACTCATGCCCAAAATGGTGTCTCCAGGTTGGCACAAAGCCATGTACACCGCCGAGTTGGCTTGTGAACCGGAGTGTGGCTGCACATTGACGTAGTCGGCGTTAAACAGCTCTTTGGCACGATCAATGGCCAACTGCTCTACTTTATCAACGAACTCACAGCCACCGTAATAGCGTTTTCCAGGATAGCCTTCAGCGTATTTGTTGGTTAGTACCGTGCCTTGGGCTTCAATGACGCGCGGGCTGGTGTAGTTTTCTGAGGCAATCAGTTCGATGTGCTCTTCTTGACGTTGAGCTTCATCTTGAATGGCGGAAAACAGTGCGTCGTCGTAACCGGAAATACTCATATTTTTTGAAAACATGGTAATAGTCTCAAGGTAGGTAATGTGTCTAAGAATGACGCTGGATTATACTTAAAGTCATTAGACGCTGCACGGTTTTCTTGAATCGACTGGGTTAAATGGAATACTTTAAATAAGTAGATGTAATTTAATTTTGTTGTGTGTTGACGCTTTTTTTGGGTTTCTTGAAGTGGTGTTATTTTTGTTTTTTATTTAACATAATATTCATTATGTGATTAAAATAATGATCGGTTTGTTTCAATGCAATGCATTCCCTATACTGGTTCAAGCAAACACCCTAAGGATAGGAGCCACTCCCATGTCCAAAATCAAAACCATACTCTTGCTTTCTCTGCTGCCACTGCTCATCATCAGCTGTGACTCATTTCTAAATAACACCCCACAAAAAACGGCTGACAACAGTACAAACAACTCATTTCGACTCAACCAAAGCAACTCCAACACCGAATTAGAGACCTATCTAAAAACCGCTCTCAAACAGTCCACCATCTACAGCGATGTTATTATGCTTGCTGATAATGCCCCTCCCGCTCAAGCATCTCCAGCACCCTCCTCTGCTACCTCAGCACCCACGTCCGGCGCTGCTAACTCCAGCAGCAGTTCAACTGAAAGTGGCAACTACTCCAGCACCAATCTCTGGGAAAAAGGCATTGATGAAGCCGACCGAATGAAGTTCGATGGCCAAAATCTCTACGTCATGCAGACCAGCGATCTCTACTTTTACGATGCGCTGCCCGTCGCCACCCCAGCCGTAAGCAACAGCCTCTCCATCTCCCCACCCAGCAACCCCACCAGCAATGAAACCGAACTGCGCATTCTCAGCCTTAGCGGCGCACCCCACTACAACGCCACTGAAATCAAACGCCTGACCTTACCCTGGAGCGCCAACACCAGTAGCAACCTCTACCTGCGTACTCAGCAAGAGGGCGCAAACAACAGCTTATTGGCTGCCCTCGGTGGTGCGAGCGGCAACGATTGGCAAACCCCTTGGGGCTGGCAACAAGGTGAAACCCAGTTGCACATTTACAACGTCAACACCCCAGCCAGCCCCGTGCTGCGCTCCCACTACTCTTTTGACGGTTATCAAATTTCCAGCCGCCGCATCGGCAGCCAGCTCTATTTAGCGCTGCGTTACACCCCCTCGCTGCCCGGTTTTATGCCCTACCCCTACACTCAAGACGATGAACTGAACAACCAACAGTTAATCCAAAATGCCACGCTCAACGACCTGCTGCCCAAGTGGCGGCTGAACGGCAAAGAACAAGGCACACTGGCCAACGCCGACAACTGCTACCTGATTCCCAGCAACGCTGAAAACAGCGCACCGGCTCTCATCACCCTGCTGTCGATCAATCTGGATCAAGCCGATTCCGCGCCCCACGTCAGCTGCATCACCGGCAGCAGCCAGACCCTCTATCTCTCCAGCAACGCCCTCTACTTGGCCAACCCCGCGTACAACTACGTCGACAGCAGCAGCCACACCACGCTGCACAAATTCAGCCTCAACAACGGCCTGCTCAATTACAGCGCCAGCGGCCAAATCAAAGGCACACTGGGCTGGGGCGACAAAGCCAGCTCACACCTAAGTGAGCATAATGGCCTCCTGCGCGTGGTGAGCAGCAGCTCAAATTGGAACGGCAACCTCACACAATATGACCACCGTCTCACAGTACTAAAAGAGCAAGCAGGCGAACTCATCCCCGTAGCCCAACTGCCCAATGAAACCGAGCCACAAAAACTGGGCAAACCAGGCGAAGACATTTACGCGGTACGCTTTGCGGGCGATAAACTCTACTTAGTCACCTTCCAGAAAACCGACCCACTGTATGTCATCGACCTCAGTGACCCTCAGAACCCCAACATTGCAGGCACACTGGAAATCCCCGGCTACTCTGACTACCTGCACCCCATCAACGATCAACTGGTGCTCGGCATCGGCAAAGAAGCACTGCTGGATGCCAGTGGTAATTTTTCATGGTATCAAGGCATCAAACTGGGTCTGTTCGACATCAGCGACATCAGCAACCCCGTTGAGAAAAAAAGCATCGCCATTGGCAAACGAGGCAGTGATGCCACCGTTCTCAACAGCCACCACGGCCTCGCCTACCTAGCTGCCACAGCGACCACACCGGCACGACTGGCACTGCCGATCAATCTGCACGACGCCAGCAGCGCACCCAGCAACCCCTGGGAATTTTACCCTTGGCTGCACAGCGGACTCTATCTGTTTGATATTTACGACGGTCAGCAGAACAGCCTCATCGACCTGCAACAGCAAGGAATCTTAACCGCCAAAACCGCCACCAGCAGCAGCAACCCTTGGGGAGAAAGCATCAACAATGACCGCGCTCTGTTGCTCAACGATGGGGTTTTTTACCTGCACGGCAATGAGATCTGGTCAGCGGACTGGAACAGCCCAACGGTGAGTAATGGGCCGCAATAGAAAGCCCTGCCCTCACCACAATGGATCGGCTAGACTGCACCCTTTTCTCTTAAGAAAAGGTGCTCTATGACCACCGTCGTCATCGCCGAAAAACCCTCCATGGCCCGAGACATCGCCAAGGTCTTGGGAGCCAATCAACGCGCCAACGGCCACCTGCACGGCAACGACTACATCGTCACTTGGGCGATTGGCCATCTGGTCACCCTCGCCCAACCCCACGAAATCAACCCCGCATGGAAATCATGGTCAAGCGAGCTGCTGCCCATGTTGCCCCAACAGTGGACGCTGAGCCTCAACCCAAAAACCGAAGATCAATTTCAAATCGTCGCCGCCCTGATGACCCAAAACGAGCACGACACACTGATCTGCGCCACCGATGCCGGACGCGAAGGCGAGCTGATTTTCCGTTACATCCACCAGCAGAGCGGCTGCACCAAACCCTTTCAACGCCTCTGGATCTCCTCTCTCACCCCCGCCGCCATTCGCACCGGCTTTGATCAGCTGCGCGCAGGCAGCGACTACGATCATTTAGCCGATGCCGCACGAGGGCGCTCACAAGCCGATTGGTTGGTGGGCTTAAACCTCTCTCGCGCCTGCACCCTCTCCTTTGCCCGTCAAGGCGAAGTGCTCTCCGTCGGTCGAGTTCAGACCCCCACGTTGGCTATTTTGGTGCAGCGCGAAGAGGAGATTCTCAACTTCAAAGTGGAGGAATTTCTGCTGCTCAAAGCGCGGTTTAACAGCGAGCAAAACGACCTCTATCGTGGCATCTGGTTCAAAGGCAAAACATCCAGCAGCAAAAACCAACGCCTGCCCATCGACGGCCAAAGAGCCGCTGCAATTCAACAGCGCGTGCAGCACCACAGCGCCCACATCAACATCAGCCAACTGAAGATTGAGCCACGCTCACAAGAGCCACCGCAACTCTACGACCTCACCGAACTGCAACGCCACGCCAACCGCCTCTACGGCTTCAGTGCCGACAAAACCCTCAAGCTGGCGCAAGAGCTCTACGAAAAAGAAAAACTCATCAGCTACCCGCGCACCGACAGCCGTTATCTCTCCAAAGAGGTGGCTCAGACTCTGCCCCCCATCGTCGAAAAAATCCGCAGCGCCTACAACGACCTGATCACAGCAGAGACCGGCCAAACCCCACTGGGCAAACGTTTTATCAACGACGCAAAAATCAACGACCATCACGCCATCATCCCCAACGGCAACCGCTCAAAATTGGCCAACAGCAGCGACGCAGGCAAACTGTACGACCTGCTCTGTCGTCGCTTGCTCGCCGCTTGGCAACCCAAACACCGCTACAGCCAAACCACCCTCATCACCACCGTGCAAAGTGAAGAGAACGGCCAACAACATCACGACACGTTCCACAGCAGCGGCCAACAGATTCTACAACTGGGTTGGAAAAGCCTCGAAGTCCAGCGCAAAAGCAGCCAACAAACAACGCCCTCACTGCCAGCACTCAAGGAAGGTCAAACGGTGCAACTGGCCGAGATCAAAACCGAAACATCACAAACACGCCCCCCGCCTCGGCTCAACGATGCCAGCCTCCTAACCGCAATGGAGAGCGCCGGACGCAGCCTAGACGAAAAAGAGCTGGCCGAAGCGATGCGAGAAAACGGCCTCGGCACCCCCGCCACCCGTGCCGAGATGATCGAAAACCTACTGCGACGCGGCTACCTTGAGCGCCAAGGCAAACTGCTGCACCCCACCGAACGGGGGCTAAACCTGATCAAACAGGTGCCCAAAGCCCTGAAAACCCCACTGCTCACCGGCCAGTGGGAAGCCCAACTGCAACAGATTCAACAGGGCAAAACAGACCTAAACACCTTTATGCAGGGCATCGAAACCTACGTCAAAGAAGCGGTAGATGAACTCTTTGCCCTACCCACCGCCACAAAACGCACCCTCACCCCCATTGCAGAGCTGCCGCAACTGCTCAAATCCGCCTTTAAACTGGATGCCTTCCGCCCCCATCAAGAAGAGGTCTGCCAACGGATCTGCGCCGGTCACGATCTGCTGTTGGTAATGCCCACTGGGGCAGGAAAATCCCTCTGTTATCAGTTGCCTGGCTTGGCACGCGCAGGCACCACCTTGGTCATCTCGCCTTTAATCGCTCTGATGGAAGATCAAGTGGGCAAACTACAAGAACTGGGGCTGAACGCCGAACGCATTCACTCCGGTCTCAGCCGCGAACACGCCCGCCAGATCTGCCGCAACTACCTGCACGGCCTGCTGGATTACCTCTTTATCGCCCCCGAACGGCTCAAGGTGCCGGGTTTTGGTGACATGCTGGCGAAACGCAAACCGCACCTGATCGCCGTTGATGAAGCCCACTGCATCTCCCAATGGGGACACGATTTCCGTCCCGACTACCGACTGCTGCACCAGCACTTGCCTAAATTGGCACCGGCCCCCATCATCGCCCTCACCGCCACCGCCACTCCCGAAGTACAAGCGGACATCTGCCAACAGTTAGGCAAGCCCGATGCACAGCGCTTTATTCACGGTTTTCGGCGGCACAACATCGCCATTCAGGTCAATGAACTGGCCGCCAATGAACGCAGCGAGGCGGTGGTGCAACTGCTCGACAACCCCAAATTACGTCCCGCCATCGTCTACGCCGCCTCACGTAAAGAGGCCAACGAATTGGCGGAAACCGTAGCGCAACACCACCCTTGCGCCGCCTACCACGCAGGCATGTTGGGCGAAAACCGCGATGCAGTGCAGCGCCAATTTCTGCAAGGGGAACTGGAGGTGATCGTCGCCACCGTCGCCTTCGGCATGGGCGTAGACAAAGCCGACATCCGCTGCGTCATTCACACCGCCCTACCCGCCAGCGTGGAGAACTACTACCAAGAGATTGGCCGCGCTGGGCGTGACGGCCAAGAGAGCCACGCCGTTTTGCTCTACGCCTACGCCGACCGCCGTACCCATGAGTTTTTCCTCAAGCGCGACTACCCACCCATCGAACAACTGGAGTCGATCCACGCCGCCCTCAACGAACATCTGCAAGAGAAACAAACCCTAGCGACACAGTTGCAGATCAAAGGCGATGAGTTTGAGCGCATGTTGGAAAAGCTCTGGATTCACGGCGCAGCCCAGATCACCCCAGACGAACAGATCGTTCGCGGTGAAAGCCAGCAGTGGCAACCGGCCTACCAACGCCAAAAAGCCCATCGCCAGCAGCAGTTAGAAAAAATCTTCCACTACGCTCAAGGGCAAGAGTGCCGCATGTTGGCACTGATCCAACATTTTGGAGATGAAAGCGACAGCCAGCAACCCTGCGGCCTCTGTGATGTTTGCCAACCGCAAAACAGCCTACTGACCGAAACCCTCTCGCCCGCCACCGCGCAACAGCAACACGTCATTGAGTGTCTGATTTTGGGTCTGCGCCAACGCAACGCCCAGAGCAGCGGCCAACTGTACAAGCAGTTTGGCGAAGGCCTAACGCGGCGGGATTTTGAACGCCTGCTCACCTCCCTGCGCCGTGCCGAATTGATCTCGCTTCAGGAGGACACGTTTGAGGCGGAAGGCAAACAGATTCACTTTGTCCGCGTCCACCTCAGTGAACAGAGCCGCAATGGCAGAATCGACTACGCGGCCATTCAACTGCCGCAGTTTGGCAAAACCAGCAAGAAAAAATCCAAACCTAGAAAAAAAGCCATTCCCATCGAGCCGCTATCGCCCCTCGCTCAACAACGTTTGCAACGCCTCACTCAGTGGCGACTGGAGACAGCGCGGCGCGAAAAAGTCCCCGCCTTTCGGATTTTTTCCGACAAAACCCTACTGGAGCTGGCCAGCGTGGCACCGGACAACCCCGAGGCGTTGTTGCAAATTGCGGGCATTGGGGCAAAAAAAGTAGAGAACTACAGTGCAGCGGTGTTTCGGGTCTTTAAAGAAACCGAGGTGTAGGGTGGGCAGATTGCCCACCTTCGTAAGGTGCATTAACCAAAAGGTAATGCACCAACAAAAACAAGCAAGAGCAAATCCCCCTCATTCCCCTTCATCCGTTCAGCTCCCATTCAGACAAGCCGCTCTAAAATGAACTTCATTAACCCAACCCAACTTTAGGACAGCAAGATGAACCTCACCCTTCTACTAAAAAGTCTGCTTCTCAGCGCACTCATTTTCACCCCCCTCATTGCCGATGCCGGTCACAAACACCGTCACCATCAACAAAATTACACCGCCTTCGCCCGCGTCACCCACGTTGAACCCATTGTCCGTTACATCGAAGTGACTCGGCCTCACAAAGAGTGCTGGGATGAAGAAGATGAATACGACTCTCATGAAAATCGCCAACCACACACCACTGGCCACCGTGCCCCGATCTTTAACGGCACCCTTGGCAACAGAATAATAAACCCTCAGAAAGAGAAAAAAAGCGACCTACACCCGCCCAAAACCAGCCAACAGAGCCACAGCCGAGACACAAAAAAACATCGCGGCAGACACCACCAAGAGTGCCGCGTGGTGAACCGTCACCACCGAGAAAAACAGATCGACGGCTACCTTGTTCACTACCGCTACAAAGGTGAAAACTTTGAAACCCGTCTCCCCTATCATCCAGGTGATAGAATGAAAGTTCGTATCAGCGTCACCCCAATCAGATACTAAATCATGAACAGAACACACATAAAAACCACTCTGCTTTTGCTGCTTAGTCTGCTGCTCAGCAGCGGAGTGAACGCCAAACAGCTCAACCGAGAACAAGCCGCCCATCAAGCCCAGCATCAATACGGTGGCAAAGTGCTCTCGGTACGGCTGAAAAAACCGGTCAACAAAGCCCCCTTCTACGCCATCAAACTGCTCAAGCAGGGTCGAGTGCGCATCGTGCGGATCAAAAAACGACAACGGGACTGAACCATGCGCGTTCTCATCGTCGAAGACGACACCACCCTCGCCAGCCAACTGCAAAGCCAACTGTCACAACGTGGATTTGTTACCGATCTGGCTCACGATGGCGAAGAGGGGCTGTTTTATGCCCTCGAATCGCCGCTGGACATCGCCATCGTTGACCTCGGCCTACCGAAACTCTCCGGCATCGAACTGATCAAGACCGCCCGCGCCAAAGGCAAAAACTACCCCATCTTGATCCTCACCGCCCGCGACCGCTGGCAAGACAAAGTGGAAGGTCTGGAAGCCGGTGGCGACGACTACCTCGCCAAACCCTTTCACCCAGAAGAGCTGCTGGCACGGCTCAACGCCCTGCTGCGCCGTGCCGGACGCTGGACACAACCTCAACTCCACTGCGGACCGGTGACACTGGACACCGGCAGCCAACAGGTTTTCCTCCACCAGCAACCACTGGAGCTGACCGGCTACGAATTTAAACTGTTGGAATATTTGATGCTGCACGCCGGAGAGACCCTCTCCAAAAGCCGCCTCACAGAACACCTCTACGACGACGAACGCGACAGCAACGTCATCGAAGTCTTTATTCGACGGTTGCGGAAAAAACTCGACCCTGATGGCAGCCTGAACCCCATCGAAACCCAACGCGGACAAGGCTACCGTTTCAGCCTAGCGCGTCACCACGATGCTCCTTAAACACCCCTCTCACTCCCTGAAACGTCGCCTGCTGAGCAGCAACCTCATCTTGCTGCTCAGTTTTGTCCTACTCACAGGGCTGGCGCTGGAACAAGCGGTGGTGCAGTACGCCCAACAAGCACAAGAGGAAAAACTGCGCGGTCTGATTTACGCTCTGCTGGGTGCCACAGAGCTGAACGAACAAGGGCAGCTCATAATTTTTAATAACGAACTGCCGGATCGAAACCTGCTCGCGCCCTCCTCGGGGTTTTATGCCGCCATTTTTGACCAACAAAAACAACTCGTCTGGCAATCCCCCTCCCTGTTGCAACCCGCACAGATAAAACAGAGCAGCGCCGTGGGTAAGTGGCAGTTTGAAAAAACAACCGAATTGTTCACCCTGCAATTTGGGGTCAGTTGGTTGCACAACGACGCTGAACACCGTTTCACTCTGCTGATGCAGCAAGAGAGCAAAGACTTTGAACACCTTCGTCAACAATTCAGACAGACCTTATTCCTCTGGCTCGGGCTTTTTTCTCTGCTGCTGATGCTGTTGCAGTGGCGACTGCTGAACTGGGGACTAAAACCCCTAAGCCAACTCAGCTTGGAACTCACCGCGATTAAAAAGGGCGAACAGCCACAGATCGAAAAACAGTACCCACAAGAGGTACAGCCCCTCACCGAGGGCATCAATACCCTTATAAAACAGCAACAGCAGCAGCAAAATCGCTATCAACACGCCCTAGCCAACCTCGCCCACAGCCTAAAAACCCCGCTGGCGGTGCTGCGCGGCATCGGCATTGAGCGCGTGTTGCAGCCAGAGAATCAGCAGCGTTTAAACGAACAGGTCGAACGCATGGATCAGATTGTCCGTTACCAACTGCGCAAAGCCGCCACCGCAGGCAGACAAGGGCTGCATCAAAAGGAAGCTCTGCTGCCGGTTTTACAGCAACTCAGTCGGGTGCTGACCAAAGTCTATGCCGACAAACAGATCCGCTTCAGCCTGCCCACTGAAAACGACCTAACCCTTTCAATGGAAAAGGGCGATTTGATGGAGCTGTTGGGCAATCTGCTCGATAACGCCTGCAAACATTGCCAACAGCAGGTCTCCGTTAGCGTCAATACCGAAGCGACAAAAATCAGCCTGCATATTGATGACGATGGCGCAGGGTTTCCAGAGAGCGAAGAGAAAACCCTACTGCAACGGGGCGTGAGAGCCGACCGCCGTCAGGAAGGCCAAGGCATCGGCTTGGCGGTGGCGGAAGAGATTGTATTGGCTTATGAGGGTTCGATTGAATTGGAAAGCGCCCCACTGGGGGGCGCACGGGTGACGATTCAGCTGCATCCGTAAAAAGTTCTCAATACCGCTCATGCCAATAGGTATTAATAAACCCCTCCTCACCTGGATCATCAATCACCTCACTGCCCACCAGCGGGGTACGCCCCTCTGAGGTCAACACCATCTGCACCGCCGGAGGAATGCCCCAGCCCCGCAGATTTTTTTTCCGATCTTCACGACTGAGCAGCGTTCCAGAGGAGGCCAAAGCAGTAACCGGCGCACCGTTACCGACATTCAAATAATAAAGTGAACCATTACCAGCCCGAGGTTGACAAGAGACCACCTCATCTGGATTGGGTGGCGTATAACTGGTCATCAACGCCACCCCCGAGACAATCAACGGCTGCGCTAAAATCTTCTCCCCCTCTCGACTGCCCTCACCGCTAAGCAGACGAATGTACCAACCGGATTTTTCCGCCAAAGCCGTTTGTGCCTCCACCCGCTGCACCGTTGTGCCTTCTGAAATCAGATTGTCGGTGGTATCAAACAGCTCCGCTTCTGTCAGAGTCCGGTACTCTTCTGGTGGTTGGTAGATATGATAATCACGCAACATATAAATACGATCCTCCACCTCCGTATTCAACGGATGAGCGCGATACCCCGAGCCGATCAGTACAGCCAAATAAGGGCTTTTACCC
>JAUZRS010000110.1 GCA_030950195.1 Gammaproteobacteria bacterium | reverse complement strand
AATCCTTGGCAGAAGCGGCTCCGTTGGCGGCCAGCCTGAAAACATTGGCGGGCGTGTTGGGCATTTTGCAAAACAACCCCGATGAGTTTTTCAAACAAGCGGCGGGCAGTGATGAGGGTTTGAGCGATGAGGCGGTGGATCAATTGATCGAAGCCCGTTACCAAGCGCGAGCGGATAAAAATTGGGCGGAAGCGGATCGCATTCGGGATCAGCTTAAAGAGGCTCATATTGTTTTGGAAGACGCAGCGGGTAAAACCCATTGGCGACGGGCGTAGGGGCGGAACATTTTCCGCCCTTGTTTTCTTTCCAGATAGGCTGATTGTTTAACCGTGATTCTTAACCGTGGCCGGAATCACCGCCCCCGCCGCCTGCATGGCAATCGCCTCAGGGTGGTTTTTGTAGTGTCCGCGTACCACTTCGGCTAATTTTTCCTTAATCGCCTCATCGACCAAACTGGCTTTGGTTGCGGGCAACACGTCAATTAATCCCGTTAATAACTCATCTTGTGGCGAGGTCATGCGGCTGAGCCACGAACTCAAAAGCTGACGATCAACGTAAGCGGGCAGTGAACCCATAATGCCGACGTCGTTTTGATTGTGAATCAACAGGCCGGTGGTCGTGCCACGATCCAAGGTCAAAACCTGAAAAAAGTAGAGGCTGTGATAGGCCAATTGTGCTGCTTTTTGTTCGGTGCTGGCTGGCATGGGGTGCTCAAAATGCGGCTTCAAAATAGCCAGATAGCCGTCAATGGCCGCTTCACCCACGCGCATGGCCAAGGCAAGATCCGCTGTCGCATCGCCGCTGTTGTGGTTCTCCAGATAAAAATGCGCTACGCCGCGATGCCGTTTTAACACCGGAATCTCAAAATAGCCGTCGCCTTGCGCCAGTGCCGAATCGTACTGCTCGGGTGCAGCGGTTTTGAGTGCGGCGAGGAAGGCCGTCTTGTCTGCTTCGATGGGATTGGAGGGGTTCAAATCAGCCATCAAACGCCAGTAACCGTGGCCGTCTTTCATCTCCGTCCAGCTGAGGTGGATGTGTACCGAAGGAGCCAGTGGGTGCTGAGGATGAATGATGGTGGAGAGGGCGGTGGCGGAGGCGAGTTTTTTCTCGGGGATATCATCGTAATGAATCTGCGAGACATTAACGGAACCTCGGCCAAACAGCGCGCCATCGGCGCTTTCATAACGTTCACCGCCGCCAAATTGTCCACCTTCGCGCAGCCATTCGACGGCGTTGAAGGTCTGTTGTTTGCCCTCACAGGAGAGGGCTTCCAGCCCAGTGACAAAGCGTTGTTGCAGTGCGGTAACCAGTGCGAGTGCATGATCTGCGCTGGGGGAGGTGGCGTAGGTGCGAGTCATATCAAAGCCCTTTTTAAAAGTGGGGCTACTATGCCGAGCAATGGCGTTGGGTTCAAGCCTTTTTATCCTTTGGGTTTTTGGCTAGGCTGCATCTCATCTGTGATGATTGGGGAATGGCTGATGCTGGGATCAAAGATTAGGTTTGAGGCGGTGAAAGGCATAGTCTTAATTGATGAGATTGAAAGCCATCTGCACTTGGGGTGGCAAGTAAACATTATTCCTTTGCTGAAAAAACTGTTCCCCAATACGACTTTTTACATTACGACTCATTCACCCATTGTGATTTCTCAACTGGAAGAGGGTGAGGCGTATCAACTGAAACGGGATGCCGATGGCGTGGTTCGCAGTCAATTGATTTCAGCGCCAAACAAAGCGGCAATGGTGGATGTGCTGAAAGATGCGTTTGGGATTGACCTGAATCGAATCAAGTTAGATCACGCTTCGCCAGAAAAGCAGCAACAGGCAAAACAGGATTTGCTCGATTTATTGAATCACTGATGTTACGCGCTGAACAAGAACCGATGGTATCTACCTTAAAGGTTATTCAAACAACACGACCTAATTTTCCCTCTTCAGTGGAAGAGAGGTTCTGGGTTAGGGGAGGTTTATTTTTTGCTCGTCATTCCCGCGAAGGCGGGAATCCATAGGGTCTTGTCATAGATTCATGTGGATTCTCGCCTACGCGAGAATGACGTGGGTTGAAATTCTCTTAGTTTCTCACTCACTGCGTAACATCAGTTAATTAGATTTATCCCGTCGCCAAGGCTTCCGATACATCAACCAATAAACCAACTTACAGCCAAAATAGACCGCAAAACCGGCCAGAATCACATCGCTGAGAAAATGCCCTCCCTGTGCCATACGCACCCAGCCGATGTACGCGCCCATGCTCAAACCAACGGCAAACCAAGTTTTACGCCGCCAGCCAACAAACAGAAACGCCGGAGCCATTAGAACAAAGGCAGCGGAAGCATGGCCGCTGATAAAGGAGCAGTTGTAGGGGCACTGGTCGGTGATCTGCCACGCACGAGTGAACTGCATCGCGCCATTGAA
>JAUZRS010000011.1 GCA_030950195.1 Gammaproteobacteria bacterium | reverse complement strand
ATGGCTTATAATCCCGCCCTTTTGTCACAGAGAGACGGTATGAACTCGGATCTGGCGCGTCTGCAACCCTACCCTTTTAAAAAACTCACCCAATTACGAGACGGGGTCGTTGCCAATGCCGCATTATCGCCCATCGCACTGGGCATTGGCGAACCCAAACATCCGCCACCCGAATTTGTCCTGCAAACTATGCGTGACAACCTTGACGGCATCGCCAACTACCCACTGACCAAAGGCAGCCCCGCCCTGCGCCAGAGCATCGCCGCATGGCTGAGCCGTCGTTTCAAGCTGCCTGCCGAAAGCCTTGATCCAGAGCAACACGTTCTGCCTGTCAACGGCACCCGCGAGGCGCTGTTTGCTTTTTCGCAAGCGTTGCTGAACCGCAACAGCCAAAAAGATCTGGTTTTGATGCCCAATCCCTTCTATCAAATTTACGAAGGCGGGGCCCTGCTGGCCGGTCTGCAACCGTGGTTTTACAACACCATCGCTGAGAGTCAATTTCAGCCCGACTTCTTCGGCGCTGGCGCGTAAAGGCAGCTACATTGCCTCCGGCACGGTATTGATGCCCTCTTACGTCAACATCGGTGCGTATGTGGCAAGCCTCGCCCACCATTATTGAAGACAACAGCTTTATCGGCGCACGTTCCGAGGTGGTCGAGGGAGTGATTGTTGAAGAGGGTTCGGTGATTTCAATGGGCGTGTACACCGGCCAGAGCACCCGCATTTATGACCGCGAAACCGGCGCGGTGATTGTGAAAAAAGTCGATGCCAAGACCTTGAGCAAAGTGGGCATTAACGAACTGTTGCGGAATATTTAAAGCGTCTCAAGGTGCAGTGTCCTAGGGATTGAACCCTAGGCCTACTTTCATCACCCTAACACTAAATAAAAAAACCAGCTAAACCATTTTCCTAGTTATTCAATGCTCCTTTGCGAATCCATGAATCAACATTACTGATGCCATTGCTGCTCAACACAGCTCCATTAGCTTTATGAATAGAAAACGAAGTAATGCAATTTTTGCTTGCTGACAAAGTATCTGAATTACCCTGATCTAACGTAGCGGCCAATGTTGAGTTCAGAGAACTGCCTGCGGTAATAAAATTCACACTTTGGCTACAGGTTGAGCCAACATTCCAGTTGGGATAATCACTGGCTTTTTTACCCACTACATCTCGATGGAACGTCGCTGGCGTACTCATATCTGGTCCCGCCGCCTGACTTTTACCAGGCGCATGGCAACTGCTGCATCGACTAAACTCTGTAGTAAACAAATTACCCAAGGTATCCCATTGAGTCGTAGGTGTTGCAGCTTGGCTTGCCCCTGAGACGCTATCCGTACCGCCACCACAAGCACCCAACAGAGCAACAGAGCCAACCCAAAAACCCATCCTTAAGCCATTTAAAATCCGTCCACACATAATAATTACCCCTTTACTACAGTTAAAGCATAAGTTTACTCACACTAAATTAAAATCGACTTAATTAAACCTTAATCCGCCAAAAGAAGCCTAGCGTTATACCTAGATGCACGGCGTTAAAATTCACATCAGCGGCAGATCGTAGGTGAGCTTGGACAATCTCCAAAGCGAATCCCCACGCCGAATGGTGTGTAACTCGGTGCTGCTGATGCGAAATTTTTGAAAATAGTCGTCCTGCAAGGATCAATGATAAGCCAAACGCTGCTGTTCAAAACGTGCTTTTGAAACACGCCTAAACAACAGTTGCACTTTTTTACCGACTACCAGCGACTTTTAGGATCGGGGTTAGGCAATTCCAACAGATGAATCTGCTGCTCACCCAAACTCAACCACGCACCGGAAAAACCCAAACAGGGACGATCTTCACACACCTCCAAACCCAAAATACCCTGATAAAACGCCAAGGCCTTTTCCTCTCTTTGCTGAAATGCACCGCAATGGCTTATAATCGCGCCTTTTTGTCGCAGAGACTTTGTATGAACTCGGATCTGGCTCGTCTGCAACCCTACCCCTTTGAACAACTCAAACACCTGCGCGCTGGGGTCGTTGCCAATGCCGCATTATCGCCCATCGCACTGGGCATTGGCGAACCCAAACACCCACCACCCGAATTTGTCCTGCAAACTCTGCGTGACAACCTTGACGGCATCGCCAACTACCCTCTCACCAAAGGCAGCCCCGCCCTGCGCCAGAGCATCGCCGCATGGCTGAGCCGTCGTTTCAAGCTGCCTGCCGAAAGCCTT
>JAUZRS010000109.1 GCA_030950195.1 Gammaproteobacteria bacterium | reverse complement strand
GATGATTAAAGTGACCAAGAAAAAACTGGATCAGGGTCGGTTAGACGATCTGGTGGCCAATGCCCGTGTCAGTCAAGAGGCGAAAGAGCGCGGTTATCGAGATCGGGCGCTGAAAATGTACCCTTGGGTTTGTGGTCGTTGCAGCCGCGAATTTAACCGTGAAAATTTGCGTGAACTGACTGTGCATCACCGCAATCATGATCACGATTACAACCCCGAAGATGGCAGCAACTGGGAGTTGCTTTGCCATTTCTGCCACGACAACGAGCACTCCAAATTGGAAGAGCAGTTGCAGTACGGTAACAGCAGCCACACCGATGGCGCTAAAGAGGAAGATACGTTTAATCCCTTTGCGGGTTTGAAAGATATGATGGGCAAAAAGTGACCGATTTTTCGGCCATTCGGGCGATCTCTTTTGATCTGGATGACACCCTGTGGGAGTGTCAGCCGGTGATTCAACGGGCTGAAGCGACGTTGTATGCGTGGTTGCAACACCATGCCGGACGGATTACGGCGCGTTACAGCAGTGAACAGATGCGTGAGGTTCGGATTAAATTGGCTCAGCAGCAGCCTCATTTGCAGCACGATTTGAGTGAGCTGCGCCGAGTCTCGTTGCGTCAACACGCCGATGAGGCGGGCTATTCTCAGGAGCAGTTGGTGAGAGAGGCGTTTGAGGTGTTCATCGCGGCGCGCAACGAGGTGACGTTGTTTGAGGATGTGTTGCCGGTGTTGGTCGCTTTAGGACAGAGTTATCCGCTGGTGGCGTTGACCAATGGCAATGCGAATTTGAAGCGCATCGGTATTGATCACCTGTTTCAGGTTTCGATTTGTGCCGAAGAGGTCACTTTGGGCAAACCGGATGCAGAGATGTTTGTTCTGGCTTGCGAGCGGTTGCAGATGGCTCCCTCAGAGGTGTTGCATGTGGGTGATGATCCTTTGCGAGACGTTTGGGCGGCGCAGCAAGCGGGTCTTCAGGCGGTGTGGATGAACCGATTTTTGGCAACATGGCCAACAGTTGAATCTCAGCCCTTGACGATAAAAACGTTGTTTGAGCTGGAAAAACAGCTGTCAACGGTAGCCTTACTAGGATAAAGGGTGGCTTGTTTATCAAACTGTTTCTGCCTTTGAAACAAAAGTGAGAAATACCCCCATCCCCCGCATTTTTTCTGGCCTTTGCGTTTAAATTCCCTAACATTTATACTAGAATAGTAGCTTAAGTTTTGTGCTGTAGTTTGCAGCACTGGTCGGTTTAAGTTGGATTTGCAAAGAAACCTCGCTTTTTAAATTGTTAGGATTATCATTAAGTTGTCTTTTTCTTAATGTTTTTTTAAGAAAACAGTGTTAAGAAGTAGAAGAGTTGTGAACGTGACTGTTCTTTTTGTAGCACGGTAAGGGGTAAGGAGACCCAGCTTAATGAGTTTAATGATGAAAAGTAGGGATATACGATTGTTTTTTTAGGAGGAAGTTGAGGATGATTGAACACTCGATATTGCGTTCTGCGATACGCAGAACGATGAACGGTTTGAATTCTTTGGGCAAAGTGGGTGTTTTGAGCTTGGCGATTGCGGCATCGCAACCGGCAGTGGCGGCAGTAAGTGTGATTGCCGGTAATGGCAATGCGATTAAAGCCATTGACGGGGCTGTGGCGCTGACTTCTTCGGTGAATGCACCGATTGATGTGGCTGTGGATTCTTTGGGCAATGTTTATTTTATTGAGACGGTTACTGGGGGATTAGATCCTTCTGCGCCAGGTCAGACAGTATTGCGTAAAATTGATGCGGCAGGTGTGCTGTCAACGGTCGCCTTAGCGGCTAATGCAGTACCCGTTAGCATTATGGTGGACGCTAACGATAATTTGTATGTTATTGATGCAGGCAGTTCTGTGGATCTAAACACGTTCACAACGGTTGCTCATGGTGTGTATAAGTACGCTGCTGATGGTACGGTTAGCAATTATCGAACGGGTTTTGCAGCCTGCTCTTTAATCTTTAATGCCACTAGTGCGAATGATATGGCGTTGGATGCAGCAGGTAATTTGTATGTTTCTAACGTTAGAGACGGCTGTGTTGCTAAAATTGATCCGGCTGGTGTTGTAACTAC
>JAUZRS010000108.1 GCA_030950195.1 Gammaproteobacteria bacterium | reverse complement strand
TACCCTGAAACGATGCGCGCTGCGGGGCGCAGTGGTGTGGTGAAACTGGAGGCTTTAATTGATAAAAGCGGCAAGGTTCGCCGTGTGAGTATTATTGTCTCGGCAGGCAAGGAATTTGATCACGCGGCCACAGTGGCTATTATGGCATCGCGTTTTTCAGCGGCAAAGATTGCAGATCAAGCGGTGGCGGTGCGGTTGCGGTTGCCGGTGCGGTTTTCATTGCACTGAAATCCTTTGATCATGCCGATGTTGTCCACACGACAGCGGTTACATAAACCGTGCTTTGAAATGGCAAACTTGCATTTCAACAGTCTCTGCTTTACCTTGCACGGTTGGTTTTTACTGTGTTGATGTTATGGCTCCCCGTACCCGTTACACCTCTGCGCCGCACGGCGAGCGCACCGATTTTCAAAATCTAAAACGCATCTACCCTTTTATCTGGGACTACCGTGGCCGTGCGCTGCTGGCGCTGCTCAGCTTGCTGTTGGCCAAATTTGCCATTGTCGGTGTGCCGCTGGTCTTCAAGGAGATCATTGATTTTCTTGATCAAGAGCCGCAGAACGCCGTTGCGCTGCCAGTGGCGTTGCTGCTGATTTACGGCGCGTTGCGTCTTTGTGCCTCGCTGTTTAATGAGCTGCGTGACGCTATTTTTGCGCGGGTGCGTCATCGGGCGATGCACAAATTGTCCAATCGGGTGATTGCTCATCTGCACCGTTTGTCGCTGCGTTTTCATCTGGAGCGGCGTACCGGTGCCATCAGCCGTGATCTGGAGCGCGGTGCGCGCAGCGTCAGCTCGATTTTGAACTATTTGGTCTTTAATATTTTTCCCACCGCCGTGGAGTTTATTCTGGTGGCGGCTATTTTATTCAGTCAATACAGCGCCTATTTTGCCATCGTCACTTTTGTCACGGTGCTGCTGTACATCGGTTTTACCCTCAAAGTAACCGAGTGGCGGATGCACTTTCGTCATCAGATGAACGCGCTGGATTCGGATGCCAACAGTCGTGCGGTGGACAGTCTGCTCAATTACGAAACGGTTAAATATTTCAATAACGAAGCGCATGAGCTGCGGCGTTACGATGAGGTGATGGGCGGTTGGGAGGAGGCGGGGGTTAAAAGCCAAACCACCATGTCGATGCTCAATTTTGGTCAAGGGGTGATCATCGCCGTGGGGGTGACGGTGATCATGGCCTTGGCGGTACACGAGGTGCAGAGCGGTGAGATGAGCTTGGGGGATCTGGTGTTGGTTAATACCATGATGTTGCAGCTTTTTTTGCCCTTGGGTTTTCTGGGCATTATTTATCGCTCGCTGAAATACGCGCTGGCGGATATGGATCTGGTGTTTAAATTACTCGACCAGCCGGAAGATATTAAAGATAAAACTGACGCAAAAGTCATGCAGATTGATGCAGCGGAGGTGCGGTTTGTCGAGGTTGATTTTGCTTATCAGCCTGACCGCCGCATTTTAAACAAGGTCTCTTTTACTCTGCCCGCAGGTCAGAAGGTGGCCGTGGTGGGACCTTCGGGGGCGGGTAAATCCACCCTCTCGCGGCTGCTGTTTCGTTTTTATGATGTCAATGCGGGAGCAGTGTTGATCGACGGCCAAGATCTGCGCGATTGCACCCAGCAGAGTGTGCGCCGTGCCATTGGTATTGTGCCGCAAGATACGGTGCTGTTTAACGACAGCATTTATTACAATATTCTTTACGCCAAACCCGATGCCAGCCGTGAAGAGGTGATTGAAGCGGCTAAACTGGCCGACATTCATCGCTTTATTGAGAGCTTGCCTGAGGGTTACGAGACCGTGGTGGGTGAGCGGGGGTTGAAGTTGTCGGGCGGTGAAAAGCAGCGGGTGGCGATTGCGCGGGTGATTTTGAAACGCCCCGCCATCTTGGTCTTTGATGAGGCCACCTCCAGCTTGGATTCACGCTCAGAGCAGGCGATTTTAGCGGCGCTGGAGAAGGTTTCGGCGCAAACCACCACTTTAGTGATCGCCCATCGGCTCTCCACCATTGTGGATGCGGATCAGATTTTGGTCATGGAGCAGGGACAGATTGTCGAGCGTGGCAGCCACAGCAACTTATTGGCGCAAAAGGGTTTGTACGCCCATTTGTGGGCGTTGCAGCAGCGTGAGCGTTTGAGTGACGATAAAAGTAAATGATTTTAATTATGAAACGAGGTTAATAGAATGGATGACAGTTTAGGCAGTTGCGCGGCGGGTGAGCCCTTTGCGTTGCAGGTGTTGGATACCAGTATGGAGCCGGAGTTTAAAAAAAAGACGATTATTATTATCGACCCAGAAGGGATACTCAGAGACGGCTGTTTTGTGATGGCGAAATTAGCCGAGGATGATTATATTTTTCGGCAGCTGCGAATTGATGAAAACAACAACTACAGCTTGCACGCGCTGAATGAGGGGCATGAAGTGATTGCCATTGGCGGACGCGAAGATCTGGTGGGGGTGATTGTGCAGCAGCAGTTTGGTAAGGGGCGTAAAGGGCGTACCTTTTATAACGAATCGTAGTTTTTGAGCGCATAACTGCGCTGCTTAAAACAGTGCCTTGAATTGACGGCTCTGCTGTTCGATGTTTTTCCCCGCAAAAATCCCACCCACCACCGCCAGCATATCCGCTCCGGCGGTGAGCAGCGGCTGGGCGTTGTGCTGGGTGATGCCGCCAATGGCGCAGATGGGCAGCTTGAGTTCTTGTCGTGCCTGTTGCAGTAAGCTCAAGGGGGCGGGGTGGGCGTTGGGTTTGGTTTGGGAGGGGAAAAAACGCCCAAAGGCGACGTAGTTGGCTCCCTGTTGTTCGGCCTGTTTGGCTCGCTGTAGAGAGTCGTAGCAGGTGATGCCGATGATCGCCTGTGGGCCTAATGTGTTGCGCGCCTGTTTTAGGTTGCGGTCTTCTAAACCCAGATGTACACCGTCGGCTTCGACCTCAAAGGCCAGTTCAATGTCATCATTGATGATGGAGAGGGCTTGGTACTGTCGGCACAGCCTTACCAGCGTTTTTGCCTGTTGCTGACGACGTTTGTGGTCGCTGCTTTTATCCCGATATTGCACCACTTTGGCTCCGCCTTTGAGCGCCGCTGCAATGCTGTTGGCGAAATTCTGATCTGAGATCAGAGTCTGGTCGGTGATGGCGTAGAGTCCGCTTAACATTATTTTTTTTCACTCTCACTGCTGGCCCAATAAAAACGGTTGGGCAGATGCTGCCCCATGCCCGGTCGGTGGGCGGCTTTCAGGCTTTGCCATGTGTACTCTTGGGCTTGACGTACGGCGGCGATGGGGTGTTCCCCTTGTGCTAACAGACCGGCGATGCTGGCGCTCAGAGTGCAGCCAGAACCGTGGTAGCTGTGGGGCAGTCGTGGCCAATCGAAGCGTTCCAACTGAGTGGCGTGGTGGTAGAGCACGTTGTGAACTTGTTCGGTTTTGCTGTCAGCGCCGGTGATTAAGACGTATTCAGCGCCGTTTTCCAATAGATTGAGTGCGGCGCTCTGCTCGTTTTCTGCGCCGCTGAGGGTGAGTGCTTCGTGGCGATTGGGGGTCAGGACAAAGGTGTTGGGGATCAAGTAACGTTCCATTGCTTCGATTAGGTCGTCGTTGGCCATCGCTTTACCGCTGCCGCCGGAGGCCAAAATGGGGTCGAGCACCATGGGCAGTTCGGGGTAATCCATCAAGACGCTGTAGAGGGCTTTGACGATCTCCACTGAGCCAAGCAGGCCGACTTTAATCACGGCCACCGGCATGTCTTCCAGCACTGTTCTCATCTGTTGGGTGAATAGGCTGGGGTGCAGCGGTTCGATGCGTTTAACGTCTTGACTGTCTTGCACCGTCAGACAGGTGATGATGGGTGCGGCGTGGCAGGCTTGGCTGCTGAGGGCTTCGATGTCCGCTTGAATGCCTGCGCCGCCACTGGGGTCGTTGCCGGAACAGCAGAGCACGATGGGAAATATTTCAGGGGAGTCCATGCGGTAACTCTTATGAAGCTGAAAGAAAGTGGCTTTGATTTTATCAGCTGTACGCATTGGGTGTCGGATCAAAGTGGGAATAGATTTGTTAGGTTTGGGATTCGGTTGAGGAGCATTAGGGGTTTCAAGGACAAGGAGGATGGTATGGGAAAGTTGCAAAATGTGATGCCAATGCAACGGCGCACGGAAGCTCGCATCGAAGGTTTGGCGCTGCAGGTTGGTATGCGTAAGCTCAATTCAACGCGCTTTAAACGCTGTTCTTTATTAAACGTGACGCAGGGGGGCTTGGGGCTGTTAACGGATAACGTCAATTTTAGAATTTTAAAACCGGTTGAATTGCGCGTGGATCTGAATGAGCAGCAGTTTATTGTGCGTGGCGTGATTGCTTATCGCCAATTGCGTATGGAGGGGATGCAGTATGGGGTGATCTTTACTCATGTGCCCTTTGAGCTTGAACGATTGTTAGTAGACTTGAGTTCACTGTTGGGGAATTCAGTGCAGCGAGAGTGTAATGATTTGTTGCTTAGCAAGGCGAGTAATAGCCAAGTCTCGCCACTGCGACGCTTTGAAACTCGCTACCGAAGTTTACAGTTGCAGCTTAAAGTGCGTCGAAGTGATCAGAAAAATCGGCGTTATTACAGTGGTTGTTCTCTGCTGGACATTAGCCGCACCGGAATTGGCTTTATTGCCGATGAGTTGCAAACGGGTTTGAGTGGTGAGGTGGAGTTGGGATTGATGTACGGTAACCAAAGTTTTTCTGCTCGTGGCAAAATAAATTACCGCAAGGTGATCCGTAAAGGGGTGCGTTACGGGGTTGAATTTAGTTACATCAGCTCCGATCTACTGCATATGATTGCGCTGCAGAACCAGAACTGAGGTGGATTTAATTCAGTTCGTTGCGTCTCTCATCGGAGAGCGCTTCCAATAAGGTGTCTTCCATCTCAAACCGCAGCGAGAGGGTCTCGCCTAAACGATAGATGTCGCTGGCGAGCTGTTTGAAGGCTTTGCAAGCGGCATCACTGGCGTATTGGTCGTTGAACTCCACCAAAATATCAGTGGTTTGAGCGATCAAAGGATAGACGGTGGCGGCACTTTCACGCACATTGCGACGACGTTCTTTGCCTTCAATGATGCGCTGGTAAATCTCGAAATGCCCCAAGGCCAAATAGTCCATTAAAATTTGGCAAAAGCCTTTCAAGTGTTCTTCCAATTCAGGGTGGCTGCTTTGATGTTGCGAAGTGCCACTGAGCGCGCTGAATTGGCTCAATAGTTGAGTGCGTTCCGTCATTAGTTCTTGAATGGTGTGTTGAGTGCGACCACGACGGTTCGTTACCGCAGGTTGTGGAACGGTGTAGGGTGATGTTGTTTGAGGGGCGACCTTGCTCATCAGTTAACTCTCCTGGCGGTTCGTAGGTGTGGTGTTTCATCTGTTGGTTAAGGGCATTACCCTTAATCACATTGTGCAGCCCTGATCGCATTTCCTCAAGTGTTAATCTTGCCTTTTCAGCTGAGGGTTTTCTTTCGTGATTGGGGTCGGTATGCTTAGCGCGATTGTTTCTCTTGACTGATGTTTTTTAAGTAGGCAACGCGTGTCATCTATCT
>JAUZRS010000107.1 GCA_030950195.1 Gammaproteobacteria bacterium | reverse complement strand
GGAACTTCTTCTAGGTCAATATAGACATCGAAGAGTGTCGGACCTGGATGGTTGCAGATGGCGTTAAAATCCAGCGTTAACAAATCGTTAGGTTGTCGAATACGGACGTTCTGTATTCCCATCGCCTGTGCCATTGCGGCGTAATCAATCTGAGGCAGTGCATGTCCGATGGACTCTGCTTTGCTCAAACATTGACCGTGTTTTACCATTCCTAGAGAGGAATCATTGAGAACGATAAAAATAACAGAGAGGTTTTCTTGCGCGGCGACGGTGATCTCTTGGCCTGACATGAGCCAACTGCCATCGCCTGTGACGCAGACCACCGCTTGGTTTTTACTGCCGATGGCGGTGCCGACCGCAGCACCAATAGCCCAGCCCATTGAGGCAAACTCCAGCGCGCCACGAAACAGTGGTTTGTCGCCGTCTCGTGCGGTTAAACGCCGCTCTGGGGGGTGAAAGTAGTGAATGGCCCAAGCGATGCTGTTGCCAGAATCGGCAAGAAACAGCGTGCCTGAGGGCAGTAACTTCCCCAGACTTTGCATTAACCATTGAGGTTTTATACCGACCTCTGTATTGGATTCTAATTTGAATTTGTTGTTTTTAATCTGTTGTTGGTAGGGGGAGTATGTGTTTTTCTTGGGTGTTTGCGCTGATTTTTGCTGTTTTTTGGCGTGGCTGAGCAGTTCTGTGCAGATTTTTTTCAGGTTGCCGCAGAGTTGCATTTTTGCCATTGGCGAACGGGTGAGGTTGGCCGCGACTTGTTCCACATGCAGCAGTCGATTGTTCAGTAGGGACTTATCCCAGCCGTTGCTGGCCCATTCACCCAAGCCGGTACCGATGGCCATAATGGCATCAATGTGCTTCTCTTTTAGAATGTCGAGGGCGCTTTGATGACCGGCGAAACCGAGTACGCCACAAAATTTTGGGTGATCGTGATTGATCAGACCTTTTGCGTGAGGGGTGGCAATCAGCCAAGCACCTAAGGTTTCCGCCAATTGGCAGAGAGGTTCAATGGCGGCTTCGGCGTCACTGCCGACCAAAAAAACCATCCCTTGCGCTTTGTTTAAGTGCTGTGCTAATTGTTCGACTTGTTCTAAATCCACGGCAAAATTGGTTTTGCTCAGTTGCGCTACATCGTATTGAGGGGCTTTGAAGGAGGCGGGGGCGCGCAGAATGTCTAAGGGCAGTGTGAGGTGAACGGGGCCTGGGGGCGATTGGAAGGCGGTCATAATGGCGGTGATCAGTTTGCGTTCAAATTGATCAATGTGTGAGATTAAGCTGTTGTAGCGTGTGCAGGGCTGAAACATGCTGACGGTGTCGATGCCACTGCAAGAGGATTCTTGCAGTGCGCCTTTGCCAAAATTGCTCAGTGCTGTTTGGCCGGTTAAGACCAGCATCGGGATTTGGTTTTCGTAAGCAGAGGCAACACCGGTAAGCAAATTGGTGGCACCAGGACCGGTGGTAGCGCAGCAGACACCCAGCTTTCCGGTTTGGCGAAAATAACCATCGGCCATAAAAGCCGCACCGGTTTCGTGACGTGCAACCACGGCTCTGATGCCGCCAGTGCGTTGGCTGCGAGCCAGTGCATTAAAAAGAGGTTCAATGCCGCCACCTGGCACACCAAAAATGCAATCAATTGAAAGTTGGTTAAGGTAGGCCAAGAGTAGGTCGCCAACTTCAAACAGGGGATTGCACTCTTTTTTAGACATAAATTTCCTGATTTGTTGCGATGACGTAATATTGTGTTGCCAGATAAAAAGTTATTTATGTTACGAATGAACTGATTGTCCAGTATAGCGCACTGCTTCTTGTAAACCAAAATAGGCTTCTTAACGGTTATGAAACTGGCTTATAAATGACAGATATTGTGAGATTTATCTATGAGATTGCGATCCAGTTCACAAAAGCGCTGTCAAAATCAGTAATTTGTTGGCCAGCCTTATCATGCTTGGTTCACTCTTTTATAAATATTGAAGGGACTAGGAGGTCTCTATGCGCAACGATCCACCTTTAATTGAGCAGCGAGTACGGCATACGGTGCGTTTGATGCTCAATCGGCCAGAGCAACACAATGCCTTGAATACGGTATTAATTCAGCGTTTACGCGAAGCGCTGTGGCGTTTGGCGGCTGATGATACGGTGCGTCAAATCGTGATTGCCGCCAACGGCCATAAATTTTGTGTCGGCAGTGATGTGGAAGAGATGCAGAAGTTACTTGATGCCGGTGAGGATAAGGTCGAAGACCTGTTGCAGTTAGGGCAACTGTTGCGTGAATTGGATCGTTTTCCAAAGCCGGTGGTGGGGTTGGTGCAGGGGGAAGTGTACGGCAGTGGGGTAGGTTTGTTGGCCTGTTGTGATGTGGTGTTTGCCACGGAAAAAGCGCGATTTTGTCTGCCAGAAGTGCGTTTAGGGTACGTTGCAGCCCTCACCAGTCCTTATATTTTGGCCGCGATGGGCAGCCGAGCTGCGGGGCGTTATATGTTGACCGGTGAGCATTTTAGTGCGGCCGAGGCAAAACGGTTAGGTCTGGTGCATGAAGTTTACCCACGTAATCAACTGGCATTAGAAGCGAATAAACTATTGAAAAAATTGCAAGCTACGGCTCTGCACGCCCAGTTAGAGACCAAAGCCATGTTGGCTCGGCAGCAGCTAACGCCGGTAGACAAAGAGGCTTTATTGGAGAGTGTGCAGTTGGTGGCGCGTTTACGCTGCTCGGATGAGGGGCGTGAGGGGATTCATGCGTTTGCTGAGGGGAGGCGTCCCAGCTGGCGACCGGCTCCGCAAGAGGAGTTGGCTGATGATCTGTGAGTAGCGCAGTACTCTTTTTTCTTGGATCAGGTAAAATGGCGCTCAATTTTTGTGGTTTATGCGATTTTTAGGAGTTGAGTGTGAAGATTATTCGTTGGGTATTGGGTCGGATTATTCTGTTATTGAATTTTATTTTCTCGCCAAAAAAAGCCAAACATGATGCACAACAACAGGTGCGTTTGGATGCCGAATGTGCAAGTTTAGCCCTGTATCAATTTGAGGCCTGCCCTTTTTGTGTCAAGGTGCGCCGCGCCGTGCGTCGCTTGGGTTTGAACATTGAGATTCGGGATACGCGCAAAGAGGGGCGCTACCGTGATGAGCTGTTGCAGGAGGGCGGTGAAATCAAAGTGCCCTGTTTGCGCATTAGCGAAGAGGACGGTTCGGTGCGCTGGATGTACGAATCCAGCGACATTATTGATTATCTTCAGCAGCGTTTTGCAGCGGCTTGAGCAGGTGAATCTGCTCTCTGTGGTGGAATCACCCAGTCATCCTAATTTTTCAGCACTGTACGCCCGTTTTGGCTTTGCTGAGTTAAAAGTGGCCTCACAACGCACCGCGATGAAGGTGGTGAAGAATACGCCGCCCGACTGGTTGGTGGTGGAGTTTTTTTACGGTTACGCGAATAATTACGCAGGCATCAATATGTGTAATTTAGATGTGCTGTTTTATGCGTTGCAGCGTTACGCACCCAACAGCAAAGTGGTCATTTTGGTGCAAAAATCCGAACGTCAGTACGTCGATAAATTGAGCCGTATCTTTCCGATTCACGGGGTTCTTTGCCAGCCGGTGGCCGAAGCGGAGATGCAGGAATTACTGCAAAATTCGGGATTGAGCTGAGGCGTTAAGTTTCTGTTTAGATGGACGTGTTATAACTCTATTTTGATTTATTTCTGGTTTTTTAACGTCTTAAGGTGATCGTGATGAGCGAAGTAGAAAGAATTAAAGGCTATGGTTTGACGGCGCGGGTGCTGCATTGGGGCATGGCCATTTTGATTGTGGCGCTGTTTTTGGTCGCCTGGAATATGGAAGATCTGCCTAAGGACAGCGATGAACGCAGAGACATGTTTGCTCTGCACCGTGCGTTGGGTGTCTTTGCTGGGTTGTTGATTTTACTGCGTCTGCTTTGGGTGAGTCTCAGTGTGGATTATTTGTTGCCCGCACAGGGGCCAAAATGGCAAGCTTTGGCGGCTAAATTGGGGCATTGGGGGCTTTATGCTTTGCTGCTTTCCATGCCGTTGACGGGTATTTTGGGTTCGATTTACGGTGGCCATTCGATTGATGTTTTTGGTTTGTTTAGTATTCCGCGTCAGCCGG
>JAUZRS010000106.1 GCA_030950195.1 Gammaproteobacteria bacterium | reverse complement strand
CGGTCTGGGTGAGTTTGCCGGTAAAGTCTGGCGCATTGGTCTGATGGGGCATTCGGCACGTGCTGAAAATGTCTTCCTCTGTTTGAGTGCTTTGGAAGCGGTGTTGGCAGAAGCCGGTGCGAAGATTAAAACAGGTGCGGCGTTAGCAGCAGCGCAAGCGGTTCTCTCTGCTTAAAAAAACCGGATTTTTCAGCGGTTTTTCAGCGCTCTGAGTGTAAACTCAGGGCGTTTTTGGGTTTTGACAGAGTATTTTTGTGAGGGAGCGTCTGATGCAAAAAGCAGATCTTAAATGGTTTAAAGTTTGGTTATGGGTGGGTTTTGCTCTGATCGCCTTGATTATAGGTCTTTCGCTGACCTCTAAGCCGATTCATATCGGTTTCCATATGGGGGATAAAGTCGCGCATGGTTTGGGTTACGCGGTGGTGATGGGTTGGTTTTTACAACTTTACCCTGGCAGAGTGGCGCGTGCGTTGTTGGCATTGGCGTTTGTGGCCATGGGTGCCTCATTGGAGTTTTTGCAGGGTCTGAACCCAATGCGTTATTTTGATTGGTGGGATATGTTGGCCAATGCCGTGGGGGTTATTTTGGCTTGGTTGAGTGGTTTTACGGTTTTGGGTCAGTTGCTGCTGCGTTTTGAGCGTTGGTGGATTAAAACGTGAGCCGGTTGTAAATAATATCGCTGTTATGTGTTTTGCTTGTGATCTGCCTTTTTAGAAGTGGACTATTTTTTGCGTTGCTTGTCTTCTCCTTGCTACTCAAGACGTTAGCCAATTTTAAGGAAGGTCGAATGAAAGCTGTGTTTGCCATGCTGTTTTTTATGATGAATTTTTTCCATTTTGCTTGGGCAGATGATTTTGATTTTGATGAAATCAAATACAGTCCTGCCTATGAGAACGATATTGTTTTGTATGAGGGTGCTATTTCGCCTTCAGTGGATGATGAAGAGACGGTGTTTACTGGAGAGCCGGGTGTTGTGTCGGCTGTATTTACCCCAGGTTTTGGTACTCAAAATCAGATTATGGGGGAGAGCAATCATTTTTCCAGCGCAATAAAAACCGTGTTTTTTAATACCGAGCTGGATGGCATGGTGGGTAAAGAGATCAAGCACTGTTGGTATTACGAAGGAAAAATGGTCTCAGAGGAGACGTTTGTAATCGACAATGAGCAGTTTTATGCCATCTCCAGAAAAAACATGTTGCCTGATAATGTCGGTGAGTGGCGGGTTGAAGTACGCCAGAAAGACACTTTATTAGAAGAAAAAACCTTTACCTATTTAGCTGGAATTTGACTCTGTACGCTGAAGGCTCTCCCAGCTTTTTGTAAATGTATCTTGATTGTTGCTCTTAAGGTTCCCTTCATCTTTTTTGAATAGACTGTGGGCATTGATACTTTAATGACTTTCAGGGATGAGTGCGATGAACAAGAGTGTGCGTGTTTCTATTTTGGCGTTGGCAATGGGGTTCTCTCAATTTATATGGGCTGATGGTTTTGGTGAAGAAGGAGTGAGTAATGTTGATGCCTATGAAGGTAAACCAGTTGTTGCTCAAAATGGCATTGAAGAGGTAGGGGTTGTTTCAGCCGTCTTTACCCCAGGGGTTGATAGCGACGGTAAGCCAATGGGGGCGAGTGAGCGTTTCTTTTCTTCGGTAAAGACGGTCTTTTTTGATACTGAGTTGGACGGTTTGGAAGGAAGGGAGATTACTCACCGTTGGTTTTATCAGGGAAAAATGGTTTTTGAAGAGGGTTTTGTCGTAGATAAAAGTAAATTTAATGCGGTGTCTAAGAAACATATGGAGCCGAGAAAAGTAGGAGAGTGGCGGGTTGAAGTACGCCAGAAAGACACTTTATTAGAAGAAAAAACCTTTACCTATTTAGCTGGAATCTGATTTTTTACGGCAAAATGTCGATGGGGGTATTTTCCCCCACCCTTTTCCAGATCTCTTCTATTTCCGTATTTTTTACTGCAATGCAGCCTTCAGTCCAGTCGAATTTTTGGATCAGTTTTGCCGCCCAGCCTAAACCGTTTGGTTGGCCGTGGATCATAATATTACTGCCTGCGAAAACGCCGCGTTTTTTTGCTCTGCGAGTGTCTTCTTCGTTAGGGTAGGAGACGTGCAGTGAGAGATGGTAGAGGCTCTCTGGGTTGCGCCAATCCAAAATATAATGTCCCTCAGGGGTACGGTTGTCGCCCTCTTGCTGTTTATGACCTTTGGGATTTCCGCCTAAGCCTACGTTGTATTCTTTGAGTATTTTGCCCTCTTTCATTAAATAGAGTTTACGACTCGCTTTTTTTAAAATAACCCAGTCGGCCATTACCTCAGAGGGTGAGAGATCAAGTGTATTGAAAACATCCGGCTTGGCGGCGTACAACAGAGAGCCAAAACCGAGTGCTGTGGCGGCAGAAACGATCATCAGCACTTTTAACACCGCTAGATAGACTCCGTTTTTAGGTGTTGCCGCAGGGTGCTGAGACGTTTCCGGTGCAGCCCTTCAGCGATTTGCGCCCCCTTGAGGCCGTCGGCCAGCAGTGTTTTGACTGAGACGTTTTTAATAATATCCAG
>JAUZRS010000105.1 GCA_030950195.1 Gammaproteobacteria bacterium | reverse complement strand
TTGATAACCCAATATTTCCAACATGCCCAGTGCAACTTCTTGATTAACCAAATTATCTTCGGCAAGAAGCACGTTGCCCTTGGGTTTTTCCAGACTCTGTTTAACTTCGTTATTGGTTGATTCTTCTTTATGATTTATCAGCTCCAGTAAACACTGCAACAGATGATTTTGGCGTACCGGTTTGCTGAGATGGCGGCTGATGTGAGCGTTACGAACTTCTCTTGCATCGCTGTCAAAATCGGCGGAGCTGAGCATAATGAGGGGCAGATTGGGAATATGATTATCATTGCGAATCTGTTGGGCTAGGTTTAAGCCGTCCATCTCGGGCATCTGCCAATCGAGCAAGGCAATTTCATAGGGCTGTTTTGTTTCAGCGGCGTGGCGTAATTGCAGCAGCGCTTCTGAGCCACTGGCCGCCGTTTCGCTCTGCATACCCCACAGGTTCATCTGTCGTTGCAGGATCTCTCGATTACAGGGGTTGTCATCTACAATCAGAGTTCGAACGTCGTGCAGCGTCTCGTTGTTGCTGTCTTGCATGATGGTTTTTTGGGTGTTGCGCAATTGGACGTGAAACTCAAAACAACTGCCTTGACCGAGTTGACTGCTGAGACTGATTTCTCCTTCCATCAGCTCCACCAGTTGACGGCTGATGGCCAGTCCTAAGCCGGTGCCGCCGTGTCGCCGAGTGCTGGAGTTGTCGGCTTGGGTGAAGGATTCAAAAATGGCGGCTTGCTGGTTTTCGGCAATGCCAGGACCGCTGTCGATTACCTGCAGATGCAGTGTCAGTTGTTCGTTGGTTTGAGTCTTAAGGCGGGCGATCAGATGTATTTGACCCTGTTGAGTGAATTTGATCGCGTTACCGAGTAAATTGGTCAAAATTTGCCGCAGTCGAGTAGCATCACCGTGCAACAAGGTGGGCAGATGCGGGGGCAGATCGGCAAGCAGCTCTAGGTTTTTACGTTGTGCTTGATCGGCAAGCATTTCCAAGGTGTCATCCAGCAAGCAGCGCAGGTCAAAGTCTTCTTCTTGCAGCTGTAATTTACCCGCTTCAATGCGGGAAAAATCAAGAATGTCATTGATAACGTGCAGCAAACCTTCGGCAGAACGGTGGGCGGTATTGGCCAGCCTCAGTTGACGCTGATTTAATTGGCTGCTGAGCAGCAGTTCGGTCATGCCCAGAACACCGTTCATGGGGGTGCGAATTTCATGGCTCATGGAGGCGAGAAATTCGCTTTTGGCGTGGTTTGCGCTCTCGGCGGCCTCTTTGGAATCACGCAGAGCCTGTTTTTCGTTTTTGAGCTGTTGCAGTGTTTTGTTGAGTTCTTGAGTACGTTCTTTGACGTTGTCTTCGAGCACCGTGGCACGTTGAAACAGTGAGAAAGCGTCTTTATCGTAAGAGAGAGATGTCTCGACTCGTTTGATCAACACTTGGTTGATTTTTTTTAGGCGTTGATTCTCTTGCTCCAGTTGCTGGGTTGTTTGACTCACGTTGTTTCTCCAGCGGCGATGGCAATGGCAGTAAAGGTCTGGTTGATGTGTTGACCGCCCATCTGTTCGCCGTAGGTGGAGAAACCGACCACATTGTGTTGCAACAAGCTTTGACTGATTTGTCCTAATGTGCCGTTGGTTCTGGCTTCCAACTGACGCAAGATGCAGTCAAAACCGATGATTAACTCCGGTTTTTGCAGGCTGTTTTGCACTGCATTGAGTGCGTGGTTTAGATTGTCCAGTAAGTCTCCCTTGAGGGCTTGATGGAGCACAATGCCAGACTCGATGGCACAGTAAAAAAGTAATCCACGCCCTTCAATCACTTGCTGTACGGAGCGAACATAGATTTGAGTGCCGACTTTGACCACCATTGGATGATCGGCAAACGTGTTGGGACAGAGTTGTTCTACTTCTAGGCCGACGCTGTGGGCATAAAATTCAGCGGCGGGTTCGGCATCAATTTCCCAGACAATGCGGTTCTTTGGATCGGATTCTGTAACCACATGGGAGCTACCGACTTGGGTGAAGTGCTCGGTTTTAAAGGTCTTGAAGCGGCGCTTGCTGTGAATTAAC
>JAUZRS010000104.1 GCA_030950195.1 Gammaproteobacteria bacterium | reverse complement strand
ATCATAACCAATATTGGGATTTGATTGCGGCAGAAATTCAATGTTTTGGTGGCAATTCTTTTGCAACTATGCTGAGAGGTGGTGAGGGTGTGGTTTACAAAGAAGTATTAACTGATGCTTGCGACAAAATGAAAGTAAATTACAATAAAAATGCTTCGGTTGAAACAATGGAAATGAATCTTTTAATGAAAATATTAACCGATTCTATGGAAAAAATGAAGCCAGAGGAGCTTAAGAAAATTGTAGAGGATTTAGGTTTAAATACCACAAATTATTCAGCTCAAGCTGTTACGGCTGCTTTACAGGGAGCTATCAAGTTTAGTGGTTTTGCCGCTTATCAAGTTGCATTAATTGTCGCTAATGCTGTTGCAAAAGCTCTATTGGGTCACGGTCTAAAATTAGCAACTAATGCGGCTCTTACTCGTAGCATGGCTATTTTTGCAGGCCCAATTGGGTGGGCATTAACAGGGTTGTGGGCTTTAATAGATATAGCTGGTCCAGCATATAGAGTAACAATTCCAGTTGTTATTCAAGTAGCATTTCTTAGAGCTAAACTTAAATACGAGAATTAAAAAATAGAATTGAAGCTAATGGAGTATGAAAATATTGAAAGCCTTGAGTATTTTTTGAGTTGTGTGAAGAAGCTTTATTGATTGAAGATAATCGTACTGAAATATAATATCCAGAAGAGTTTATTGTTCCGTGGGAATCAGGTAATCTTAAAAACAAAAATGAAGAAGCACTAAAAAAAATAAGTGGTGAAAAAAATGTCTATGCAGTACGATTTTTTTTCTGAAATTCCATTCCATCAACTGGCCAGTCAATGGTGCCAGAAAAAATCATAGGATCTATTTCATGTGGGCTGTTTCCAGCGGCAGATTGATCAATAATCACCATGATTTCATGTTCACCTGGTTCGACTTTCATCGGCAGTTGAATTGCAATTTTACGATCTGCTTGTACATCGTATTTTTTTTTATGGATAACATTATTGGTTCCTCATAAGGTGGGCATAAAATACGCCCACCGTGAAATATCAGTTTAACCCCAGCCGGTAATCTCAGCCACCCCGTCTCCCAACATCGCAGGCGAACGCACCGTATGCACGCCTGCCGCTTCCAAAGCTCTGAATTTATCTTCAGCGGTGCCTTTGCCACCGGCAATAATGGCTCCGGCGTGTCCCATGCGCTTGCCTGCCGGTGCAGTGACCCCAGCAATGTAGGCGGTGACCGGTTTGCTGACGTTGCTCTGGATGAATTCCGCCGCTTCCTCTTCTGCTGTGCCGCCGATTTCACCCACCATTAAAATCGCTTCCGTCTGTGGGTCGTTCTCAAACAGCTCCAGACAGTCTATAAAGTTGGTGCCGGGAATGGGATCACCGCCGATGCCGATGCAGGTGCTTTGGCCGTAGCCTTTGGCGGTGGTTTGGTAGACCGCCTCGTAGGTGAGAGTACCGGAACGCGACACCACGCCCACCTTGCCTGCGTGATGAATGGCGCCGGGCATAATGCCGATTTTGCACTCACCAGGGGTGATGATGCCCGGGCAGTTGGGGCCGATGAGGCGCGCACCCATCTCATCGACGTATTTTTTTGCCTGTAGCATGTCGAGGGTGGGAATGCCTTCGGTGATGCAGACGATCAGTTTGATCCCCGCATTGGCGGCTTCGATAATGGAATCTTTGCAAAAGGGCGCAGGCACGTAGATGACGCTGGCATCGGCTTGGGTCTGATCCACCGCTTCACGCACCGTATTAAAAACCGGCAGATCAAGGTGCCTTTGGCCGCCCTTGCCGGGAGTGACCCCGCCCACCATCTGCGTGCCGTAGGCGATGGCCTGTTCGGAGTGGAAGGTGCCTTGTTTGCCGGTGAAACCTTGGCAGATCACTTTACTGTGGGTGTTGATTAGAACGCTCATGCTTTCTCTCTTAAATTAGGCTTGGATGGCGCTGACGATTTTTTCAGCGGCATCGGTGAGGCTGTGGGGGGCGATGATGTTGAGGCCACTCTGCTCCAAAAGGGCGCTGCCCTGTTCGGCGCTGTTGCCCTCCAGTCGCACCACCACCGGCACCGTAATGCCGACCTCTTTGACCGCTTGAATAATGCCCTCGGCAATCAGGTCACAGCGCACGATACCGCCAAAAATATTCACCAAAATGCCCTTGACGTTGTGGTCGGATAAAATAATTTTGAAGGCTTCGGCGACCCGTTCTGCTGTGGCTCCTCCGCCCACATCGAGGAAGTTAGCCGGAGTGCCGCCGTAGAGTTGAATCAGATCCATCGTGGCCATGGCCAAACCGGCACCGTTGACCAGACAGCCGATTTCGCCGTCGAGGGCGATGTAGTTGAGATCCCACTTTTGCGCTTCGATCTCGCGGCGGTCTTCTTGGCTTTCGTCGCGCATCGCCAGCAGATCGGGGTGCCGATAGAGGGCGTTGTCGTCGAGGTTGATTTTGCCATCGAGACAGATCAATTGGTTGTCGCCGCTGACCACCAAGGGGTTGACTTCCAATAGGCTGAGGTCTTTTTCCACAAACAGTTTGGCCAAACCGCTGGCCAGTGTGCCGAACTGTTTAAAGGCCGCGCCTTTCAGACCCAGAGCAAAGGCCAGCTCACGGCACTGGTAGGGCAGCAGGCCGAGCATGGGATCAATCACCACCTGTAAAATTTTCTCAGGGGTGTCGGCGGCAACCTTTTCGATCTCCATGCCGCCTTCGGTGGAGGCCATCATCACCAAACGTTGCCGTGAACGATCAATTACCGCTCCGAGGTAGAGTTCTCGCTCAATGGTGCAGGGTGCTTCGATCAGCACTCGATTGACGGGTTGGCCGTGGGCATCGGTCTGAAACGTGACCAGTTGGCTGCCGAGCAGTTGAGTGACAAACTGCTGCACTTCAGCCGCAGAATCCAATAATTTAACCCCACCGGCTTTGCCACGGCCACCGGCATGAACTTGGGCTTTGACCACCCAGCGTTGGCCGCCGAGTTTTTGCAGCACCGCTGCAACCTGAGCCGCATCGGTGACGGTGTGGTTTTCTGGCACGGCGATGCCGTACTCTTGGAAGAGCTGTTTGGCCTGATATTCGTGTAGATTCATGCGCTTACCTTGGTTTTTTTTGTGAATTGCAACCGTGCTGTTATTAGATGCTAACGGTGAGGGAATGGCAAGGGTTTGGACTTTGGAATAACGTTGAGATTGCGGCCATTGCTTTAAGGCAAGGCAACGTCACACTGAGTTAAATTTTTTGCCTTGGCGATAAATTTTTTATCAAACGTGTACAGTTTTTCGTGTTGTTGGCATTGAGCCAGATGCAACGCATCGGAGAAATCCACGCCCTGTTTGTGCCATTCAATGGCTTGGGCAATAAAAAAGGGATTGGAGAGGTGAATGTTCTTCAAGCCAAACAGAGCAATAAAGGCGGTGCAGATCTCTTCAGGAGAGAACGTGTAGGCGTAGCGCAGCACCCACTCGGTTTCGAGAATCACGGTGTCTGGGATAAAGATTTCTTCAGAGCTGAAAAGTGAGTATGCTTTTTTGTACTGTTGTTCATCATCTTGGGTCAAGAATCGAACGATGAGATTGGTATCGACTGCCATCATTTGAATGTATCCCGAATTCCCTTGGCAAGGGCTGCTTCCATTGCATCCAGTGTTTTTGCTGATCCGGTGGTTTTCAGGCAAGAAGCCACTTCATTAATGTGGGTTTCTGCAAAAGGGGATTTGGGTTTGAGTAGAATTCCATCACCGACATCAACGGCCACAAGCTCTTGACCGGCTTCCCAGTGATGAGCCATTCTCAATGGCTTTGGTATGATCACTTGGCCTTTGCTGGACAATCGTGTGATCTTCATTGTGACTTGCCTAAAAGGTAAGAATAAAGTAAGACTTTAGTTTCAGGTTGGATGTGTGTCAATGGCTTTTTATCATCCAGATGTTGTGATGATTTATAATTGTTTCAACTCCGTTATGGATCCATCCGATGAATCAGCATAAGAACAACCTATGAAAACAGTAGCCGCACATAACCTCGCTTGTCCTTTGGATGCCGCACCGTTGTTGAAACAGGGCTGGCAATATTGTTGCCCTCAGGGCCACAGTTTTGACCTTGCGCGCCAAGGTCAGCTTAATCTCTTGCCGGTGCAGTTTAAAAAATCCAAAGATCCTGGTGACAGCAAAAGCATGATCGCGGCGCGGGGTGCATTTTTGCAGCGGGGCTTTTATCAGCCGCTTTCGCTGGCGCTGAATGAGTTTATTAAACCCCATCTTGCTGAGCAGGGTTTAATCACGGTTTTGGATGCGGGCTGTGGTGAGGGTTATTATTTACGCGGTTGGTTGCACAGTCTGCCGTTGGATGAGCATGAGCCTAAGGTGGCTGCAATTGGTTTGGATATTTCCAAATGGGCGGTGTTGGCCGCTGCGAAAAAAAACCAGCAGGCAACGTGGCTGGTGGGCAGCAACAGCCATCTACCGTTGCAAGATAACTCGGTGGATCTGATTCTTTCTTGTTTTGGTTTTGCCGATTACGCTCAGTTTAAACGGGTGTTAAAACCCAATGGCAAAATTATCCTAATGGATGCGGGGGAGGATCATCTGCTTGAGTTGCGGCGAATCATTTATGAAGAGGTGCGCCAAAGCCCTCTGGCCAGCGTTGCTCAGGCCATTTCATTGGGGTTTCAGGTGCAGAAAAATCAGCGGGTGCAGTTTGAGTTGGAGTCCTTACCAGCGGAGCCTTTACAGCAGCTTTTGAGCATGACACCGCACCTTTATCGCGCTTCGAAGCAAGG
>JAUZRS010000103.1 GCA_030950195.1 Gammaproteobacteria bacterium | reverse complement strand
CGACACTGAGTTATTTTTCTGTGGATCTGGCGGGCAATGCTGGGGCTGTTCAGTCACAAACGTACAGTGTGACACTGACGACGCTGACCGATACCACCGCACCCAGCACGACACCTTCGTGGTTGGGAGGTGCATACAATTCAACAAAAAGCATTGCCTTAAGTTGCGATGATGGCGCGGGGTCTGGCTGTGATAAAACCTATTACAGCGTTGATGGCAGTGTGCCTACCAGCGCCTCGCTGCTGTACAGCGCCCCGATTGTGGTTGGCGCGGGCACAACGACACTGAGTTATTTTTCTGTGGATCTGGCGGGCAATGCTGGGGCTGTTCAGTCACAAGTGTATGTGGTGTCTCTTGCTGGCGTTGCTGTAACGGTGGTTGCGAAAAATAAAGAGTTGCAGTTCTCTTGGAGTGCAATTGTAGGCACGGATCACTATCGTATTCTGGAGAATCCAGATGGAGTGTCGGGCTTTAATGTTATTGCTAATAATATTAAGGTTAATAGTTATCAACGGCCTATTTCAGTACATAAAATAAATTGGTTGGCGGCTCAATATCAAGTGGAGGCGTGTGATGCGGCAGAAACCAATTGTATCGGTTCTGTTAGCTACTCCCTTGCGCTGATTGATAGCATTGCCGCAACGTTGTATTTGAAAGCCTCCAATACAGGAGTAGGTGATTGGTATGGTCACTCTGTTGATTTGAGTGGGGATGGCAATACCTTGGCTGTCGGTGCGCCCAGCGAAGCCAGTTCGGCAACCGGCATTAATGGCAATCAACTTAATGACAACCGTGCTGTTGCGGGTGCTGTGTATATTTACAGTCGTGATTTGGTGACAAACACTTGGAGCCAGCAAGCGTATATCAAAGCCTCTAATGCCGGTGCGCATTTCCATTTTGGGGTTGCGGTTGAGCTAAGTGATGATGGCAGTACGCTGGCGGTGGGCGCTGACGATGAAACCAGTGATAACGTTGTGGTGGGTTCGGGGGCGGCTTATTTGTTTGTGCGTAGTGCCAATAATATTTGGAGTGAGCAGGCGTATCTGAGAGCCTCAAATGCCGCTGTGGGGGATCAGTTTTCCCGTTCTATTAGTTTAAGTGGAGACGGCAATACGTTGGCGGTGAGCGCACAAAGAGAAGACAGTTCGGCAATGGGACTGAGAATCAGCGGCAGTCAACTGGATCTCACGGCTCAAGCGGATAATGCGGCAACGGAAGCGGGTGCGGTGTATCTTTTTACTCGTGTGGCCTCTGTTTGGAGCCAACAGGTCTATTTAAAAGCCTCAAACACAGGAAGTGGTGATTGGTTTGGGAGTGCGGTTGCGCTTAGCGGTGATGGTAATACGTTGGCTGTAGGCGCAATGAAAGAGGACAGTGCAGCAACCGGAGTTAATGGCAGTGAGACGAATAATGCCTCTTTGAATGCCGGTGCGATGTACTTATTTACACGCAGCACTGTTAATGGCTCATGGAGTCAACAAGCCTATTTAAAAGCCTCCAATACTGCGAAATTTGATACGTTGGGCGCTTCCGTTAGCATCAGTAGCGATGGCAATACGGTGGCTGTTTCGGCGTTGGGTGAAGACAGTGCGGCTACCGGTGTTAATGGCGATCAATTGGATAATTTGGCTCCAGGGGCGGGGGCGATTTATCTTTTTAATCGAAGCGCTTCTGTTTGGAGTCAACAGGCGTACATCAAAGCTTCTAATACGAATGAGAGAGATGAGTTTGGTTTTTCCCTGAGTCTCAGCAGCGATGGTAATACGTTGGCTGTGGGCGCGTTTGGTGAAGACAGTTTGGCAAAGGGGATAGATGGTGACCAAGCTAATAACGGAGCAGTGGATTTGATAGGCACCAGTGCTGCTTATCTTTTGAGTCGTGACGTCAATAACGTTTGGAGCCATCGAGCGTATATTAAAGCATCCAATACGGAATTTAAGGATTTGTTTGGTTTTGCTCTTAGTCTCAGCTCAGATGGCGCTACTTTAGCGGTTGGGGCGCGCTGGGAAGACAGTGTGGCCAATGGGGTTG
>JAUZRS010000102.1 GCA_030950195.1 Gammaproteobacteria bacterium | reverse complement strand
GTTATTGGGGAAAAGCAGACTGTTTAGAAACTCCAGAGACAGAATAAAAATTGATTTTAGTCTTGATGACCAAACAGGAAGAATAGATGGACAGGAGTGCCTGATTATTGGCTCTGTCTTAAATAAAAAAGAGGGCAGCGGTATTGCTGGTATTCGCATCGAAGCATGGGATAAAGAATTTATTATTGATGATTTTTTAGGTGTCGCCACCACAAGTGAGGTGGGGAGATTTAACCTTCACATCAAGCAACTCTACTGTCGGGAAGTATTTTTTGTTCGAAAACCCGATGTCTACTTCAAACTTTATGATAAAGACGAACTGATCCACACAACCAAAACAAGTCTGTTTTGGAATGCCGACGATGGCGGCATAGAAACAAACATCGCAATTGACCTGATCGCAAATCACAACACAGAAATCAACATCATCGTCAATGGCAGCGTCGTCAGCCGTAATCGTGCCGGTGTAGAAGGATTGCAAGTCAATATTGTGGATAAGAACATTGGCAAAGACACCTTGGTTGCCAAAGCCATTACCGATAAAACCGGCAACTACACAACCACCGTCACCCTTACCGACCTAAAAAAAGAGCGCAAACAAAGCCCTGATTTACAAGCCCACGTTTTTGCTGGCAAACAGCCGCTTGGCCGCTCCGAAATACGTTACAACGCAACCGAAAAAGAAACCTTAAATGTTATTTTGTCAGCACAAGCAGAAACGGCGCTGCCATCAGAATACGAAACCCTAACCGGTACACTCTCCAGCCACGTTAAAGGCGAAATCGGCAGCCTTAAAGAGACAGAAGAGCAGCAAGACATCACCTACCTCGCCAATAAAACAGGCTGGGATGCCCGTGCTGTAGCGATGGCCGCACTGGCCGAGCAATTTAGTCAACGCACAGCAAATGAGACCGAAATTGCCCCCATTATTTTCTATGCCCTGTTCCGTGCAGGACTGCCAGCCAATGAATCCGCACTCTATCAAGCCGATGCAAAAACCGTAGAGCGCATACTCAAGCAAAGCATCGAGCAAGGTGTCATCCCAGCAGCCATTCTTGACAGCCTGCCGAGCATCGTTAAACGCTTTGAAAATGCCTCAATCGCCCGTGTTTTGGATAACCCCGCCTTGGTTGGAGTCTCACCGCTCAAAGAGATGCTGGCGTTAACCTTAGGCGATGATCGGGCAAAACAGAAAACGTTTACCGAACTGTATAACAAACATCGCACTGACTCAGCGCAGCTCTGGAACGAAGTAGAAACAGTGTTAGGTGCAACAGCAGCAAAACAGCTGAAATTGGACGGACAACTCGCCTACCTGACCCTTAACAACGCCCCCCTGATTGGCAAACTGCACAACGCTACGGCTCAGGAGCGTGTTACCGACACCTTAGAGCTTGTGCAGGCCGGTTATTATCGTGCTGATCAGTGGAAACCCATTATTGACGCCGATTTTGTACCAACTGAAATCATCAGTGAAGATGAAAACAAAGAGCAGAGACGTGACCAATACGCTGAACTGATGGCCGCCCAAGTGCGGCTCAGTTTCCCCACCGCAGTGGTTGCACAGATGGTGAATAATGACGAAACGCCGCTCTCACAGGGCGTAGCAAAAGAGCCGGTTCACACCTTTTTACGCACCCATCAGGGAAAGTTTGAGATTGGGATGCAGCCAGTAGAGCAGTACATTGCGCGTAATGACCTTCAGGTTTCAGCTGAAGTGACCCAAGAGATTAAACGCATACAGCGCGTCTACCAAATTAGCTCGAATGATGATGCAATGAACCACTTACTTAATAGCGGGATGGACTCTGCGTATTCGGTGATCCAATACGATCAAGATGAGTTTATTAAAGCGTTTAAAAATGACCTGAAGGGTGAGG
>JAUZRS010000101.1 GCA_030950195.1 Gammaproteobacteria bacterium | reverse complement strand
ATTTATACCAACATTTTCAGGGTTTCATGCAATGAATAACAGTCAAACCATTTTCCTAGGGCTGTCTTTAGCCTTTTTCTCCACTGCCACTTTTGCCACTGATTATTCACTAGGCATAGGATTTGGGCTACCTTATAGCGGTCTTGGTTTAAACATCTCAGTTAATGAGCACAACAGTTCAAAATTTCTCTCTACTGGCTGTATCGCCCACCAGAATAACTCCGACAATTCAAGCTCAGCTTGTGGGATTGGTTTAGGCTGGCAACATACGATTAATGGAAGCCACCATACTGCGGGTCTATATACCGGAATTGTTAGCGGTAAAACCGTAACCACTGTTGGCGACCTTGAAGCCATTTATGGTTTAGGAATCACTTACAGTTATTACTTCCAAAAACAATTTAAAGGACTTAATTTAGGCACAGCTCTGACAGCCTCAAAACCCGACAACGACCTAAATTTTGGCCTTAATTTACAATTGGGCTATCAGCTATAAGTCGCAGATTCGTAAGCGCTCAATAAACCCAGGGCGATTGCACTACGTGTAACCCATCTAAATATACTGATATACAAGCATATTCAGGTGTTTGACAGTTTTTCATGAAACCAAAAAGCTAACTATTGAATTACTCAAAACCAAGAAAAGCACCAAATGTTGCTAAAACACGTCATTATGTCGCTATCTGGTCATGATTATAGTGCAATTGCCCTATCAATAAACCCCACCTTGAAGTGAGCAGTCACATCGCGTAGACCTTAAACTGAATTACTCACATTCCAAGGCAACAGCGCCTCAATCTCTTCAACGCAGTTGGCCTTGGGCAGCTCTGTAAAAACCCTTTTGAGGTAATGATACGGTTCTACCCCATTGGCTTTGGCCGTTTCAATCACACTGTACAGTGCCGCACTGGCCTGCGCCCCTTTTGCTGTATCACTGAAGAGCCAATTTTTTCGACCAATCACAAAGGGACGAAGGGCGTTTTCGGCTCCGTTGTTGTCAATCTCCAGACGACCGTCTTCAAGGTACACCTGTAACTTCTGCCAATTCTTCTCCAGATAGCTCAACGCTTTACCCAACAGTCCTTTGGGTAAGACGTGATTCTGATTTTTGTCGAGCCAGACTCGGAACTGTTGCAAGATTGGTTTGGCCTGCTGTTGCCGCACCCGTTTGCGCTCGTCGGGTGGCTGATCTTTGATCTGGCGTTCAATGCCGTAGAGCTTGCCGATAAAACTCAATGCCATGTCGGCTTTGCCGCTTTTGCTTTTTCCTCTGTTTTTTCCCTTCGGTTTGCTGGCCGTTTGCGCCTCGATGAATTTACGTCGAGCGTGTGCCCAACAGCCCAGAAGTTCGATTCCCGCCCACTGCCCCAGAGCGTGGTAAGCGGCGTAGTCGTCGCTTTGCAAATAACCCTGATACCCGTCCAACAGCTGCTGGGCTACGGCACTCGCACGGCTCGCTGCGTAATGGAACAAGATGATGCGTTTTTCTGCTTCTCCACCACGGCGGATCCACATGTAAGAGCGTTGTTGAGCGCGGCGTTCGGTTTCATTGAGTACCTGTATCGGCGTCTCATCCATTTGAATCATCGCGCCTGCAAGCAGCTGATCTTGCAGTAAGTTGAGCAGTGGTTGAAGTAATTGACCCGAGCGGATCATCCAATAGGCTAAGGTTTGACGACTCAGTTCAATGCCGTGACGTTTTAGAATGTGGTGTTGTCGATAGAGCGGCAGAGCATCTTGGTATTTGGCAACGGCAACGTGTGCCAGCAACCCGGGGGCGGCGTTGCTTTTGGGGATCGGTTGCGCAGGCAAGGGGGCGGTGATCGGGGCGCTTTCACAGCGACGACAGGCGTATTTTTTTCGAACGTGAAGCAAGACCCGCAGTTGAGCCGGTATGATCTCCAGCTGTTCGCTGCTGACCTCACCAATGAGGTGACGTTGGCAACCACAGGCGCAGCGTTTCTCTTCATCGGACAGGTCGTGTTCAATCCGAATCCGAGGCAGATGCTCGGGTAAGGGTTTGCGTCCCCGAGGTTTGGCGCGCGTCTGTGGGGCTGACTCACTTATGACGTCAGCGTCCTGCGCGTCCTGCGCGGCTTCCTCACCCTCAGACGCTTCACTCTCTTCCAACGCTTCCGCTTCGTTGAAGAGGTCGTCTTGAACCTCACTCTTCTGCTGTTCACTGCTGCTGGCAAACTGTTTTTGCTGATAAAGACGCAGGTACTCTTCCAGAACCAAAATGCGCTGTTGTTGCGTCACAATGAGCTGTTTTAAAGCCGCAATGTCATTGGGAAGCGCTTCGAGAGCGGCGTCTTGAGAACGCGCTTCAGAAACGTTGTTTTGGTTTTTGTTTACGTCCGTTGTCATCAGAGCATGTTAACGCAAACCGAATGAGATTAACCTACGGAGTGAAAAAAGAGGCGTTCGTGTGGTTTATTGTTCCAAAGATCAAATCCGTCCAGCAGTCGGTTTAACTCACTTACTGTGAGGGTCAGAGGTTCGCCTTCCTGCCACTCAGGCCATTTGAAGCGCTGTTTCTCCAGTCGTTTGTACCAGACGATAAAGCCGTTACGCTCCCAACAGAGCAGTTTGATTTTATCTCGCGCTCGGTTGCAAAAGACAAACAGGGCCTCACTCATGGGAGGCAGATCCATCTCTTGCTCGACCAACAGGGAGAGGCCGTTGATCGATTTACGCATGTCTACGGGGACGGTGTAGAGGTAGACGCTCACGTTGTCGCTCGGTCTTAACATCCTTTTGACCCTAGGCTGGCGTAGAGAATCGGTAAGACTTGGCTCAGTTGATCCAAGGGAACCGACAGTGAAACGCCATTAATACAGAGGTGCACAGGCTGATGGGATCTTGAGGGGACAGTGGAGGAATCAGGGCTGATCTGAAGGGCTTGAAAACGGGCTTTGACTGCGGTCTTCGTTGGTTGAGTGGAGACGTGAATAACACGAGGTTGCAGCCGCCGACGCCAGAGACTGAAATTGGCCAAGGTGATGCGAGCCTGTTGGCAGTAGGCTTTTTGGGTCAGACCGCTCTCGCTCCATTGGTTTAGGTGGCGGTGCCATTGAGCTACTTTTGTGGTGCTGGGGTTCATCGTGAGTTCCTCCTGTGAATGTGGAGGTACCGTAACTCAGACGTTCTGGGATGTTTAGGTGGGGTTTATTGAGCGCTTACAGAGCGAACTTAATATAAATTGAATCGTACTCTGCGCCGTTAAGGGGGCTGAAATTGGTACGGTATGCATCATCTATATCTCCATTATCATATCGGTAGGATTTATAGAAATCTGAACTGGTAAGTGATAATAGGCACGTTACTACATCAGTAAGCTCGTGACCGGATTCCAGTCTCTGGTCTCTCCTGACCACCGTGTCG
>JAUZRS010000100.1 GCA_030950195.1 Gammaproteobacteria bacterium | reverse complement strand
CATCACGTTGCAGTGGAGCGAAGGAGTAACGGCGGTGATTGAAAACACCGCTGGACAGGGCAGTAACTTGGGTTATCGTTTTGAGCATTTGGCACACATCATCGACAAGGTGGAAGATAAGAGCCGCGTAGGGGTGTGTTTGGATACCTGTCACACCTTTACCGCCGGTTACGATCTGCGCACAGCGGAAAACTGTGAAGCAACTTTTGCTGAGTTTGAGCGTTTGGTGGGGTTTGAATATTTGCGCGGTATGCATTTGAACGGTTCCAAACCGGATCTGGGTTCCAGAGTGGATCGCCATGACTCTTTGGAGAGCGGTAAATTGGGTTTAGAGGTGTTTCGTTATATTATGAACGACGCTCGTTTTGCCGATATTCCGATGGTTTTGGAAACGGTTGACGATACGATTTGGGCGCAAGAGATTGAATTGCTCTACGGAATGCAACAGATTACGGATTAATGATATTTAACTTCAACTGGAGTCAATGAATGAAAAATATTGTGCAGAAACAGAGTTTAACCACCTTGTTGATCGCGTTTGTTTTGGGTCTGATCAGCTCGGTTTTTCTGGCTAAAGCGTTTTTACCTATGTTGCTGGTGAATGAATTTAAAAGCCCACTGCCTTTTGAGCGTACCTTATCAATGATTGAGGCGAACGCCATTGAAGCAGGTTTGGATGTGCCGAAAGAGTGGCAAGCGGATCGCCGTCAGCAGTATAAAATGCGGTTGGGTATTGATATTGGTGCTAACGGTCTGTTGACGGCCTGTGATCCTAAACTGGGCGCAGCGTTGCTGAAAGAGGATCGTTATAAAGTGTTGTCGGTGTTGTTGCCGTGTCCGATTGCGGTCTATCGCAAAAAAGACGGACGCACGTATGTGGCGACCTTGAATGTGGAGTTTTTGAGTTTTGCCTTTGGTGGCAAAGCTGGCGAGAGCTTGAAAGAGTTTGCTCCGCTGCTGGAGAGGGTTACGCATTTAAAGTAGGTTGGGTTTTAGCCCACAGGGCGTAACCCAACATCGGGAAGAAGGGTCTCAGTCGAAATCGGTTTTATTGGATTGTGTGGTGGGTTTTGTTGGGTTGCGCTGCGCTTAACCGCAACCTACGAAGCTTGTTTTTTCCTCTTCCCAAATCCACCACCACCGGGGGTTGCCAAAATCAAACAATCCTCGGCCTTCAGATC
>JAUZRS010000010.1 GCA_030950195.1 Gammaproteobacteria bacterium | reverse complement strand
ATCACCAATTTTAGCGGCAATGCGATGCTTACCCAGAGGGGATTTATAACTGCCTTCCGTGCCACCGAGACCATAACGAGAGGTGGAGATCGAATACGTTGCCATAACGCTTTCGGCCTCACAGAGCAACAACGTCTGATGCTCGGCAGAAACCAGTATCTGACGTTGACCGCACTGCACACCCGCTTCAACGACCCAATCAGGCAGTGCAGACACCCTTATTCGCTCTGAGCAATGCCCACATCTTGCGAAACATTGCTGTTTTCATCCGACTTGGCTTTGTCCGCCCGAATCAATTCCAATTGCTGCAAATACTCAGGGCTGACATCACCGGTAACGTATTCACCGGTAAAACAACAGGTCTCAAAGCGCGTTAAATGCTCGCTGGCAGAGCTGACCGAATCGATCAAATCATCCAAATCCTGATAAATCAGCCAATCGGCTCCAATCACCTCACAAATTTCGTCTACGCTTCGATCATGAGCAATCAACTCATTCACCGCAGGCATATCAATGCCATAGACATTGGGGTAACACACAGGCGGTGCGGCCGATGCCATATAAACTTTATTTGCGCCCGCCTGACGCGCCATCTGCACGATCTGACCCGAAGTGGTACCCCGCACAATAGAATCGTCCACCAACAGCACATTTTTACCAGCAAACTCCGAGTCAATTGGATTGAGTTTTTGGCGCACGGATTTTTTACGCAATTTTTGCCCAGGCATAATAAAGGTACGCCCAATGTAACGGTTTTTAATAAACCCTTCGCGATATTTCACCCCCAAATGGTAAGCCAATTCCATTGCCGAGGTGCGACTGGTATCAGGGATTGGAATCACAACATCAATATCGTGATCCTTAAACTCACGCAGAATTTTTGCCGCCAAAGTTTTACCCATATTCAGGCGTGCCTGATAAACCGAAATGCCATCAATAACCGAATCAGGGCGCGCAAAATAGACGTACTCAAAAATACAGGGCGCGTATTGAGGGTTTTTAGCGCATTGACGAGTGTGCATAGTACCGTTTTCTTCAATATAAACCGCTTCACCTGGCTCCACATCACGCACCACCTCAAAACCCAAGGCTCGAATCGCCACACTCTCTGAGGCGATCATATATTCAGTGCCAGCAATATCTTCTCGTTTGCCAATCACCATGGGACGAATACCGAAGGGATCACGAAAACCAAAAATACCGTGTCCCACAATCATGGAGATCACCGCGTAACCGCCGCGACAGCGTCTATGCACCGCTTCTATGGCATCAAAAATCGCCGCCGCTGAAAGCTGCGGCGATTTCACTCGGCTGTGCAGTTCATGGGCAAACACATTCAATAATACTTCAGAATCGGAGTTGGTATTGATGTGACGTAAATCGTCTTCAAACAGCTGTTTTTTCAGCTCTTCCGCGTTGGTCAGATTGCCGTTGTGTCCCATGGCAATGCCATAAGGTGAATTAACGTAAAACGGTTGCGCCTCAGCAGGAGAGGAGTTGCCAGCGGTGGGGTAACGCACATGGGCAATGCCCATATTGCCCTTTAAACGCAGCATGTGTTTGCTGCGAAATACATCACTCACCAACCCCAACGCTTTACGCATATAGACTCGGCCTTCAAAACAGGTGACGATACCCGCCGCATCCTGCCCTCGGTGTTGCAACAACAGCAAACCGTCATACAAGGTCTTGTTTACGGGGCCTTGCCCGACGATACCGAAGATTCCGCACATCGCGTTTCCCTCTGACTATTTATTTGGATGTTTTAAAAACATAAAAGGCAGTGTCGTAACACTGCCTTTTATGTATGAACAAAATTATCTGCAACCTGCTGAGGTATGTACTCTTTAATCCAAACAGCAATCACTTCAAAATGTTTGATCAACTGCGCCTCTTGCCACCAAGGGTCATGCGGCAACGGTGTTAAACCTGCCAGCAAGACCAAAATAGCCACAATAAGCGAACCTCGCATAATACCAAACACCATGCCTAAGGTACGATCTGTTCCATTCAGCCCTGTCTGGTCAACCAAGCTGCTGATAAAATAATTCACCAGCCCACCCACCAACAAGGTCATAAAAAAGAGCGCTGCAAAACTAAGCGCCAAACGCAAACTCGGCATGCGAATCGATTCAGGCAATAACATTTCCATGCTGGCAGAAAAGGTCACCGCCACCCAAAAAGCCAAGCTCCAGGTCACTAAAGAAATCGCCTCTTTAACAAACCCTCGAACCAAACTGATCAGACTTGATACCACGATAATGACGATAATGGCGATATCCACACCGGTCAACATAGTTTTTTATATCCCTAAAATCTTGGCAGCACTTGATAAGGTGCCGCATTCTAGCAGCCGAACGGACAAAAACCCTAATGATGTCGCAATACAATCGCCTTCACACCCTCTTTTTTCTGTAACGTCTGCCTCAGCGCATCGGCCTTAACACGGCTTTTCAGCGGACCGACACGAACACGATAAACTCGACCCGAGTTACCATTAGCCTCTTCAATAAAAGCATGATAATTAACCATTTTTTTCAATTTATCGCGTGCATTCTGAGCATTTTTACGCTCTTTATAACTGCCTACTTGCAGCACCCAGCTGAGCAAATCAGCTTTTTTAGACTCCACTTTGCCTACTGGTTGTCTCACTGCCGTTGTCGTTTGTGGTTTTTTCTGGCTCAATGTCGGCTCCACTTTAACCACTGGAGTGACCACCACAGGCAAACTCTCAACCACCTCCAGCGGTGGCTGAGGAATGTTCAACCGTGACACCTGCACCGGCGGCGGCGGTGGAATCTGAATATCCAACTCTCTCTTCGCCCTCTGCCCCGCACCATCAAACAGCAGCGGCAAAAAAATCACCGCCAAGGCCACCAGCACAGACGCCCCAAGCAGGCGCTGTTTTAAAGAAAGATCCACTAAAATTGCTCCATCAACTTACGTTTCATTTCAATTCTGCTCTCAATAGAGCCGCCACGGTCAAAAAAGACCCCAGTACCACAATTCGATCGCTGCTTTGAGCAGAGGCGACGGCAATGTCATAACCGGCCACGACATTCTTCACTAAGGTAACCTTTGCTTGTCCGTCAACAGCCTTAATGCCCTCCGCCAACCGCTCAGCACTCAAACCTCGTGACGACGGCAAAGAAGTAACTACCCAGTGATCAACCTCCGCCTGCAATGCTGTTATCACCCCCGTCACATCTTTATCATCCAACATACCCAGCACTGCCGTGGTTTTGCCCTCATGAGGCAAAGCCGCCAATTCGGCTGCCAACACCGTCGCAGCCGCTGGATTGTGTGCCACATCTAGATAAGCCTCAATCTCGCCATTCAAACGCTGCAACCGCCCCTGCAACCGAACGCTCTGCAAACCCTTATCCAAGGCGCTGCGCGGGATCGGCAGTGTAGCAGAGAACGTCTGCAAAACCTGTACAACCGCCGCCGCATTGGCCAATTGAAATACACCTTGCAAAGCCGGTTTAGGCAACCCCATTAAGGCAGCGTTCGAGCCGTGCCAACACCAACCATTCGCCTGAAATTCAAAGCGGTAATCTTGGTTCACACACAACAGCTCACACCCCAACTCATTTGCATAGGTCAAAACCGACTTCGGTGGTTTACCATCCGCACACACCGCCGGTTTTCCTGCCCGAAAAACACCGGCTTTTTCCAGCCCAATGCTCTCTCGGTCACTGCCCAACCACGCTTGGTGATCCAGCGCCACGGAAGTCAATAAAGCACAGTCGGCATCAAGAATATTCACCGCATCCAAACGCCCGCCCAAACCCACTTCCAACACCCAAACATCCAGCTTCGCCTCGGCAAACAGCCACAGGGATGCCAAGGTAGCAAACTCAAAATAGGTCAGAGAGACCTCAGCACGAGCCGTATCAATGGCCGCAAAAGCCGCACAGATCTGCGCATCGCTGACCTCACGCTCATTGATACGAATGCGTTCGTTGTAGCGTAAAAAATGCGGTGAACTGTACACCCCAACAGAATACCCTGCTGCCGACAAAATGCGCTCCAGCATCGCCACAGAAGAACCCTTACCATTGGTTCCTGCCACCGTAATCACCTGACCTTTTGGCGACAGCAAACACAGTCGAGCCGCAACCTCTTTGACCCGAGCCAAACCCAGTTCAATTTCACTGGGGTGGAGCTGCTCTTGCCAGTTCAGCCACTCGGGTAAAGAATTAAAGCGCATATCATACTTCCTACACAACAAACAAAAACACCCTGCCTTGAAAACCAAGACAGGGTGTTTTTTATCAACAATTAAAAGACGAGTTTACTGTGCTGCTCTGTGGGTCATGATTGCCAACAGAGAAGCGATACGATTGCGCATGTCACGCCGATCCACGATCAGATCAATGGCACCGTGCTCTTGCAAAAATTCGCTGCGCTGAAAGCCCTCGGGCAAGGTTTCACGCACCGTTTGCTCAATCACTCGCGGCCCTGCAAAACCGATCAAGGCTTTCGGTTCCGCCACATGAATGTCACCCAACATGGCAAAACTGGCAGACACTCCACCCATCGTTGGATCGGTCAGTACCGAGATATAAGGCAACCCCCGTTTGGCCAATTTATTTAAAGCCGCACTGGTTTTGGCCATCTGCATTAACGAAAACAGCGCCTCTTGCATCCGCGCCCCACCACTGGCAGAAAAACAGACCAGTGGAATGTTCTCCACAATGCACATCTCCACCGCCTTCAAAAAACGCGCACCCACCACAGACCCCATTGAACCGCCCATAAAAGCGAACTCAAAAGCAGCAGCCACCACCGGCACCCCTTCAACGCTGCCTTTGATCACAATCAAGGCATCACTTTCACCGGTTTTTTTCTGTGCGATGCTGATGCGATCTTTGTATTTTTTACTGTCCCGAAATTTAAGCGCATCCACGGGATGCAAATTTTGACCAATTTCCAGACGCTCTTCCGCATCAAGAAAGTGATTCAAGCGCATCCGCGCACCGATGCGCATGTGATGATTGCACTTTGGGCACACATCCATATTGCGTTCCAGCTCCGCACGATAAAGCACGCTGCTGCAAGAGGGACACTTGGTCCAGACCCCTTCGGGGACGGTGCCTTTTTGCGTGGCCTCGGTACGAATCCGAGACGGGATTAACTTTTCAAACCAGCTCATGGATACCTCAGACTGTAGGGTGAGCTTGACTCACCGTTTTGTTGTTCATGTAATACAAGCCCTTTAGACATCATCCATTGCCTTACGCATACCTGCGATCAAATCCGCCGCCTGCGACAACAGCGCCTGAGGATCATCTCGATTATCGGCAATGCGTTTTACCAATGCGCTACCCACCACCACCCCATCGGCGATGGCGGCCATTTTAGCGGCCATCGGCGCATCGCTGATGCCAAAACCCACTCCCAGTGGCAAATCACTGACCGTGCGAATGGCATTCAAACGCTGCTCCACCGCTGACACATCCAAGCTGGCCGAACCGGTAACGCCCTTCAGGGAGACATAATACACAAAGCCGCTGGCCTGTGCGCAGATCCGTTGCGCGCGCGCCAAGGAGGTGGTGGGGGCAATGAGGTAAATTAGATCAATCCCCACCGCTTTAAACGCCGCGCTCAACTCTGCACCCTCCTCCGGTGGCAGATCGACGGTCAAGACCCCATCCACACCGGCTTTGGCAGCGGCGTTGGCAAACGTCTCGTACCCCATCACTTCCACCGGATTCAGATAGCCCATCAAAACCACGGGGGTTTGCTGATCTTGCTGACGAAACTCCGCCACCATCGCCAATACATCATTCAAGCTGGTACCGTGTTCCAAAGCACGCTCACAGGCCAGTTGAATCACCGGCCCATCGGCCATCGGATCGGAAAACGGCACCCCCAACTCCAGCACACTGGCACCGGCTTTAACCAACTCGTGCATCAACGGCACCGTGGTTGTAGGCGTTGGATCACCTGCGGTAACAAAGGGAATCAACGCTTTGCGCCCTTCTGCCTTCAGAGCAGAGAACCTCCTCTCAATCCGACTCATACGGTGATCCCCTCCAGCTCCGCCACGGTGTGAATGTCTTTATCACCACGACCAGAAAGATTGACCAAAATAATCTCATCACGGCTCATGCTTGGTGCCATCTTCTTCGCTTGCGCCAGCGCATGACTGGATTCCAACGCAGGCATAATGCCCTCGGTTCGAGTCAGATCATGAAAGGCATCCAGCGCCTCGGTGTCGTCAATCGCCACATACTCAACACGACCGCAGTCTTTTAACCAAGCGTGTTCCGGCCCCACTCCAGGGTAATCCAGCCCCGCAGAGATGGAGTGGGTTTCAATGATCTGGCCGTTGGCATCTTCCATTAAATAGGTTCGGTTGCCGTGCAACACCCCCGGCTTTCCGGCACAGAGCGGTGCAGCATGACGACCGGAATCCAAACCATGGCCGGCCGCTTCAACGCCCACCATGCCCACAGATTCATCTTTGATGAAAGGGTAAAACAGCCCCATCGCGTTAGAACCACCACCCACACAGGCCACCAGTTGATCGGGCAAACGGCCTTCGATCTCCAGCATCTGCGCCCGCGCCTCTTCACCCAAAACCTTCTGAAAATCACGCACCATCGCCGGATAAGGGTGCGGCCCTGCCACGGTACCAATGATGTAAAAGGTGCTGTCCACATTGGTCACCCAATCACGCATCGCTTCGTTAAGCGCATCTTTGAGGGTTTTGGAACCGGACTCCACCGGAATCACCGTTGCCCCCAACAAGCGCATCCGATAAACATTGATCGCTTGACGCGCCACATCCGTAGCGCCCATGTAAACCACGCACTCCATGCCCAAACGCGCCGCCACCGTGGCCGTTGCCACACCGTGCTGACCGGCACCGGTCTCCGCAATGACGCGCTTTTTGCCCATACGTTTGGCCAACAGCGCCTGTCCCACGGTGTTGTTCACCTTGTGAGCACCGGTGTGATTCAGGTCTTCACGTTTTAGATAGATCTTCGCACCGCCCAAACGCTCACTCCAACGCTGAGCGTAATAAAGCGGGCTGGGACGACCGACAAAGTGTTTCAGTTCCCAAGCCAGCTCGCGTTGAAACTCAGGATCTTGCTGCGCCTCTTCGTAAGCATCACGCAGCGCCTGCAACGGTTCCATCAACGTTTCGGCAACAAAAATGCCCCCGTAAGGACCAAAATGGCCGGACTCATCTGGCGCGTTTGCCAACGCCTCCAACGTGCATTCAGCGGTTTTTCTGCTCGACACCGTTCACCTCATCTATAAATCGCAATATTAATGCGGGGTCTTTGACCCCTCGCTCTCGTTCCACACCGCTGCTCACATCCACTCCGTAGGGAGCGGCGATGGCAATCGCTTCAGCCACGTTATCTGGCCTCAAACCACCTGCCAAAATCAAGGGCATGGGCACATCTTGTGGCATCCGCTGCCAATCAAAGCGCTCACCGCTGCCACCGGCCACGCCCAGCGCGTTGCTGTCCAGCAATAACCCAGCGGCATCGGCATAACGCGCCGCATAAGCAGCCACATCTTGGCTCTCTCCCATCGGCACTGACTTGATATAAGGTCGGCCAAAAGAGGCGCAAAACGTTGCCGACTCCTCACCGTGAAACTGCAACAGATCTATGGCAACGCCGTTTAATATTCGTTGCACCTCTGTCGCAGCGGCATCCATAAACAGCGCCACCGTGGTCACAAACGGAGGCAGTGCTGCCACCAAGGTACGTGCTTGA
>JAUZRS010000001.1 GCA_030950195.1 Gammaproteobacteria bacterium | reverse complement strand
ACAGTGCGCTTCAAGTCAGTCGCACCGTGACGGTGGCGGACATCAGTGGGCCGGTGATCAGCTTAAACGGTGGCAATGTCAGCATTGAAGTGGGTTCAATCTACAACGATCTGGGTGCGACAGCGGTTGATAACGTCGATCTCACCCCGACGGTCACAGTGGATAACCAAGTTGATAGCACGGTTTTGGGTGTCTACAGTGTGATTTACAGCTCTACGGATGTGGCCAATAACAGCTCTACGGCTACCCGTACGGTCACGGTGGTGGACACCACGTTGCCGATCATCACCCGACTGGGCGGTGCGACGGTCACGGCTGAAGCCGGTGAGGTTTATAGCGATTTAGGCGCGACGGCCAGTGATAATTATGAGGGTGACATCACGTCCAGTATTGTCACGCTCAATCTGGTAAATACCGCCATTCTAGGTGTGTATACGGTCACTTACGATGTTTCAGACAGCTCCAATAATGCCGCAGCTCGGGTAAGTCGGACGGTGACCGTCAGTGATACGACACCGCCGCTGATTGCGCTCAACACGGCTGCTGCCATCGAGGTTGATATTGGTTCCAGCTACGTTGAAGCGGCCACGGTCAGCGACAGTTTCGAGGGTGATCTCAGCGCTGGATTGGTGGTGACGGGAGCGGTGAATACGGCAGTGCCTGCGGTTTACAGCTTGACCTACAACGCTCAGGATGGCTCGGGAAATGTGGCGGCCAGTGTGACTCGTCAGGTGACGGTAAAAGACATTGGTGCGCCGGTCATAACCATCACGGGAGGAGATACGCTCACCATTGCTTTGGGTTCGGTTTATAGCGATGCCGGTGCCACGGCGGTGGATAATGTCGATCCTGTTGTTACGGTATTGACCTTATCCAATAACGTCAATGCCTCTGCTCTGGGCAGTTACCGTGTGGTGTATCAAGCCATTGATGTGGCAGGCAATGTGGCTCAGGCCACTCGCACTGTGTTGGTGACGGATCAAATTGTGCCGACGATTGTGTTGAACGGCGCTAATCCCTTGATTGTCAGTGAGGGCACTTCGTTTGTTGATCCGGGGGCGACGGTCAGTGACAACGTGGATGCGGATGCCAATATCAGCGGTGTTGGTGCGGTGGACACCGTGACGGCGGGCGGTTATTCGCTCAGCTACGATGCTGATGATGCGGCGGGTAATTCTGCTGCAACGGTCACTCGTACGGTGATTGTCAGTGCGTTGCCGGTGGTGAACGGGCTGCCGACGGCACGTGTGATCGCTGGGGTGGCGTACAGCTATCAATTGGACGCTACGGATGCAGAAGGCGATGCACTAACCTACACGGCGCAGAATCTGCCCAGTTGGTTGACCTTGAGCGCGAGTGGTCAGTTGAGTGGTACGCCAACTGCGGCAGATGTGGGCAGCCATAAGGGGATCAGTATTACGGTCAGTGATGGCCACGGTTCTGTCACTACAGCGCCTTTTGCGATTGAAGTGACGGCAGCATCCAGTGGCGGCAGCGGTGGCGGTGGTTCATTGCCGTTTAACCTGTTGTTGATTTTGTCTCTGCTGGGTTTGCGTCAACGCCACTGATTTGTTGTTAATCTATTTCCTGCTCCGTTCGGGGTAGGGATTCTGTGTTCCCCCTTGATTTTGACTTCAGCATAACCTTCTGATTTAAATTCGTTTTACCCCTTGTTTGTTGTTTTTGCTGGCCATAGATCGCCTTATTTTTTCACCTGTGTGTTTAAAATAATGAAGGAAGTTTAAATATGATTTGTTGGAAAAATATAAGAAGGCGCTGCTAAAAAGTAGCTTACAGCGTGTAAATTCTTTTATCTGGAAGCGACATGCGTACAAAATCCAAAATGTTGTGATGTCGGTCACATAATTATTTAAGTTAATAAAGACAGATGGAGTTGGTGATGATGACTCAGGTGAGAAAAAACGGCTTTGGGCGGAAAAGTTTATTGGCAATGAGTGTGATGGCGGCTTTGGCTGCTGCGCCAGTTTCAGCGACGTTGGTTGATAATGCGTTAACAATCACTCCAGCAACGTCTTTAACCGTGGGTGGTGTGACTTTGCCGGAAGCCTTTCAGCAAGCGGGTGATCTGACCGGTTTAAGTGTGGCCACGGACGGTGTCACGTTGGTTATTGGTGCGCCACAGGTAGCGGGAAAAAATCTTAATTCTTTTGGTGCTAATCTTCTTACGACATCGCCAGTGAACCCAACTATTTTGCAGGCTCCTGGTAAAGCGTATGTTTATCAGCGAGACGTCAACAGTAATTGGGTTCAAATTGCAACGCTGATGGCCAGTGCGGGTGCAGATACAGATGGTTTTGGTGTCAGTGTGGCGGTGGATGGTAATACCATTGTGGTGGGTGCCGATGGTGCAGCCAGCAACAAAGTGAATAAGCAAGGGCGGGTTTATGTGTTTGAAAAACCTATTGGAGGGTGGTCGAATGCAACGATTATTAACGAAAATGCAGAATTATTACCCACGATTATTGATCCTGTAACAACTGTGGCAGCACCCTTGAATGCCGCCACTGCCTATTTTGGTCATGCGGTGGAGATTAAAGGCGGTACGGTAGTGGTGGGGCAATGGGGGGCGCT